>JBGFRZ010000043.1:0-6045 GCA_041694835.1 Ignavibacteria bacterium
TTTGTTTTCGTCAGAAATATTATAGCAATTCCGGAGAGAAAATGCAAATGTTTTATCGTCGGATTTACCGACGAGAATTATTTCAAAGAACTAAAGAGGGTTTTTCAACGCTCTCATTTTAAATAATTTTCAAAATTGTCGCGAAGAAAGTTGAATACTTCTTCGGGTTTTATGTCTTTCATGCATTTGTAATCACGGCAAAATGTTTTTATTCCGCAAGGTGAGCAAGGATAATTTTTATAGATATATTTTGATTTTTTGTTGTAAGGATAGTACCACTTCGGATTGGTGGCGCCGAAAATCACTAAAACCGGTTTGTCCAAAGCAGCGGCCATATGGACTATTCCGTTGTCGTTCCCGATTACAAGACAACACTCGTCTATGACGGCGAGAGTAGTTCTTAAATCAGTTTTTCCAGCAAGATTGATACTTTTACAATTTATTTCACCTGTTGTTTTTTCAATCAATGCACTCTCTTCTTTTGAACCCAAAAAAACCGGCGTTATGTCATAACGTTCATTCATCAAATTTATCAGTTTTGCGTAGTGCGTCTGAGGCCAGATTTTATGCGCGCCACGACTCCCAACACTAAATAACACAAGATTTTTATTATTTTCGAATCCCACCATTGCGGAATTGGTTATTTTTTTTTCGTCATTCGTTATTTTGAGCCACGGCAACAAATCATCTGGTGACGGTAAGTTTTGTCCACCCAGGTATTTTATGATTTCATAATTTCTCTCGACAGCGTGCAGTTCGGGATTAAACTTTGAAACCGGTTTCTCGAACAACCATGAAAACTCGCGAGTTAATCCAACGGTTATTTTTTCTTTAGCGCCTGAGAAAAAACTGAGTATTGCTGTCCTGAGCAATGACTGAAGGTCAATGACCATATCGTAATTTTCGCTTCTTATCAATTTTATCACCCTCATATATTCTCTTAATCCACCTTTTCTATCCCATTGAATCACTTTGTCGATATAGTTAACGTTTTTAAGCAATTGCTCAAATTTCGAAAATATCAGCCAGTGCAGACGGCAGTCGGGATTTATTTTTTTCAACGCTATAGCGACTGGCAATGAATGAACTATATCGCCTATGCCTGAAGGTTTAATTATAAGTATCTTAGGGACCATAATGATCGCCAACACTTATATACGCATGGGTTTAATGAAAATATACAACTTATTTGAGAAGTTCTATGGAGGGCTTTCAAAGTTTCATCGGTGTCTTTTAAACTATGTTAGAACTTTCGCTCAACAAAATTATATAAATTTAATTTCAGAAAATCAAGTTAGGATAAATCATCTGATGAAGTTGGGTTTAACAAAGTAACTGTGTGATTGATAGTAGGTGATTTTGTGGTGTTGGGTTGCCATGTAAGATTGTTGAGACTAATTTTTGAACGACCCCCCTTAACAAGTTTTTCTAAATTTTGGGTAATACCTAATCAAAGTGCACCAAATTTAGTATAATTTCAGGCATGCGAAAATGTCCCGCATGCGGATATAGTTGGGCATGGGAAATTGGCATCCGTTTCAAGTGCCGCAAATGCAAAACGTACTACACGAATAAGGTTCTTTGGAATAAAAGCCGTCTTCCCGAGTGTGTAAAACTCAAACTTCCGGAGTATTTTGTGCTTGGGGCTCCGGCTTATCGGCTTCGCTTTCGTGGTGGCGCTTGCCGCAGCAGTATTGAACGATTTTTCCGAATTATCAGAAGGCGGGCTTTCGACCCACGAGGAATGCAGGGAATCTCTCATCGGTCAGATTGAGTGCGACGAGACGATGTTCGGCGGAAAACGAGCGGGAAAAAGAGGATGGGGCGATGGCGGAAAGATAATCGTTCCGGGTATACTGAAACGAAATGGAATTGTGCGGGTTTTTCCGGTACTTGGCCGCGATGGGGAAAGAATTATCCCGGCAGTTATAGAAGCCACAAAACCTGGCAGCCTTTACTATACCGATGACTGGCATGCGTATGGTTCCTTGTCCGTAAGAGGTGAGCACATTGTTGTTCGGAAAGAAAAAGGAAAACCCAAAGGGCGAGACCATATTAACAGTATCGAGGGATTTTGGAGTTATGCCAAAAACTGGCTTTATCAATACCGTGGTGTGCCCAAAAAGTTTTTCCATCTTTATTTAGGTGAAATTTCTTTTAGGTTTAATTACAGACATGAGGACATTTTCCGTCGGATTCTTAAACTCTTGAAGACAGTTACATGCTAAATTTTGGTGCTTTTTCATAAGGCATTACCTAAAATAAAAGGGAGCGCATATCAATTTCATCGGTCACTTCGTGGTAAATCCGACAAAATTAACTGCCGCTCCCATAGTGCTCACACACTTTTAGCGACAGTCTACCCTCACCGCGAAGTGAGCCATAAAGGCTTTAAGGAAAGTCTGGAAAAACTTAAATTTTAAAGAACTAAACGGCGTTTTTCAACAGTCTTATTATATCAAAGATTAATGGTATATGTCAAACCCCCGCATTGGCTCATTAAAAATCTAAACGAAATATAATCGTTGGCGCATATAAAAACCTAAATGAAATAGTATAATCTCCCGCAAAGATTTACGATATTTAAGAATCGGGAGGTTAAAAATGGAGCCAACGATGAAAGAACGAAAGAAGGTAACATTAAAGGTCTCGTTGCGTTATCAAAAAGCACCAAAGAAAGAAAAGGATAAAATCCTGGACGAATTTATTTCATTAACCAATTACAATCGTGCATATGCATCATTTATTCTTAATAATTACGGAAGAAAAAGCCGCCCTTACAGAAAAAATGATTCCTGCTTTGTAGAACAAAAAAACTATTCTGTAGTTAAACGCACTGTCGGACACTTCCGATATGACACCGACGAAGAACTTGACATATTAAATAAACTCTACAGCGAACTGCGACTTTATTCTAACTTCTTTCTCCCGTCACAGAAACTTATTGAAAAAATACGCTCTGGCTCTAAAATTAAAAAAATCTACGACGAGCCCAAAACCCCTTTCAAACGTATTATTGCTTCCAACTTTGTCCCTAAACACTATAAGAATGCTCTCTTAAAACAATACTCTACACTTAACCCCGCTCAACTTAAAAGACATATATCAGCACTTCAAGATAAACTCTTTGATTTTCAAAAAAAGAAACCTAAAATTGCCAAATTTAATCAAAATTTGATATATAACCAACTTTATATCATTTCGTTTAGATTTTTACATGAGGCACCGGGAAGTAACGCATAATGGAGAGGTGTATGAAGGAAAACATGAACCAATAGTTTCTGTTAATTTATGGAATGAAGTTCAGTCTATATTTAAAGGAAATGCTCCTAAAAGAATATACCATCGTGAACAAAAGAAACATGTATTTTTACTTAAAGGACTTCTTATATGTGGCTGGTGTGACTCATATATGATCCCTAAATACTGCACAGGACGAAAAGGCAACTCGTATTATTACTATCAGTGCAGTAAAAATGACCATATGGGAAAAGATGGCTGCAAAATGAAATATGTGCCTGCATTAGAATTGGGAAAGATAATTATAGAAAGGATAAAAGCCATCAGGGATAAAGAAGAATATCTTAATAAAATAATTACTGATGCCAATAAATATTCAAGAGAAGAATTAAAAATCCTTACAGGGAGAGAACAACTGCAAAAAAATAAACTCAATAAATTACAGCAAAATATTGACAACCGGGTATATCATTTGGGTAAGGCGAAAATGTCAATATCAACTGAACCAATATTAAAAGAATCAGGCAAGGCTAATAGTGAAAAAAAAGAAATTGAAACTGAATTGTATGAAATAGAACTACAGATGAAGGAGGCAAAAATAAGGTACTTAATGCTGAAGTAGTAAAGGATACTATAATAAAGTTCTCTGACTTGTATGATATCGCTACTGAAGAAGAAAAGAAGTTCTTAATTCAGTCAATCGTTCACAAAGTAATCCGGACTCTTACAGAAATAAAATTTGCTATATATGACCAACCCAATGACATGGGAAAACTTGAATCTGGCGGTGTTAACCAGAACAGTCCTGTTGCGTCGAAACTTACAAGCTGGCTCCGGGGCGTGGATTCGAACCACGACAAAGGGATCCAAAGTCCCTTGTGCTACCGTTACACTACCCCGGAATATCCGGAAAATAGAACAAAAAATTAAATACTTTTCGAAATATAAATATCGCCGATATTTTTCGGTAAATTTTTTGCAGCCTTTTTGCTCTCACTTTCAGTCTCAAAAATCCCAAAAAGAGCCGAACCGCTTCCAGTCATTAAAGCGGTTAACGCCCCGTTTTCAAGGAGTTTTCTTTTAATACTTAAAATCTGCGGATATTTTTTTGCTGCTATGCCTTCGAAGCGGTTAAAAAATTCAGAGGATATAAGTTCTGCGGAAGCGTTATTTTTGAGCAACTTTTTTATTCTATCAATTTTTCTTCTGTCTGTCAAAGGGAACTTTACCATAGAATACGCCCACTTCGTCGATATAGAAAACTTGGGTTTAATTATCAAGGCGTATAATTTCTTTTTGAAATCGATTCCTTTTATTTTTTCGCCCATACCTTTGACCTCGGCGATTTTGTGTTCGCTCAGGAAAAATGGGACATCTGCCCCGAGACTTTTCCCGATATCGAAAATGGTCTTCCTTGAAGGTCTAAGGTTAAAAAGTTTAATCATGCCTTTTATAGCCGATGCACAATCGGAAGACCCGCCGCCAAGTCCCGCTTCCTGCGGAATCTTTTTGGCGACTTTAACGTCGACTCCATCTTTGATATTGTATTTTTCCCGTATCTTTTCTATTGCAATCCAGACAAGATTCTTTTTGTTTTCCAGTGACTTTTCCGAGCATTTAAAATCAACAAGGCCACTTTTATTTTTTTTCACTATCACTTCGTCCTTCAGATTTATGAGAGAAAAAACACTCTCTATGTTGTGATATCCGTCGGGCCGCTTCGAGACTATCTCTAAAAAAAGATTGAGTTTGGCTGGCGCGTCAGTCTTTATCTTTCTCATATGAGATATTAAGTTTTTTGAGTTCGAGCTTCATTATCCTTGTTTTGTTTTTCTCGAGATATATGATTCCGGGAAGCTTTATATTATCGACAAGTTTATAATCCTCAAACTTCCACTTGAAATCACCGTCGCTGAATGAAGCCAGACTTCCGGAATACCTATCAAGCTCATAAATGCTTTTGCCTTTCTTTGCTTTTATTTTTTTATCTGCAAATTCTATTTTATCTGCATTTTTGATTATCGAAAAAACTTCACCGTTCAAAACTTCCCTGAGTTTTCCCATGATGTAAGCGATGAAATTTCTGGGCAAAGTTTCATCTTCAAACGGAAATATCGAGAATTTGTCCTTTAGCCTAAAATACACGGGAAAAATGCCGACACGTATGCTGAGTATGAGGTCATCCGGGGATAAAAACGCAATATCGCCCCACACGAAGTTATTCCCAATTTTTCCAATGAATCCGCCTTCTATACTTTTTATCTCCGAATGAATCGACAATATTTGCTTAGCCATGTCGGTTAAAATTTCGATTTCATCGAGTGTCTTTGATATTTTTTTCATTCTCTTTATCATCTCTCTTTTTTCTTTGTTTTTGGGATTGTAGTATAATGAAGCGGCATAGTTTTTATGAGCTTCCTGGTACTTCCCGAGTTTTTCTTTTACAACTCCGAGATGATAGAGGATCTCCCAGTCACGGACTTTTTCGGCGGCGCGGCCGATCTCTTTTTCGGCATCCTCGATTTTTCCCTGCCTGTAATATATCCATCCGAGAGTGTCGATGTATGCTGCGTTTTGCGGTTCGATTTCAAGCGCTTTAGAGACAAGTTTTGTTGCGTAGTCGAGTTCGGTATTCCTTTCAGCGAGTGAATAGGAAAGATAATTCAAAGCTTGCGAGTGTTTCTGATTTATTCTTATAAGTTCCTCAAGCTGCTTTCGCGCCGATTTGAAATCATTTATGTTGTCGTACGATATGGCGGAGTAAAAATATGCGTCGTAAAGATCGCCCTTAAGCTTAATGGCGGC
>JBGFRZ010000040.1:0-5953 GCA_041694835.1 Ignavibacteria bacterium
AGCGATGGCAAGAATCTAAGAAAAGCAAACGAAGTTATCAACAAAGTAGCAAAAAAACAGTAAAAGTTGAGAGCCATCGTTTCAAGATATTAACAAAAAAATAATTTATCAGCAGACCCTACTTATGTTCATACTGGTTATCGCACTTATCATTTTGTCGGTTTTTTTTATAACTGTCGGGGTGGTCTCGATGCTTCAACAGCACGCCTTGACTATGAAAATTAAAACGGGCGGCGGGCGCGATGAGTTTCCCGAAGACGAGGGTCTCGTCAAAAACATAAAAAATCTGGCGTTGAACGCTGGCGTCTATATCTCCAAAAAAACACAGTTCGGGATTCTTAAAAAAAACAGGGAAGTTGTTCAAAAGAAGTTGAAACAATCGGGGCTGGCGGATAAATTTAATCCGAACCTAATAATTGGTTATCAACTTTTGATGGCGATTGCAGCCATTTTGGTTTCAGTATTGCTGCTGAGCATTTATAACGTAATATTGTTGTTATTGTTTGGTATTTGCGGGTGGGTTGCCCCCATTTTGTGGCTGGACGGCAAAGTTAAAAAAAGGCAGAAGGAGATATTCAGGCAACTGCCCGATTCTCTCGATATTTTAACTCTGTTGGTTGAAGCCGGACTCGATTTCGGAGCCGCTTTTAATAAACTTATAGAACACGAAACCGGTCCGTTGATAAATGAATTTTATCTTGCTCAGCAGGAAATAAAATTGGGGAAAAACAGACATAAAGCCCTTTCGGATATGGCGCTTAGGGTGGAGAACAAACATTTGACAAGCGTCGTTACGTCGATTGTTCAATCCATGCAGACGGGAACTTCTCTGGCTCCCACCCTGAGAGTGCTTTCCGACGAATTCAGGGTTCAAAGAACGCAAGTGGCCGAAGAAATGGGCGCCAGGGCCCCCGTCAAGATGTTGTTTCCGATGTTGTTTTTTATATTCCCGTCGTTGTTTATAATAATTTTTGGTCCGATTGTGCTTCGACTTTTACTCGGCGGCCCTCTATTTTAGAGTATAAGTGACCGTCAACTTTTAGTTGACGTTCTTTGCGACGATTGAAAAACTTGTCCTCAACCTTGTCACCAACTTGATTGGGGATTTACCGACTACAATTCTACGGATAAATTATACATACATTGTTTTTCTTAATCTTTAATTCACTAATCTCTAATTCACCAATTTTTTTGTGTCTTGCGCTCTTACTCACCAGCCGCCAATAGAATAACCGTCGCGATGTGATTTTTGTTCTCGTCGTCAATCGCGACGACTGTCGTCTTTAAATTTAACCCCTCAATATTTGCCGTCAGAACAATCCCCAGATTTTTTACTGCATCTTTGAATGTGTTTATTATCGTCTCGTTGGTTGTTACGTCGAGAATATGTTTTTTTCGGGATAAATGTGTATATGATGTCTTTAGGATTTTTCTTGCTTCTTCATTGATGAAAACCACGTTGTCTTCGTTGTTGAGGACAATCGCTCCGCTCGTTGCTATCGATGAGACGATTTTTACAATAACTCCCGCGCTCGCTTGCGGGACAATCGACTGTCGGGATTCTTTTTGGGAGGATTTGATTTTATCGAGGATTTTATTCACCAGAAGGGCCGTTTCCGTGTAGTCGTTTATTTTGTCGGGTTTAATTCTATCCTCCAATTTGCCAAGTAGAAAGGCATTCAACATATTGGTAATGCTTCGCAGAGGCGTCCTGACGAACGTTTTGTACATAAAAAAATTGAACAGGATGTATACGAGCAATAACGCCAAAATAACATACATCATTTGTCGTTTTTTGGATTCAAGTTCATTGTCTATCCCCTCTGTTCGCACTCTGAGTATGATATGCCCGATTTTCTCGCCGACGGTGGCCATCAACGGTTTGGAATATTCGTAGCCCTCCGGAATTTCCTGTATCAGAGTGATGGTGGAAGACAAAATATTCTTAATTCCGACGGAATCGTCGGGCTTGCCCCAGAGATGCACGTTGTTGTGATACAGAATAATACCATCTTCGGATACGACTTTGATATGCGAGACCGATGGATTTTTCGCGATGGAACTTAAATGATCCATCATAGATATATCATCTTTTTTGTCTCTTGCCGAGGATATACGCGGCGAATAAGATTGAATGAGCATTTCCGCTTGTTCCAATAAGTTTGCGTGTAATGATGTTTTAGTCGCCCGCCAGTAAAAAAAATAAAGGAGCAAAGATGTGATTACGCCGTAAAAGAGCACAGACGTTATGAGCCACTTTAGGAACAAAGATTGTTTCTTGTTTTTCTCGTTTGAAAGTTCTTTTATCATTTGACATCTCCTTAAGTTTTTTTGTAAAATGTAGGTAAAATTTAGGAGGATTTATGGATATAGTAATGTTGATTTATATCGTCGCGTTCATCGCGATATTGGCCTTTCTCGTCTCAAAAATGAAAAAAAAGAATCCCAAAAACCTCGAATAACAAAACCGTAAAAAAACCTCTCCACACATAACAAGACGACAAAGTGAAAAGGTAAAAACGACCCCATCACTTTGTCGTTTTGTTGATCCGCCATCGGCAGTTTTTGCATATCTTTAATGTTTGCAACGACATTCCGCCACGACGGATTCGATACTCTCATATAAATTATTATTGCCGGAAATTTTCAACGGCGATTCCGTTTATTGAAAATCATAATATCGCAATAACTTTTGCCTTTGGTTAAAGAATAGCAAAAAGTTAAGTATTTTACCAAATTCCAAGTGTTTTACCCGCCTTGCGGTGCAATGAAAAATGTAAAAAAATCGAGTGATCCCCGATATAACGAATACTTTTCACCAATTTGATAATAAATTTCAAAAATGCTAATATCTTGCATATGGGCGGAATCGTAGATGTTGTATTGATTTTATTTGCGCTGATTTCCGTTTACACGGACTTGAAACACAGAAAGGTATTCAATTTTACGATTGTGTCCGCCTTTATACTTGGCGTCGGTTTAAATTATATTTACTTTGGTTTCGGCGGCGTTAAAAATTCGCTCGCGGGAATTTTAAGCGGTTTTTTATTTCTATCTTTTTTCTATTTAATGGGCGGAGTCGGAGCGGGCGATGTTAAGTTTATGATGGCAATCGGCGCATTGAAGGGCTATGAGTTCACAATTATGGGTGGTATTTATGGCACGATACTTGGCGGGATTTTTGCTATTGTTTTCTTAATGGCGCGAAAAGAACTTTTTTCCGCTGTAAAAAAAATATTCCAAACATTTTTTTCGGCGGTGATTTCGGGCAAGGTCGCGCCAATCCCGGAAAATAAGAAAGTAACGCATAAAATTCCGTATGTCATTTTTCTTGCCGCGGGGTTCTTGATTAGACGAATCGAGAACATTCAGAGATGACTTATGAAGTATTTTGAACGATTATCGCTCTGGAAGAAAAACAACAAACTGCGATTAAGAATAATTTTTTTCGTCACTTTCACACTGTGGTTTGTGTTTATATCCGGGATTTTTACTTGGGGGTATTTTACAGACAAGTTGGTTAAAAAGCGACTTGGGTCCGAAATTCTTGCCGTCGTGAAAACCACCGCCGTTCAGATAGAAAAACTCGACCATCATAAATTAAAAACCCGCTCGGATGAAGACACCGAAACATACAAAAAAATCGTTGCAGTCCTTAAAAGAGTTCTTGAAGCAAATCCGAAGATAAGATATCTATACACTGCCAGAATAACCGTCGACGGCAGAATGGTTTTTATCGTCGACCCGTTCGAGACAAGAGACGCGGACGGCGATGGGACAATAGAACTTACCGAAAAAAAAGCGTATATAGGCCAAGTGTATAATGAGCCCCCTTGCAAATATCAAGAGCGAATATCGGCGATGAAGGGTATTCCCACCGCTTCGTCCGAATTTATTAAAGATATGTGGGGCGAATGGATGACCGCCGCCTCTCCGTTGCGCGATAAAAAAGGCGAAGTCGATGCCATTATTGCCGCCGACATGTCGGCCACCGATGTCGTCGGATATCAACGTAAAACGCAAAGATACATATTTGTATTTTCTTTTGTCGCGGCATTTATCATAGGAATAACCGTCTCTTTCGTGGTGGCATATTATGTGACAAAACCAATTCTTGAAATGGAACTTGCCGCCCGCAGGATTTCGGAAGGGAATTTTTCAAGGGAATTAAAACATGCGGGACCGGCCGAATTGGGAACGCTCGGCAAAAGTTTTAACAACATGCGGTTAAGGATTTTTAACGAACGCGAAAGAATATCCCAAAAACTGCACGACAGCATCATACAAATAATCAGCGCCGCCGTGTTTCAGGTTGAATATTTGTTGAAAATAACGAAAAATTGTCCGGCGGAACTGTCGAAATTAAAAATGACTCTTAACTCGGCCATCGACGAAACGAGAAAAGTCATACTGCAACTCTCCCCGGCGAAACTCATAGAAAAAGGACTTGTACCCGCCATGAAGTATTATGCTTTAAAAACAAGCGAGGGCTCTGGAATCAAATACGATTTCGACACAAATCTTGCCGATAATTTTTCGATTCTGCGTGAAGAAGAAATAATAAAAATTTATCTTGAAGCGTTGAATAATGTAAAATATAACAGCGGGGCGGATAATTTTTTGGTTGTATTTCAAAAAAACAGTGACGATAAGTTGATTCTTGTCGTCAGTGACGACGGGCGCGGCTTTGATGTCGGCGAGTCGCTCCAAAAGGAAGGGAGTTTTGGATTGAAAAATATGTTACAGAGGGCGAAAGACAACGGATGGCGACTTGAGATTGATTCCGCAAAAGGTGGAGGCAGCATCATAAAACTCAAAATATGAAACAAATAAAAATAATGCTCGTTGAGGACCACGAACTCGTCAGGGACGGACTCAAAACGATTTTGTCGTTGGAGAATGACTTCAAAGTTGTCGGCGAAGCAAGTACCGGCAAAAAAGCCATCGAACTCTTCGGAAAGTTGTTCCCGGACATTGTGCTTGTGGATATAAATCTTCCCGATATGAGCGGACATAAAGTGTGTTCTGAAATAAAATCCATTTGCGCTTCTGGCGATCTTGCGAAGAAAAGCGGCGTAAAAATTATAATGCTTTCAATGTATGACGACGAAGATAATATCATTGGGTCCGTCCGCGCCGGCGCCAGCGGATATTTGGTTAAGTCTGTGTCGTCGGATGTTTTAATAAAATCCATTCGTCTCGTGCAGTCGGGCGAGATTGTTATTCCTCGTAATTTGACGGCGAAACTTGTAATCGCCGTCCAAAAAAATCCGTCGCAGATACTTACGCCGAAAGAAATTGAAATATTAAAATTGGTAAAATCTGGACTCTCCAACAAAGCAATTGCCGCCAAAGTATACACCGCCGAAAAAACCATAAAAAATCATCTCAACAACATCTTCCAAAAACTTGGGGTCGAAAATCGAACTCAAGCGATTGTCAAAGCCATAGAAGAAAAAATAATCCTGTAAACTTTTCGACAACTTCTCATAAGTCCTATACACGATAGGCACAAATATCCCCAAAAGTCCTATTTGCCGTCATTTTGCTATTTTTGTAGAATACATGCTAATCTACACAGGTATTACGCGACGCGGAGGTATTTGGAAAATGTATGTAAATATGGAAAAACGCAGGGAGAAAAGGGTTTGTTTGGACTTGTCGTGCCGGATTAAAGATTTTAAAAAGGCCTTGGGTATCGGAAATATCGTCGATTTTCTTAAAAGGGATAAAACTCTCACCGCTTCGCTTGTCAATTTTAGCAGCGGCGGGATGTGTATAAAAATGAATAGAGCGGTATTTAAAAAGAAATTTGGAAGCAAGAATTATATGATTAGGTAATAGCCAAAGAAAACGGACTAAAATTATGCTAAAATAAGACATTGTGAAACGACAATGTCCCCAATGTTCTCACTGTTGGGCATGGAGGCTTAAAGACGGTAGATACAAGTGC
>JBGFRZ010000004.1:0-5862 GCA_041694835.1 Ignavibacteria bacterium
AAATTTCTCAAGAAAAAAGGAGTAAAGATTTGACAAGGAGGCTTTTATGGACATAAGGGAAGAACTCACAGCGATTGCTGATAAAGGATTCATCCAGGACATTGAAGACGAAAACGAACGCCGGATAAAGCGTGGCGAAAAGCCTTATGATGTGGATTATGTAAAAGTTTTGTACTTTGAAAAAGAGGTTGTGAAACAAAACAAACGCATTCCCGCCGTTTCAAGATATGTCGAAAAAAATCCAGAACATGCTGCCGAATGGATTTTGGGGATATTGAAGGCAAGTAACTTCCCGATAGACAGAGAGCATGTCGGCTCGGTGATGGCAATGCTTGA
Source organism: Ignavibacteria bacterium (assembly GCA_041694835.1). Classification (GTDB taxonomy): domain Bacteria; phylum Elusimicrobiota; class Endomicrobiia; order PHAN01; family PHAN01; genus JBGFRZ01. The sequence continues at coordinate 337 of JBGFRZ010000004.1, forward strand.
CAGCGATCTTGGGAAGGATTGGCACTACAAATGAAAACCCTTGAAGAGATAAAACAAATCATCAGAGAGCACAAACCCGAACTTGAGAAAAAATACAAGGTCAAGAGTATAGGTATTTTTGGTTCATATGTACGCAAAGAACAGAATGAAAAAAGTGATGTAGATATTCTTGTAGAATTTTCATCCCCGGTATCGCTGTTTGACCATGGCGGGTTGCAGTATTATATCGATAGACTTCTCAAAAATAAAACTGAAGTAGTCGATAAAACGGATTTGCGTGAGGAGTTCAAAGAATATATCCTTAAAGAAGTGGTCTACATATGAAAAAAAAGATATCGCCTTATCTGAAAGATATGATTGACAATATGGATCTGGCAGAAAAGTTTGTTGCTGACATTAGTTTTAAGGATTTTATCGCCAACAAAGAAAAATATTATGCTGTATTGAGGTGCGTAGAACTTGTCGGCGAGGCATGCGACAGGGTTTTAAAACATGCTCCGGCTCTTGAGAAAAAGCATCCGGAAGTAAGATGGGATAGAATAATCGGAATGCGAATTGTGATAGCACACCACTATGATAGAATTAACGACCAAAAAGTGTGGGACGCTATTAAAGTCAGCATTCCTGAAACGAAACCACATGTAAAAAATCTATATGATGCGATCCTTAAAGAAGAAACAATGGACAAAAAATTTACTCTGGAACAAGAACAATCACAAGAAAAATCTATTAAGAAAGAACCTGACAGCGGTCCGAAATTAACATTTTAATGATGAGCACGGTAGGGAAATTGCCGATGGTGCGATAGAATCCGCTCTTGAATTGTTCGCAAAAAAGTTTCATGGCACGGGCGCCGCCGTCGGTTCGCCGTCCGGTGATGAGATATGGGGAGTGCCGAATCAAAAGGAAAAACCTGAAAAAATAATTGCCCAAATATCCGGCTATATAAAACAACTTAACGATATGGAATATAAATTAAAAGACGGAGATACTGTTGGACTAAATGCAAAGTTTTACATAGGACGGAAATCTTTTGCTAATGTCGAGAAACATTTGAAGTATCATCCCGAGACCGGTGAGAAATTAAAACCTGGTACTATTGTTGTAGAAGGTGATTTATTGGGTTGTGAAAAGGATGTCGTTGTTAAGTCTTCGGATATATCTTCCGAAAATATAATTTACAAAAAAGCGAAGGAGGAAAATGACTATGAAAAAGTAAGTAAGAATAATGCTGTTGTTGACTCAACTAAAAAAACCTCGTCGGAAAACGTCCGTGTTTTTACGCGGACTTTTACGCGATAAAAATATTTTCACAAAAGACTTGACAAAGGGTATAAAAATATGCTAAAATATGATAAGCGAGGCAAGATGAAACTGGTTGAGCAGTTAGAAATTTACAGGTTGGAGAATAAACTTTCACAACAAGAGTTTGCAAAAATAATTGGTGTCCATTATACAACACTAAACAGGTGGATAATGAATAAAAAACGACCGAACAAAATTTGGTTATATCACATCAAAAAATTTCTCAAGAAAAAAGGAGTAAAGATTTGACAAGGAGGCTTTTATGGACATAAGGGAAGAACTCACAGCGATTGCTGATAAAGGATTCATCCAGGACATTGAAGACGAAAACGAACGCATGGCCTTATGATGTGGATTATGTAAAAGTTTTGTACTTTGAAAAAGAGGTTGTGAAACAAAACAAACGCATTCCCGTCGTTTCAAGATATGTCGAAAAAAATCCAGAACATGCTGCCGAATGGATTTTGGGGATATTGAAAGCAAGTAATTTCCCCATCGACAGAAAGCATGTTGGCTCGGTGATGGCAATGCTTGACAGCGACCTTGGAAGAGATAGTGATTACAAATGAAAACTCTTGAAGAAATAAAACAAATCATCAGAGACCACAAACCCGAACTTGAGAAAAAATACAAGGTCAAGAGTATAGGTATTTTTGGTTCGTATGTGCGCGGCGAGCAGAACGAAGGTAGCGACATAGATATACTTGCTGATTTCTCGATACCGACGCTTCATAATTTTATAGGGGTAATAGATCTTCTTGAAGAACTTATCGGTAAAGAAGTTGAAATGATTATGCCCGACAGTGTCAGCCCTTATCTGAAACCATATATTGAAAATGAGGTGGTGTGGATATGAAAGACGACAAAGTGTATTTCAATCATATTTTTGAAGAAGCAAAATTTATCACAGTAGAGACACATAACATAAGTTTCAGTGATTTTGTAAAAGATGAGAAATTAAAGCGTGCGGTGGTGCGAAGCATAGAAATAATTGGGGAAGCGGTGAAACAATTATCCAACGAAACCAAAAAGAAATATATGGAAATAAATTGGTCTGATATAGCAAAAATGCGTGATAAGGTGATACATCATTACGCTGGGGTTAACTGGAAAATAGTTTGGGACACTGTGAAAAACGATGTTCCGACACTAAAAAAGGTGACAGAAATGGAGCTCGGGCGCATTCATGAGCAAAATAAAAAAAGAGGATTCGGACGAACCCTATGAAAATACCATTAAAGGTCTTTAGCAGTTTCGAAGAACTCCGTCAGGACTTTGAAGAAGAACAAGCCAAACGAACTCCGGAAGAACGACTTGTTGATGTTGAGTTTTGTCGGAGACAATACGCTTTGCTTAAAGGACTTAACCCTGATGAGCCATTAAAAAAAGAGATAATCGAAATATCAGATAGTGAAATAACCAAAATATGAACAAAACAAGACATAATATATCTTATCGGAACCAACTAAAACTGCAGAGTGAAAAGACCGCTACGGGTATCGGGCAGAGCCCTCAACCCTTTGCTTTTTTCATTCAACGGAAACTACGCTGCTTCGCTCCGTTTCGTCGCTTGCGACGCTTCGTTTCCTATGAAAAATCTTTTCCTCGCATTTTTACTGCTGAACGCAGTCGTTGGCTTCGCCCCGTTGGGACGGGGCTATGGGTTCGCTATGCTCACCCTCCGATAAGATACGCTTATGATAACCTTTTTTTCTGGACGAAAAAAAGGCTTCGCCCTGTCGGTCTACGGGTTCGGTCGGCAGAGTGTTCGTCGTTTCGTTCACTGCCGTTCACTACACCTTCTCACCTCGCCTCGCTCACCTTAGTCATAAGCGTATCTTATGAGAACTACTATAAGGGCGGAACGCCCCTAAAAACCGCATTTTCTACCGCATTTTCCGTCGGAAAATCCATCCAAAAACCAACTCTAAACCACAAAATAATCAATCTAATTGCATATTTATCGCATTACAATCAAGAATTCCATATAAAAGGTGGCAATACCTTATACAACTATGCATTCAAGTATTATGATAATTTCAATCTGTAATCACAAAGGCGGAGTTGGAAAGACAACGACAGCGGTCAACTTGGGGGCATCGCTTGCTTTCCGGAAAAAGGTTTTGCTTGTAGACATGGACCCGCAGGCGGGACTAACTGCTGCTCTTAAAATTGACGCGGAAAGAAGCGGAGACGCAGAAAACGGGACTTATGCGCTTATTACCGGCGGAAGTGTTAAGCCGGTTGCTTATATGAAAAATCTTGATGTGATACCGTCCACACTGGATCTTGCTGGAGCAGAGATAGAACTTGCAGGGAAGATTGCTTTTGAGAGGATTTTAAGAAAATCACTTGAGCGGTTTAGAGGGTATGATTATATCATTGTAGATTCCCCCCCTTCTTTGAGCGTCCTGACTGCAAACACAATAGTTGCCGCTGATTTACTCATCGTGCCTGTGCAGTGCGAGTTCCCGGCTGTTAAGGCGCTTGCGATGTTGCTCAAAATAATAGAGCAAGCAAAACTTGTCAATCAAGACCTCAAGATGAAAATCCTATTGACGATGTATAATAAAGGGACTTCTCATGCTCAAGAGGTAGTAGAAGAAGTCCGAAAACATTTTGATACATTCAAACCAATAATCACACGAACAATAAAATTTCCGTATGCTGCGACTTGTGGCAAGCCGCTTATACAATACGATAAGAATTGCGAACAGGCGAAGCAATACATCGCTGTTGCAAAGGAAATGAGTAAGCATGAAGGAACAGAGGAGCGGTAGAGCAACAGTAGAACAAAAAAGCAATGACAGTAGAACGAAATCTGACACGGAAAACAAGTCCGTTCTACTGTAGCAGTAGAACAGAATTATGAAATCGAAACCAACAATTACAGGAACTGGCGCTGAACTCTTTTTCCCCTCTGCAATGAATAAGCGGAATAAAGAAGCGCAGGAGCAGAGACAGAGAGGCGGAAAGACAAATGACAGTAGAACGGAACAAATGACAGTAGAACGAAAGCGGGTTGCCAGATACCGCAAAGCGTGGAAAAAAGAGGGCTTAACACAGATATCGCTCTGGCTTCCGTCGGGAGTGGTGGGCAGGTTAAGAGCGAAGGCTTTAAGGAAAAATAAAAAAATGTCAAACATAGCGGCTGAAATACTTTCGGAGGGATTATGATTATGAACTTGATGAATCTGCAGAGAAGCGGAAGAATCAGAATGATGTTTGTATTGTTATTAAGCGTTACTATCGGGGGAATGCTTTTTGCGGCGGGTGTCCCTAATGAAATTAACTATCAAGGGCGGCTCCGGGAGTATGGACAGCCGATTACCGGGAACCGAATAATGAATTTCAAAATTTATCAAGTCGCCTCTGGTGGAATACCGGTTTGGGAATCTGGCGATATGACGGTAGTTGTAACTACTGGAACATTTAGTGCCACTCTTTCCCCCTCTGTTGACTGGCGATTGAAGGACTACTGGCTTGAGGCGGTTGTTTCGGGGAAAATATTGTCGCCGAGGGAAAAATTACAGGCAAGCCCGTATGCCCTTCATTCCCGGTCGGCGGAAGACATAACAAAAACTTCGGGGGCAGTATCAATAACTATTGGAAATACGACGTGTGTGAGTATTTCTACAGGATTATCTACTTTTAGCACACCTGTAACTGTACCTATGCCGACGGTTTATGACCATGCGGCGACCAAAGGCTATGTGGATACCCGGGTGGCTGATGCCGGTGTCTGGATCGGTGATGGGGGGGTGGTGCGGTTGAAGACACCTGAAAACAATGTAGTTATTCAATCCACCTTAACCGTACGAGGAAATGCTTTTTCTGTAGGTGGATCCTCATTTGTTGCAATAAGCGGCAATGTCGGCATTGGGGAAACATTTCCAACTTCAAGGTTAGAAATATTTGCGGATGTTTTTGATCCTTCTTTAACTGCAAAAGCACCGGCAAGCTTATCTATCAATCAAGCAATAGGAACAGATTTAGCTATTGGTGGTATAGGGACAATGCCCTTTGGTATTTGGCTTCAAGGAAGACACCACATCCTTGACGGACACCATTATCCCCTTTTACTTAACCCATTAGGCGGCAATGTCGGCATTGGGGAAACATTTCCAACTTCAAGGTTAGAAATATTTGCGGATGTTTTTGATCCTTCTTTAACTGCAAAAGCACCGGCAAGCTTATCTATCAATCAAGCAATAGGAACAG
>JBGFRZ010000021.1:0-24389 GCA_041694835.1 Ignavibacteria bacterium
ACGCTCTCATAATAATGAAATGAGAGATTTTTTTAATAAATCTTTCAGTTCTGTGTCAATGCAAGTTCAAGATAAGGCTATGAATTTATTGTGTCATTATTCAGCAGGATTTCCTAAAATTATGCACATAATAGGTGATACTGCCTTTTGGTTGGATAGGGACGGAGTTATTGAAGACCATGATGCATTCAGTAGTATTCTTATTTCAACTGAAGAGATTGGCAAAAAATTTGTTGACCAGCAGGTTTATAGTGCATTAAGAAGTAAAGACTATCATTCTATTTTAGAAAAATTAGGAAAAGAAAAATTTGATTTGTCTTTTAATGTTAGAAATATAGAAAAAGGACTTTCTGATACAGAAAAAAAGAAATTTAACAATTTTTTACAAAGGATGAAGAACTTAAATGTGCTGAAATCTGGTGATGAACGAGGAGAATATATTTTTAATAGCAGATTAGTCCGTCTTTATATTTTTTTGAACTCTGTTAGGAAAGAAAAATAAAATATACTATGAAAGAATTAACCAGACAAACAGTATGCTTCTTTAAAATCAAAACTTGAAGCCAAACTTGATGAGAAAAAACCCGGCAGGAGAAATAGATTTTTTAGTTATGGTCTACTGATTTTTATGTTAAAAAAAATCTTAGTGGCAAATCGTTCAGAAATTGCAATCCGCGTGATGCGCGCGGCACGAGAACTCGGCGTTAAAACTGTCGCTATTCACTCCGATGTCGACTCAATGGCACTTCATGCAAAATACGCCGACGAGACATATCCGCTCGGCGGAAATCATCCGAAGGAAAGTTATCTGAATATCAAAAAAATAATTCAAATAGCCAAAAATTGCGGTGCGGACGCAATCCATCCCGGCTACGGATTTCTTGCCGAAAATCCAAATTTTGCTTACGCCTGCGAGAAGGCAAAAATAAAATTCATAGGGCCGTCAAGCAAAGTCATAGAACTAATGGGAAATAAAATCGTGGCAAGAAAAACAGTCGCCGCGGCAGGCGCACCGGTAGTTCCCGGAACCACCGACGAAGTCAGGGACATAAAAGAAGCGTCTAAAATAGCAGATAAAATTGGCTACCCCGTGATAATCAAAGCGGCCGCCGGGGGAGGCGGTATAGGAATGAAAATAGCCGCAAGTCCCCCGGAACTTGAATCCGCCATATCTCAAGCCAAAGCGACTGCCGGCTCGGCGTTCGGAGATCCGGCGGTATTTATTGAAAAATATGTCACGGAGCCGCGGCACATAGAGTTTCAGTTGCTCGCCGATGAACATGGGAATGTTGTTCACTTGTGTGAAAGAGAATGCTCGATTCAACGTCGTCATCAAAAACTCATAGAAGAGGCGCCGTCTCCCGTTGTGACTGCTCAACTTAGAAAAAAAATGGGCGGGGTCGCAGTCAAAATAGCAAAAGCCATAAATTACACCAATGCCGGAACCATTGAGTTTATTTACACACAGGGGAGTTTTTATTTTATGGAGATGAACACCCGCGTTCAGGTGGAACATCCGATAACCGAAATGATAACCGGTGTGGACATCGTCAAAAATCAAATACGCATCGCTGCGGGAGAAAAACTGGCGCTCAGACAAGAGGACATAAAAATAAATGGCCACGCTATAGAATGCCGTATAAACGCCGAGGACCCGCTCAATAATTTTGCTCCTTCTCCTGCAAAACTTAAAGGTTATCGTTCGCCTGGCGGAGTTGGCGTGCGGGTCGATTCCGGTGTTTTCACTTCTTATGCGATACCGTCTTACTATGACCCGATGATATCAAAATTAGTCGTCTGGGGGCGCGACAGAAACGAAGCGATAGCACGGATGAAGAGAGCGCTTTACGAATACATAATACTCGGGCCTAAAACAAATATTCCGTTTCACAAAGCGGTATTGTCGAATGAAACTTTCATAAAAGGCGAACTCTCCACTCATTTTATATCCGAACAAAAGCATCTGCTCGATGAGACGATGAAAATAGCCATAGAGGAAAAATCGCTTCAGGAAAAACTCGGAAGTATTTTCAAGTCCGATGTGAAAACCGCCGCCGTCTCGGCTGCTTTAAGTGCATATTTGGCGAATAGTAAAAAGTAGCAAGTAGATAATAGCGGGTAGATAAGGCAGGGAGTAGTTGCAAACGCCTGGTCTGTCAGTCAATCGGCATTGTAAGACGATGATGCTACAACAATACAACCATGCACTCGCTATCGCATATTGTAGAGGCGTGGGCAATGCCGAGATTGGGAAATTTGGAAATTGGGAAATTTTGAAGTCGGAAATTGACTGGATAGCATCGGGCTCTTGAACTTACGGTCTTGATTTTTTATTAAAAATTTTGTTTAATATATTGATGCTCTTCGGGGCGGGGTGAAAATCCCCACTGGCGGTTCGCCTCGTTAGAGAACGCCGCGCCTTTAGGCACGACTTCAGTCGCTTGAGGCGACTTTCCTCTAACGGGGTCAAAGTCCGCGAGCTTTGACATTACGTCGGGGCCGAATCTGTGCAATTCAGATACCAACGGTTCATCCCGTTAGAGAACGCCGCGCCTTTAGGCACGACTTCAGTCGCTTGAGGCGACTTTCCTCTAACGGGGTTAAAGTCCGGATGGAAGAAGAGAGTGCGTCCGACGTATATCTGCCGCGATTGTTGCAAAGAAATTACCCCGAAGATATTTCTTCGGGGTTTTTTATTTTACCCCGTCAGAAATTATGAAGCGCTTTAAGAAGAAATTAAAAGTTTCTCTGAACATCACAAACCATAGGAGATTTCTAACGGGGTTTATGGCAAAAGAAAATCTTGAAAAATATATGAAAATGGCGCTCAACCTTGCAAAAAAAGGAGATGGTAAAGTTGAACCCAATCCTTATGTAGGTTGCGTCATTGTTAAAAACAAAAGAGTCGTTTCGGCGGGATATCATAAATTTTTCGGTGGTCCTCATGCGGAGGTTTTGGCGATAAAAAAATTAAAAAGAACCCCGCAACTTCTTAAAGGTTCAACTTTATTTGTAAATCTCGAGCCTTGTTGCCACACAAACAAGAAAACGCCACCATGCGTTCCGCTGATATTGCAGTCGGGCATTAGCGCGGTTGTAATCGGAATAAAAGATCCGAACTTTGATGTTAATGGCAAAGGGATAAGACGCTTGAAAGCGGGAGGCTTAAAGTGTAAAATTGGAGTCATGGAAAACGAAGCGAAAGAATTAAATAAAGTTTATATAAAAAATATCACAAAAAAAATGCCGTATATTATAATGAAATCGGCGATGACGCTCGACGGAAAGATAGCCACAAAGACGGGTGATTCGAAGTGGATATCGTCGGCGATGTCGCGAAAATATGTCCACAAACTGAGAACATCCGTAGATGCCATTTTGGTCGGAGTGGAAACAATAATAAATGACGACCCGCTACTTGATTCGCATGGTTTAGGTAGAGACCCGTTGCGAATTGTTATTGACCCCGATTTCAGGATACCAAAAAATTCAAAAGTTATGAGTGATAACGGAAGAACACTCATCGTCACGTCGAAAAAATCCGCGTCATCAAAAAAAGAAATCCTCAGTATAAACTCGAAGAATGGTATTATTGATTTTAAAATTTTGCTTGGTAAACTTTATGAAAAAGGAATAAATAATATTCTCATTGAGGGCGGCGGAACGACGAATTGGAATGCCATAAAATCAGGTGTTGTCGACGAGGTTCTGTTTTTCATCGCTCCCAAAATCGTGGGAGGAATTGACGCAAAGACGGCTATTGAGGGTGAAGGGATTAAAGAAGTTTCGAAAGCCATAAAGATAGTGATGGCGGAGAGTTTCAATATCGGCGGCGATATAGTTATAAAGGGGAAAGTTAGTAGGTAGTAGATAGGGGATAGCGACTGGCAACTGGAGGAAACGAGCCACTTTCTTTATATGTTCACTGGAATAATCGAAGACATTGGTGTTCTTGAAAAAATAGACGATTCGCGATGTGTTGTTGCGACGAAGCTAAAGGACATCAAAATCGGCGATAGCATTTCCGTCAACGGCATTTGTCTGACGGTTTCTGTTTTTTCGCCTTTAACCCCTATCAGCCGCCTTTTAACATTCGATATTTCGGAAGAAACATTAAACAGGACCGCTCTCAAGAATTTAAAAAAAGGCGATATGATCAATCTCGAACGGGCGATGAAATACGACGGCAGATTCGGAGGCCATATTGTTTCCGGCCACGTGGACACAACCGGCAGGATTGAATCCGTCAAAAAACACGGGAATTCGGTTTTGGTCAGCATAAAATCGCCGCTTGAACATATAATCGAAAAGGGTTCCGTTGCGATAGACGGCATAAGTTTAACCGTTACATCGCTCGACGAAAATAATTCAACTTTCGATGTTTCTGCGATTCCTCACACCATGGCTTGCACAAATCTCAAGCATGCCCGCGCCGGACGAATCGTGAACATAGAGTTCGATATATTGGCAAAATACATCGAAAAGTTTTCGGTTAAAAAAGAGTTCAAAAAAATAACAAAGGAGTTTTTAAAAAATGCCGGCTTCATCTGAAAAATTCAGCTCGATCAAAGAAGCGATTGCAGATATCAAAAAAGGAAAAATCATAGTGGTAGTTGACGATCCATCGAGAGAGAACGAGGGAGATCTTGTCTGTGCCGCCTCGGCGGCGGGATTCGAAGCGATAAATTTTATGGCAAAATTTGGCCGCGGACTCATCTGCGTTCCAATGCTCCCCGAACGTCTGGATGCCCTGGGTTTGAACCCAATGGTGGAAAGTCCCGAAGAACTTAAAGAGGCGGCGTTTACTGTTTCGGTCGATGCAAAAAAAAATGTGACGACAGGCATTTCCGCACACGACAGGGCGGTGACGATAAAAACGCTTATCGACGGAAAGACAAAACCAGACGATATTGTTAAACCAGGACATGTTTTTCCTTTAAGATACAAAAACGGCGGTGTATTGGTGCGAGCTGGACACACGGAAGCCTCTGTCGACCTGGCGCGTCTTGCAGGCCTTTACCCCGCGGGGGTCATATGCGAGATAATGAACGAAGATGGTACAATGGCCCGCCTGCCTCAGCTTTTCAAATTTTCAAAAAAGCACAGATTGAAGTTGGTCACGATAACGGATCTTATCGAGCACAGAAGAAGACATGAAAAACTTGTAAAAAAACTCATAGTCGTCAAACTCCCTACGAAATACGGCGAGTTTGAACTTTACCTCTACGAGGATACGGTTAAAATGGAGCATCACATCGCGCTTGTCAAAGGTGCCGTATACGGCAAGAAAGATGTTTTAGTAAGGGTTCATTCATCATGCACGACGGGCGACATTTTTCACTCTTTAAGATGCGACTGCGGCGAACAACTTGAGAAGGCGCTTTCAAAAATAGAAAAAGAGAAATCGGGTGTTTTGCTCTATATGCATCAGGAAGGTCGCGGAATCGGACTCAAAAACAAAATGTTGGCTTATCACCTTCAGGAAAAAGGCCTCGATACCGTCGACGCCAACGTCGCTCTCGGCTTCGCTGCGGATCTGCGGGACTACGGAATAGGCGCGCAAATCCTTTCCGACCTGGGACTGACGAATATCCGTCTTCTTACAAACAACCCGAGAAAGATAATAGGACTTGAGGGCTATGGTCTCACAGTGTCAAAAAGGATACCTCTTATGGTTTCAGCGAAGTCGCATTTCGCGAAAAAATATATGCATACGAAAATAAAAAAACTTGGTCACCATTTAGTGGTTGAGTGAAGACATTGAATACAATAACAAGGAGGTAAAGTATGGGTAAAGTTTTTGAAGGGATGATGGACGCCAGGGGAAAGAAGTTCGGGCTCGTTGTTTCTCGTTTCAACGATTTCATCACGCGGAAGCTCCTTGACGGCGCCACGGATTCGCTGATGCGACACGGCGCCGATGATAAAAACATCGAAGTCGCTTTTGTCCCGGGCTCTTTTGAAATTCCATCGGTTGCAAAAAAAATGGCGAAAAGCAATCGATACGACGCTGTGATATGTCTCGGGAGCGTCATAAAAGGCGACACCCCGCACTTCGACTACATCGCTTCCGAGGTCTCGAAGGGGGTGGCGCAACTTTCTCTTGAAAGTGAGGTCCCCGTAATTTTCGGCGTTATAACAGCCGATTCGCTTGAGCAGGCCATCGAGCGTGCGGGAACAAAGCAGGGCAACAAAGGAAAAGACGCCGCCGATACGGCCATAGAGATGGCGAATTTATACGAAAATTTGGTAAAATAAAACATAGTGGCTCGTTGTTCGTGACTCGTTGCTCGTGATTTGTTTTCCTAGAGTCACCAGTCACGAGCAACCAATCACTTCTATGTCTCGAAGAAAAGCAAGAGAAGATGCTCTTAGACTACTTTATCTCTGTGACCTGTGTTCTTCAACGGAGCAAGAGGCAGAAAACATAATTTGGCATCAAACCGCTCCCGAAGGAGTGGACATATCTTTTTCAAGAGAGCTTATCAATGGCGCCCTCGCGAAGTTGAGCGAGATAGACGAGTATATAAATCGCCACTCGCAAAACTGGAGCATGGAGAGGATGTCCGTCGTTGACAAAAACATACTCCGTCTCGCCGTTTACGAAATCATCTACAAACTTGAAACACCCGCAAAAGTGGCGATTAACGAAGCGATAGAAATATCAAAAAAATACTCCACGGAGAAATCGAAGGTCTTCATTAACGGAATACTCGATAAGATAAAGAATTTAAGGGACCTGCCCGAAGAGGGGGACGACAGGTGACTAAAACCGCAGAGCATAAAATAGAAAAACTCAAGGCGGAAATAAGAAAACACGACTATCTATATTATGTTTTAAACCAACCCGAGATATCCGACTCCGAATATGACAAACTGATTAAAGAACTTGAATCTCTCGAAAAACAGCACCCGGAACTAATAACTCCCGACTCACCCACCCGTCGCCTCATCGGAGGACTTTCAAACGAATTCAGAAAAATGAAACACCCAACACCCATGCTCTCACTCGAAAACACCTATTCGGTCGAAGATGTAACGGAGTGGTATGGACGCATAGCAAAATTGCTTGAAGAAAGAACCATAGAGTTTGCCGCCGAGCCGAAGATAGACGGCGTCAGCTGCTCCATCGTCTACGAAAAAGGTTTTTTGAAATATGCTGCGACTCGGGGTGACGGAGAAACCGGCGAAGATGTTACATTTAACATAAAGACAATCAAGGCGGTTCCCCTCAGACTTTATTTCGCGGGGAGGATTCATGCACCATCGTTGTTTGAAGTCCGGGGCGAGATATATATGGACAAAATGGAGTTCAAGAATCTTAACGACAACATCCTCGCCGAAGGAAAGGAATCGCCCTTCGCCAATCCGAGAAACGCCGCTTCGGGCAGCCTTAGACAGAAAGACCCCTCCGTCACCGCAAAAAGGCCGCTCAAATTTTTTGCCCACTCATACGGTGCAACTCGCGAGATTTTCAGGACGCATTCCGATTTCATAAAACTTTGTAGAGAATTCGGCATTCCGACCGTAGATACGGAGGTTTTCAGAGATATAGACGGGGCGATGAAGTACGCTCTCTCAATCCAGGAAAAAAGAGACGACTACGATTATGAAATTGATGGAATTGTCATAAAGGTAAACTCAATAGCCGGACAGAAACTCCTTGGCACAACAATGAAACAGCCCAGATGGGCCATAGCGTATAAATTCCCGGCCATGCAAGCTACGACGAAGATAAAGGATATTGTGTTTCAAGTGGGAAGAACCGGGGTCGTGACCCCTGTGGCGGAGTTTGAGCCCGCTCGTGTCGGGGGCGTTACGATATCGAGGGCGACGTTACATAATTTCGATGAGGTTGAAAGATTAAACGTCGATATCGGCGACACAGTCCTAATAGAGCGAGCTGGAGACGTCATACCAAAAGTTGTAAAGGTCTCCAAAAAAATCTCTGACGGGTTCTTCCATCCGCCCGAAAAATGTCCTGTCTGTGGCTCAAAAGTAATAAAAGGAAAAGAGGAAGTCGCCCACAGATGCATAAACCCTTCGTGCTCTTCTCAGATTGAAAGAGGTATCAAACACTTTGCGTCAAGGAGTGCTATGAATATTGATGGTCTCGGAGAAGTTGTCATAGGACATCTTTTAGAGAAAAAACTTGTTTCCGATTTCGCGGACATATACTCTCTCAAAACCGAACATTTGTACAAACTAGAATTATTTAAGGAAAAAAAAGCGAAGAATCTTCTGGATGCGATAGAAGAATCAAAAGAACGTCCGCTCTCGAAACTGCTCTATGCCCTTGGAATAAGGAACGTCGGCGAAAAAACCGCCGTAATACTCGCCCAACGTTTTGGAAAAATTGAAAACATTATAAAAGCGTCCGCCGCAGACCTCGCCAAAATCCACGAGATAGGTCCTGTTGTGGCGGAGTCAATCGTTAATTTCTTCGGCCAGCCCTCTACAAAAAACCTGATAGAGAAACTAAAAAACGCGGGCGTCAACACGGTCGAGCCCGAAGTCGGAAAAGCGAAGCGGGTCCTTAGTGGAAAAACCATAGTTTTCACGGGAGAACTCCAAAGATACACTCGCTCAGAAGCCGAGGATGTGGCAAGAAAACTTGGCGGGAACCCTACATCGGCGGTCAGCAAAAAGACAGACTTTTTGGTTGCAGGCGAAAACCCGGGCTCAAAATACGAGAAGGCGCAAAAACTCAATGTAAAGATAATCACCGAAGAAGAATTCACTAAGATGGTCAAAAGATAATAACGATATTGACCGAGAACACCGATTTTTGCTATCCTCTTATATCGAAAATTTGCATCTTAAAAATCATCCAGCCAATATTGACAATGTATTACGGAGTAAATCCTAAAAAAGAGGTCGCACTTGAAGAAAAGATGCGACGTTTCGGAGTAAAAGAGAGCGACATCATTGAGAAATTCATCCGCGCCGGCGGCCCCGGAGGAGAGCATCTCAACAAGACATCAAGCTGCGTTTATCTGAAGCACTTGCCGACGGGCATTGAAGTTAAGTGTTCACAAGAACGTTCTCAGACTTTGAATCGATTTCTTGCCCGAAGAATCCTTGCGAACAAAATAGAACAACTTATTCTTGGTATAAAAAGCGAAGAGCAAAGAAAGATAGAAAAAATAAAAAGGCAAAAGAGAAAAAGGTCGAAGAGAGCAAAAGAAAAAGTCTTGCGCGAAAAACACATCATTTCCGATAAGAAGAAGTTGAGGGGAAAAATAAAATCATATGAATAAGGTGTTTTACGCGAAAAAAATAACACCCGAAAGCGTAGCGAAGGTTTTTGATGTCGTTGGCGCCGAGACGGTCGTAAAGGAAAATCATCTGACGGCGATAAAGATTCACTTCGGCGAAGAGGGGAATCTGGGTTACATAAAGCCCCATTTTGTCAAACCTGTTTCCGAAAAAATAAAATCATTCGGAGCCAAGCCTTTTCTTACCGACGCAAACACCATATACATCGGATCGCGATCAAACGCCATTGATCACACCACAGTCGCTCTTCGGCATGGTTTTACAGTAGAAAATACGGGCGCCCCCGTGATAATTTCAGACGGACTCAGGGGCAATGCCGGTGTCGAAGTCGAAGTAAACCTTAAACATTTCAAAAACGTTTCAGTATCTAACGCCGTCCATTATGCGGATTCGATAGTTTTTATGACGCATTTCAAGGGTCACGAGATAACCGGCTTCGGCGGAGCTCTGAAGAATATGGGGATGGGTTGTGCGACGAGGGAGGGGAAGTATCGGCAACATAATTCCGTCGCCCCGAAACTGAATATCGATAACTGTTGCGGCTGCGGCGTGTGTGTCAGGTGGTGTCCGTCGGGAGCGTTGAATCTTAAATCTGACAGATATATAAGTTTCAGTGAAGATAAGTGCGTTGGTTGCGGAGAGTGCATCCTCTCGTGTCCCTCGGAAGTTTTTAAGATACCGTGGAACAACGCTACAAGCGATGTACAGGAAAAGATGGTCGAATACGCCGTCGGGGCAGTCAGAAACAAGGGATGCGTTTACATAAATTTCTTGAATTTCATCACAAAGCACTGCGACTGCTGGGAGACCAGGGAGAAGCCATATTTCGATGAGCTGGGCGTTATGGCTTCGCTGGATCCCGTCGCTATTGATGCCGCGTCGCTGGATATGGTAAACATCGCCCACGGAGGCGACTTCTTCAGATATATCTTTCCTTCGATAGATTGGAATGTTCAATTAGATTATGCTCGGGAGATTGGACTGGGCGCAAGAAAATACGAACTGGTTGCAATTTGATATGCATCATCAGCCGCTCTTTCTGGTTGATTTTATGCTCGGACGTCTTGCAAGACGTTTGAGGGCGATAGGGTACGACGCCAAATATGTCGGCTTTTCCGACGACAGAGAACTGTCCCTTGTAAGCCTCAGGGAGAATAGAGTCATACTTACAAGGCACAGCAAAATTAGTCCGCGGAAGTCGTGGAAACTCATATTTATAAAAAGCAACAACCCGGACGAACAGTTGAAACAGGTTGTTGAAACTTTGAAATTAGAACTGAAAAAAGATGAGCTCTTCAGCGTCTGCTCTATTTGCAACGCGGCGGTTCTGCCGGTCGGGAAGGAAAGCGTAAAATCAAAAGTCCCCGGGTATGTATATAAGACCCTTGACGAGTTTTCGGCATGTCCGTCGTGCGGGAGGATTTACTGGAGGGGAACGCATTATGACCTTCTGCTCAAGCATCTTGGGCGAATCGGATTAAAGGTGTGAAAAAAAAATTTTTGGCTTTTGACTATGCTTTGAAGATGATTTCCATAAGGGACAGATCAGAAAAAGAGCTCAGAGAAAAACTCGGAAAGAAAAATTATCAAATGGCGGAGATCGAAAATGCGGTCGAAAAATTAAAGATGTATAACTATATAAACGACGAGAAGTTTGCCGAACAATTTGTGAAGTCTCGCATAAGTTCAGGTAGGTCAAGAGTTCTTATTAAATCCGAACTGAAAAAATTCGGCATAGATGATGCTCTGATTTCGTCGGTGTTAGAGAAATCAATGCCCGCATATGATGAAGAGGTGAAGATGGCAATTGCTCTGGCGAAAAAAAAACTCAAAAAGGGCAGCCCGCCGGAAAAAATTTTAAGCCGAATAATCGGTTTTTTGGCAAGGAGGGGGTTTAGTTGGGATGTTATATCAGCGGTTTTAAGAAAGATAAAACCCGATATTTATTCAAACGGAGACGATATATGAAAAAAAGGGTTCTGATAAGCGTTTACGACAAAAGCGGTATAGTTGAATTAGGGAAGGGGCTATCGTCGCTTGGTTATGAGATAGTGGCCACAGGGGGGAGCTGCGATGTATTAAGAAAAGCGAGGATAAACGTTGTCGAAGTTTCCAAAATTACCGGTTTTCCGGAGGTTTTAGATGGACGAGTGAAAACGCTCCATCCCGCCATCCACAGCGGGATATTGGCTAAAAGAAATAAGAAGCATCTATCCGAGATAAAGAGGCAAAAAATATCGCCGATCGATATTGTGATAGTTAATCTATATCCATTTGAGGAAAAACCGTCCGTTGAAAACATAGATATCGGAGGGGTGTCGTTGCTTCGTTCAGCCGCTAAAAATCACGAGAGCGTCCTTGCCGTATGCTCGAAGGAAGATTACAAATCCGTCATTGACGGTTTGCGAAAAGGGGCAATAACAAAAGATTTTAGAAAACATCTTGCCGCGAAAGCATTTAATCACATCTCATATTATGATGCTCTGATATCGCGTTCGCTCGGATATCTTGAGGATTTTCCGTCTAAAAAGGTAATTGTGTTGAAAAATATCGGCACATTAAGATACGGAGAGAACCCGCACCAGCGCGCCTCTATATATGTTTTGCCGAATGAGGAAGGTCGTCCTGGCGCCATGAGACAATTACAGGGGAAAGAATTGTCATATAACAATTATATAGATTTGGATGCTGCGTACAATCTTGTGTGCGAATTCAAAGAGCCGAGCTGTGCGATAATAAAACATACAAATCCTTGCGGCGTCGCTTCAGATAAAGACGCGTTTACGGCATACATAAATGCGTTTTCCTGCGACACCGTTTCTGCTTTCGGAGGAATCGTCGCTTTCAATAAAACTGTCGATAAAAAAACCGCCAAAGAGGTGACAAAAACATTTGCGGAATGTGTGATAGCGCCCGCGTACGCTAAAGATGCCATAAGAATCTTCTCAGCGAAAGAGGACCTGCGCGTTCTCGCCACCCCGTTGTTCGAAAGCGACCGAAAATCAATGGAATTACGAACCATAAGCGGCGGTGTTCTTCTACAAGAGCGCGATTCGATAACTTACGGTGCGCTTGAATGCGTGACATCCCAAAAACCATCGAAGGAGGCGATGAAGTCGCTGAAGTTCGCAATGACGGTCGCAAAATATGTCAAATCAAACGCGATAATCCTTGCTCTTGGGAGTAGAACAGTTGGGATTGGAGCTGGACAGATGTCCCGTATAGATGCGTTGAAAATCGCTTCGATGAAAATGACAACGTGCGTTCAGTCGCTTCGTGGACAGATAGAAAAGCCGCTCGTCATGGCGAGCGACGCTTTTTTCCCTTTCGACGATGTCGTTCATGAGGCGTATAAAATAGGTGTGAAAGCGATAATACAGCCCGGCGGCTCTATAAGGGACGGCGACTCCAAAGAGGCATGCAACGGACTCGGCATTTCGATGATATTCACGGGCATAAGACATTTCAGACACTAGTGCTCTGTGCCATAAATAATTGACATTTTGCATGAGCGATTTTGGAGCGAAACAAAGAACGAGGAGTGAAGCATACCCTCTGTGGTATGTGAGCGACGAGTGATGAAGTTGTAGCCCAAAAGCGCCGTGCCCTTCGGGGTTCGTCATCTTTGGGGCATTCTTAAGTCACTCCTCGCTTATGTAGCACTGCGGCTACACCGCACTCGTCGTTCCTTTCACCCCGTTAGATATTCAAAGTCGAATGGAATGAACACTGTTAGGTATCAATTATCTAACGGGGCGAACTGCCCTCAAATCTGACGAACCAAAATGCTCAACTATTTATGGCACAGAGCACTAATATGAAAAAATTCGATGAGCTTGTCCGGGTTTTCGATAAACTGCATTCAAAGAACGGTTGCAAGTGGGACAAATCGCAGACCCACGAAAGTCTTTTGAAATATCTGAAAGAAGAGACGAAAGAATTCATAGATGCCGTAAACTCCGGAAATTCGCATCACATGGCAGAAGAGCTCGGAGACATCCTTCTTCAGATTATGTTTCACGCTCAGATAGCTAAAAAAAACAAAGAATTCGATGTAGAGGATGTCATCGTTCTTCTCATAAAGAAGCTAAAAAGACGACATCCGCATGTTTTTGCCGCAAAATCTCAAGAATCTCTGATTCGGGGTAAGAAAATTAAGTTAATAATAGCAAATTGGCGCAGAATAAAGAAGACGGAAAGATTGAAGCATGGCAAATAATAAAAAGCAAATAACCACAGATTACACGGATTACATGGAAAAAACAAAAAAAGAGTTCAGCGCAGTTTATCTGTGTCTATCTGTGTTAATCCCGCCAAGGCGGGACAAGTTCTGTGGTTACAAATTAAAAAATACCTAACCACGAATGACATGGATTACACGGAAAAAACCAAGAACAGAAAATATCATAATCTGTGAAAATCTGTCTAATCCGTGGTTATAAAATTAGGCAATGAAATCATCCGAAGTCAGAAAATTATTTCTTGAATTTTTCCGCAAAAAAGGCCATGAGGTTCTTCCTTCGGATTCTCTTATACCGTCGAGCGACCCAACGCTTCTTTTCACATCGGCGGGAATGGTTCAGTTTAAGAATTACTTCACGGGGGTGCAGAAGGGGCTTAAAAGAGTCGCCACATCCCAGAAATGCTTCAGGACGACCGACATAGAAAAGATAGGTCATACCCCGCGGCACCTCAGCTTTTTCGAGATGCTCGGAAATTTTTCCTTCGGAGATTATTTCAAGGAAGAAGCGATAATATGGGCTTGGGAGTTCCTGATTGAAACGATGGGACTCTCCGCAAAGGATATCTATGTCACGATTTACAAGGACGACGCCAAATCCGGGGAAATATGGAAAAAGATAGCGCCTGTCGAAAAAATTTACAAACTCGGAGAGAACACCAACTTTTGGAACATGGGCCCGACAGGTCCCTGTGGGCCTTGTTCAGAGATAATATACGACCTTGGAAAAGAATTCGGCTGTGGCAGGAAAAACTGTAATCCCGGCTGCGACTGTCCAAGATGGCTTGAGCTCTGGAACCTTGTTTTTACGCAGTTTGATAGATCTGCCGACGGAGACATAACGCCCCTCCCTGAGAAAAACATAGACACCGGGATGGGTCTTGAGAGGCTTGTGATGGTCGCAAATTCGAAGAAAGACGTCTTTGAAACCGATCTCTTTGAGTCGACAATAAAGAGCGCCGCTGAAATCCTGAGAGTCGGAGAGATAAAAAAAGAATATCTTCCTAACCTCAAAATAATAGCCGACCACTGTCGCTCGATACTTTTTCTTATGTCCGACGGAATAACCGTCTCCAACGAGGGAAGGGGCTATGTTTTAAGGAGAATAATAAGACGCGCGCAAAGGTCTGGAAGGATTATGGGGAGCGAAAGGCCTTTCCTGTATAAGATAATTCCGAAAGTTGCAGATACGATGTCGCAGTCTTTCCCCGAGATTATGACCCACATAGACAACATAGGGCTTCTTCTCAAAAATGAAGAGGAGAAATTTCTCGAAACGCTTGATGCCGGACTCAAGGTTCTTGACGACATACTCGAGTCAAAAAATTTTTTATCGGGACAGGATGCTTTTTATCTCTACGAAACATATGGCTTTCCTTTCGATATGACCCAGGAGCTCTGCGGCGAGAAAAACATAAAAGTGGACGAAAAAGGTTTTGCCGAAGTGCAGAGAGAGGCGAAGGAACTCTCAAGGGCTTCGTGGAAGGGGGCGTCCGTCCAATCCGCGGCAATTTATGAAAATATAAAAAATGAAACTGGAAAGTCTTTGTTTTCGGGCTATGAAAAAAGCGAACTTACGGCGAAGATAATGGCCACAATCAAGGACGGAAAAGTCGTGGAGAAGCTTTCCGAAAACGACGAGGGTGAGATCATACTCGACAATACGCCTTTTTACGCAGAAAGCGGGGGACAGATGGGAGATACCGGAAGAATCGCCAAATCGAACAAAGAAGACAGATGGCTCGCTGTCGCAGAGGTTGACGCCACTCAAAAGCCCGTGGAAGATATAATAACTCACAAAGTCAAGGTAACAAAAGGGGAATTCAGGGCAGGTGACGAGGTAACCGCTTCTATAGATATCAAAAGAAGAAAAGACATAGCGAGGCATCACACTGCGACGCATCTTTTGCACAAGGCATTGAGAGAGATTTTAGGAAACAGCGTTGTTCAGTCGGGTTCGCTTGTTGCCTGGGATTATTTAAGGTTTGACTTCAGCTATCCGGTAGCGCTCAAACCCGACGAGATATTTGAAGCGGAGAAGGCGGTCAACGACTTTGTAAAAAGAAACCTTCCGGTCTGTGTTGCGGAGGAAGACATAGAAAACGCAAAAAAGAAAGGGGCGATGGCTCTTTTCGGGGAAAAATACGGCAAAAAGGTTCGCACTGTCTCAGTGAACAATTTGAACGGAGAAACACCCGTTTCGATTGAGCTTTGCGGCGGAACCCATGTGAAAAACACAGGCGAGCTCGGTTTCTTTAAGATAGTTTCGGAGTCCTCAATAGGAAGCGGAACGAGAAGGATTCATGCTGTGGCGGGCACTGCCGCGGAAAACCACGTGATTAGGTTAGAGAGGCTTCTTGAGGAAGTATCCGAGAGCATGAAAGCGTCGCCCGAAGATCTGCCTCGAAGGATTCGCAAACTTATATTGGAATATAGGGAACTTGAGAGGGAGCTCGAAAAAATCAGGATGACACGCGCTTCTGCCGACATTTCCGAAAAAATGAAAAACACAAAGGATATTAAAGGCGTGAAATTTTTCGCTGATATTCTCTATGAATACGATGAAAAGATGCTACCATCTCTCGCCGACAGCATAATGGAAAAAGTGAAATCCGGGGTGGTGATGCTTGTAAACAAACAAAAAGAGCGGTATTCTTTTATAATCAACGTTTCTCGTGATCTGGCAAAAGAGCCTGTGACGGCAAAAAATATGGCCGACGCTTTCGCCAGAGTATCGGGAGCCTCGGGCGGAGGAAAAGATAACTTCGCCAGAGGAGGCGGGAAAGACGGGGCGAAAATAGAGAACGGAATAGATGCCGTGAAAGAATTTCTGTCCAAGAATTTAGCTTAAATGCTATCTTCCATTCATTTAAAAAACTACATTCTAATCGACAACCTTAATATAGAATTCGCCGACGGGCTGAACATATTTACGGGAGAAACCGGCGCCGGTAAGTCCATAATATTTGACGCCGTCGGCATACTTCTTGGCGACAAAATCACACAAGGGATAATAAGAAAGGGCGCGAACCACTGCTCGGTATCCGGGGTGTTTTTGGTTGAAAAAAATCCGGATGCCTTGAAGCTTTTGAGTGAAAGAGGGATAGATGCCTCTGAAGGCCAGATCATAATAAGGCGCGAGACTGACTCGGGCGGGAAAAGCCGATGCTTCATAAACGACGAAATCGTTTCGGTTAACTTTCTTTCCGAGCTCGGCTATTTTCTGCTCGACATACACGGGCAAAATCAGCATCAGAGCCTGCTTAAACTTTCATATCAGAGGGATTTTCTCGACGGTTACGCCGGTCTTGAAGATGAATTGACGTCTTACAGGAAAATATACGATGCCTGGCAGGGTTTGAAATCGAAACTCGAATCTCTGAATATCAGCGTCCAGGAAAGAGAACGGCTCATAGACCTCTATAAGTTTCAGGTTGACGAAATAAAGTCGGCAAATCTTGCATCAGGAGACGAGGAATCGATAAGGGAAAAACTGCCGCAAATGAAAAATCAGGGCAAACTAAAGGAAGTTGTCTCGGCGATGTGGGGTCGCGTGTATGAAGACGACGACTCGCTAACGGCAACACTCGGTAAAATCAGGGAGCTTATGGAGAAAGCGTCAACATACGGCGCTCCTTTCGAGAAGTACATTGATGTATTAAACGAGACGTTCTTGAAAATCGACGAATTAAAGGACGGCATATCAGGATATCTTGACACAGTGGAAGGATTTGACGACAGAATGATAGACGAACTTATAACGAAGCTAGACAAAATAGAAAAGCTCAGGAAAAAATACGGTTCAACAATTGAAGAGATAAACGCGTATATGCATAAAGCGGAAACCAATCTGGAAAATCTTTGCATGAGCGACGATATAAGGAAAGACGTGGAGGGGGAACTTAAAAATTCGGAAAAAAAACTAAATGAAGCCGCCTCAAAAATTTCAAAGGAAAGAATCTCCGCCGCCGAAAAGCTTTCGAGCTCCGTCTTAAAAGAATTGAAAGATCTCGGCATGCCGAAGTCAAAGTTTATAGTCGGGATTGAGAAAGAGCAGACACCCGGGCCTTGTGGAAGGGACAAGGTTGAGTTTTTTTTCTCGGCGAATCCGGGCGAAGACCCGAGGCCGCTCAAAGAGATAATTTCGGGCGGCGAAATGTCCCGCTTTATGCTCGCTTTGAAAACCGTCGAGTCGGGAAGTATCCCATCGCTTATGTTCGATGAGCTCGACGCTGGTTTGAGCGGCCCGATGGGGCAGACGGTCGGGAAAAAACTTCTTTGTCTTTCGGAAAAATCACAGGTGATATCGATTACGCATCTTCCTCAGATAGCGGCTTTCGCACGGAGGCATTTCGTCGTCGAGAAATCCGCCGAGAAAGACAAAACAACGACTCGAATAAGATATCTCAAAAATGAAGAATCCGTGGATGAGATAGCCAGGATGCTCTCTGGTAGAAAAATCACGGATTCGGCGAAGCAACACGCCGAGGAGCTTGTAGAACAAGCACGCAGGGCTTCACCCCGTTAGTGTGGTGTCACTAAGAGTTCTTTACATTTGAATCCCCGATAAAAGGGTTTTTTAACAATTTTTACTGACGAACAATCAAATGTTTCGCGAGATAATAAAAATGTATCTTTAACGGGTTGATTTTGTCTGCCAAAAGAGTTAAAATAAGGTAATAGCCAAACAATTCGCACCAAACTAAAGAGAACCAAAAATGTTTGTGAAGCGGGATTTCGTGGAGCCACGCCTTAATAAACTAAAGTTGTAAGTAAAAATTTTGCGTGGCGAAACGTTAAGCGAACTTTAAGATATAAATTCATATATGTTCTCGTCGTGTGAGCGGTCCCGCAAACAAATATTTTTGGTGTGTTTTCATTGGCTATTACCTAAAATAAAAGTATCCGATGGATAAACAATCAAAGGTCGTAATAGATAAAAACAGGTGCAAGGGCTGTGCGCTCTGCATTGTCTACTGCCCCCAAAGCTCCCTCTCGCTTTCAAGGGAGCTCAACAAACTTGGAGTATATCCTGTTGAATTTACTGACGATAAATCCTGCACTTCTTGCGGATTTTGCTATATGGTCTGTCCCGAGGTATGCATAGAGGTCTATAAATAATAATGGAAAAGAAAACCTTGATGAAGGGCAACATCGCCATCGCGCAGGGCGCAATAGATGGCGGTCTTGACGCATACTTTGGTTATCCCATTACGCCCCAGAACGAAATCCCGGAGTTTATGTCGAAAAAACTGCCTGAAATTAACAAGGTCTTTATTCAGGCCGAATCTGAGCTCGCATCCATAAATATGGTTATGGGAAGCGCTGTTGCAGGTTTTCGTTCTATGACTTCATCTTCTTCTCCTGGAATAAGTCTTATGCAGGAAGGGCTCTCGTATCTTTGTGGGTGCGAACTTCCGTGTCTTATCGTGAACGTCCAACGCGGTGGGCCTGGGTTGGGGAATATATCGGGCAGCCAGGCAGATTATTTCCAGACCGTCAAAGGAGGCGGCCATGGCGATTACCGTCTTATCGCGTTCGCACCTGATTCAGTTCAAGAGATGTATGATTTCAGTTTATTATCATTTGAGCTATCGGAAAAATATAGAAACCCCGTCATGATTTTGACAGACGGAGTTCTCGGTCAGATGATGGAGCCGATAGTTGTTGCAATCCACGAGCCACGAGCCACGAGTCACGAGCCACGAGCCACCAAAAATTGGGCGTTGGATGGCTGCGCCGGAAGAAAACCGAGATTGATACGTTCGCTCCTGATGGTGGAAGGGGAGCTAGAGAAACACAACTGGCATCTGAATCGAAAATACGACGATATAACCAAATCCGAGGTCAAGTATGAAATCGTCGGACACAAAGATGCCGATGTATTCATAGTCGCTTACGGAATTGTTGCGCGAATATGTAAATCTGTAATCAAGGACGCAGGCTCTAAAGTCGGACTCATCCGCCCTATAACTCTCTGGCCTTTTCCGTCGGAAATTATATCTGAAATCGCTTCGCCCGGAAAAAAGAAATTCCTGACAGTTGAAATGAATCTTGGGCAGATGGTCGAAGACGTTAAACTTTCAGTAAATGGAAAATCGCCCGTTGAATTTCTCGGTCGTCCCGGAGGAGGCCTCGTTACGGCGGAAGAGATATTACAAAAATTAAAGGGAATGTTATAAGTGATGAAAAAAATATTTTCAAGACCAGAAAGCCTCAAAGATACTCCGCATCTTTATTGTCCCGGTTGTGGCCACGGCATAATACACCGTCTCATAGCCGAGGTTATAGATGAATTGGGTGTCAGGGAAAAAACAATAGGAGTTGCCCCTGTTGGCTGTGCGGTGTTTGCTTACGACTACTTCAACTTCGATGTCACCGAAGCTCCTCACGGCAGACCCCCTGCGGTTGCGACCGGAATCAAAAGGGTTCTTCCCGACAGAGTAGTCTTCACCTATCAGGGCGACGGGGATCTCGCCGCTATAGGGACAGCCGAGATAATACATGCCGCCGCACGAAGCGAGAATATAACCGTCATTTTCGTCAACAACGCCAACTACGGCATGACGGGCGGTCAGATGGCACCCACGACGCTTATAGGTCAGAAAACATCAACTACTCCCGAAGGAAGGATTGAAAACTGCCACGGATTGCCTATAAAGGTATCTGAGCTTATGGCCATTTTCGACGGAGTATCATACATCGAAAGGACGGCAGTCAACACACCTAAAAATATATTGAGAACCAGGAAAGCTATAAAGATGGCGTTTGAAGCACAGATAGAAAACAAAGGACTTTCTCTCGTTGAAATTTTGTCGCAGTGCCCCGTTGAGTGGCATATGAACCCGGTGGTATCTGCAAAATGGCTCGACGAGGAGATGCTCAAATTTTATCCCTTAGGTGTTATCAAAGGTTAATGTGGAGAAAAAAATAATAGTGTGTGGCAGCGGCGGGCAAGGCGTTCTTTTTTCAGGGGTTGTGCTTGCTTGGGGTGCGATAGAGGCGGGGAAACATACTACATGTTTTCCTTCATACGGAGCCGAAATAAGAGGTGGCTCTTCCATGTCCACCGTCATAATTTCCGACGAGCCTATAGGCTCCCCCGTGGCGGAATCCCTCGACGGACTTATAGCCTTAAATGAGCTTGGTTATCATAGATACATAAAAAAACTTTTACCCGGGGGCATCGTGGTTGTAAACAGCTCAATAGCAAAAGTAAAAGCGGATGACAGGAATTTTTTTGAAATACCCGCATCGGAACTTGCGGACAGGGAACTCGGCAATATACTGTCGGCAAATATGGTCATGATCGGCTATTATATCAAAAAAAGCGGAGCGCTGTCTCTGGATGCCGTCAAGAGCGCTTGCGAGAAACTCAAGTACAAAAAATCGGCAATTGAACTCAACAAGAATGCCCTCGAGGTTGGATATAACTATGAAAATAAGACAAGCAAAGGTAAGCGACGTTAAAAAGATGCAATCAATGATAAATTATTACGCCGAGAAAAAGGAGATGCTCCCGCGTTCGCTTAACGATATATACGAAAATATACAGGAGTATTTTGTCATTAAAGACGATGCGAAGATATTGGGCTGCGCCGCTTTACATGTGTCGTGGGAGGATCTCGCTGAGATTAAGTCTCTTGCCGTTTTGCCCGAAAATCAGAATAAGGGGATTGGGAAAAATCTTGTCGCCGCATGCGAGCGAAAAGCCCGCGAACTCGGAGTAAAAAAAGTTTTTGCCCTCACATTCAAACCCGCCTTTTTCGAGAAGTTAAACTATAAAAGAATAATGAGAGAGAGCCTTCCGCATAAAATATGGGGGGAGTGTATAAAATGCCCGCTTTTCCCTGACTGCGGCGAAGAGGCCGTTTTGAAAGAACTATGAGATTAGTGATAGTATACGAGGATTAGGGATAGCGGCTGGCATCTGACGACAGGC
The DNA here is from genome assembly GCA_041694835.1 of Ignavibacteria bacterium. Lineage (GTDB taxonomy): Bacteria > Elusimicrobiota > Endomicrobiia > PHAN01 > PHAN01 > JBGFRZ01. The sequence goes on from JBGFRZ010000021.1 coordinate 21,462, forward strand.
AACTGAAATCTCACTAAAACTTCTGATTTATGTCGAGTTTTAATCCGGGTCCCATCGTGGATGAAAGCGTTATGCTTTTTATGTACTGACCTTTTGATGTGGCGGGTTTTGACTTGATAATCGTCTCAATAAAGACTTTTATATTTTCAATCAATTTATCTTCGGCGAAGGATAATTTCCCCACGGCGCTGTGGATTATTCCGAAAGAATCATTTTTAAACTCTACGCGTCCAGCCTTAAGTTCTTTTACAGCATGTCCTACCTCGAAAGTCACGGTCCCAGATTTAGGGTTTGGCATAAGTCCTTTCGGCCCAAGTATTTTTCCGAGTTTTGCGAGATCCTTCATAACGTCCGGCGTGGCGACCAGCACATCAAAGTCCATAGAGCCTTTTGATATCTTTTCTATCAGATCGTCCGAACCAGTCGCATCAGCGCCGGCAGTTTCGGCTTCTTTGAGTTTTTCGCCCTTCGCCACCACCGCGACTTTTCTCGATTTACCTATTCCGTGCGGCAAAACTATACTCCCTCTGACCATCTGCTCGCCTTGTTTCGGATCGATTCCAAGTTTAAGATGAACCTCTACGGTTTCGTCGAATTTTGCCTTCGGAAGAGTTTTTAAAAGAGCAACTGCTTCCTCAAGTTTATAGAATTTTGCTTCGACCATCTTTCCCAACGACTTTGCTTTTTTTGTCATTCTTTCTCCTATGATAAAAACTAAGTTTTAATTAGGGTTCGCTGACGCTTCGCTAAAATTCACTACGGAGGCGCAGAGAAAAAACACAGACGAGGTAGTGAGGCCTTAATGCCGCACTACTACTCCTTTACCACGAAAACACGAAAGTTAGAAATCACGAAAAAAGTCCCCAATTTCGCGTTTTCGTGTCTTCGTGGTTTAGAGTTTTAATAACACATAACTCACATCTCCGTCGGTAATTTTCCCGATGTATCGGGATGAACCCTGCGCTCAATGGCTTTTATTTTATCATCGCTTTGTGGAGATACCGCCTTTCCTTCATTCCGCCACTTCAACGCCCATACTTCTTGCGGTTCCCATCACCATTTGTTTTGCCGATGCCAATTTTTTGGTGTTCAGATCCGGAAGTTTTTGCCTGGCTATCTCTTCGACCTGTTTTAGGGTCAGTTTTCCGACTTTGTCTTTGTTCGGGACACCAGATGCTTTTGCGAGCCCAACGGCTTTTTTGATGAGAGCGGATATTGGCGGCATCTTCAGTATAAACGCAAAAGTTCTGTCCTCATAGACGGTGATGACTACGGGTATGGTCATACCGGCTTCCATGGATTTCGTTTTTTCATTGAACTGTTTGCAGAAATCCATTATGTTTACGCCATGCTGTCCCAAGGCGGGGCCTACGGGTGGCGCCGGGTTGGCGGCTCCGGCCGGAATCTGAAGTTTGATAAACGTTTTTACTTTTTTCGTCGGTTTTGCCATATATGTCTCCTATGAAATCCTTCGGATTTCTATTCGCTTTGCTCACCCCGCCTGAAATCGGGGCATTGCGCCAAATTCATTCTCTAAAATTACATTTTTTCAATCTGCGTGAAATCAAGCTCGACCGGTGTTGGCCTGCCGAATATAGTGACCATGAGTTTTAGACGGGCTTTTTCCTGAAAGACGTCCTCGACAGTGCCTACAAGAAGCTTGAAAGGTCCGTCTATTATTCTGAGGCTTTCGCCTTTTTCGAAAGTTATAACCGGTTTAGGTTTCAACTGAGGGGCTTCCAGTATCGTCTTTATGTTTGCGACTTCCTCGTCTTTAAGAGGGATAGGTTTCTTTTTATCGCTTAAGAATGACTTTACGCCGTTTATTTTTCTTACGGCCCAGTAGGTGTCCTCGTCAAGAAGCATTTTTACCATCACATAGCCGGGAAAAAATTTTCTTTTCTTCACAACCTTTTTGCTTTTCTGTATTTTTATTACATCTTCCGTCGGAACTATAACCTCGGATATTTTATCCTTGTATGCAGTCATATATTTTAATTTTTCGATTTCCGAACTCACCTTGTCTTCGAAGTTCGTCTGTGTTTGAACCACATACCAATGTTCTTTCATCTTATTCCGCTCCTCTTGGCGCAACCCGAAGTTGTATCGGAATTGGTGAACTGTAATTCCTTTGAGTTAAGCGCTATTTAATGCCGCGTTATCTTCCTATAAAAACCCCGAAAGTTTTTGATAGAATCAAATCCACCAAGCCTATGTAAAGAGACGCCACTATAACTATGATTATTATCGCTATGGTGGACGCCACCACTTCCTTTTTTGAAAGCCAATTTACCTTTCTCAATTCCTCGTAAGATTCTGTCAGAAAAGTTTTTACAGCGAATATCGGGCTTTTATTCATCTAATAGCACCTCGTTGAATCTAATTTACTCCCGTCGGCGCAATCACTATAGCCAGCGGAGGGACTTGCCCCACACCAAACGGGAACAAAAGGATTTGTTCCGCACCAGGGCGGGAGTGGAGGGATTTGAACCCCCAGTCCTGGTTTTGGAGACCAGTGGTTTGCCATTAACCGACACTCCCAAAATAAAATTTGGTGCGGGTTTGGAGACCATCGCCGCCCTGTCGGGATTAACCAACGCTCCCGTTATAGCAGTGGTTATTTTGTTTCTTTATGCAGAGTGTGCTTGCCACAGTTGGAGCAGAATTTCTTCAGCTCTATCTTTTTTTCTCTCTTTTTCCCTACCGCATTATGGTAATTCCTGTTTTTGCAAACGGTACATGCAAACGTTATTATATGCCTGTTTTCTGTCATTTTATATTCACTCCGTAATAGAAGGTAAAAGGTAAAAGGTTAAAGGTTAAAAGGTCGGCGGTGAAAAAACCATTTGCCGTCTCTCGCCTCTGCCCTCTGCTCTTGTGCCCTTGTGCTCTTGTGCCCTTGTGCTCTAATTTCTGTCCTCTCCCCTC
>JBGFRZ010000019.1:0-23908 GCA_041694835.1 Ignavibacteria bacterium
TTTGTTTTCGTCAGAAATATTATAGCAATTCCGGAGAGAAAATGCAAATGTTTTATCGTCGGATTTACCGACGAGAATTATTTCAAAGAACTAAAGAGGGTTTTTCAACGCTCTCATTATAAATTTTATCAAAAAAACATCAAACTTCAAAAGTTTGGTTTATATTTTATCTGAATATTATTCCGATGCCTATCAAAATCAGGATGCCCCCCGAAACTTTCGCCACATATCTGAATATTTTATCTGGAATGAGTGGCGAGATTTTGCCTGCAAGCGCACCGAGTATCAAAGGAACGAGAAACTCTCCGAGTCCGAAGCATGAAGCCATGACCACCGCCGAAAAAAGACTATCCGCCTCCATTATGATATAACCCCATACGGCCATATGAGGCAGGCAAGGCGTCAGTCCGGCGACAATGCCGAGAGCAAAGATATCCGCCGCCTCTGTTTTGAAAAAACTGAAGCTTTTGTGTTTATTGAAGAAAACAAATAGCCCGACGGTCGCCACGAAAGCGCCGCCGAGTATGTTCAAAATGAATCTGTGTTCAGTTAACGTTTTTAGAAATATCTTTCCCATCAGGAATAAAGCCGTGGCGATAAGTATATGAACAATTGCTCTTGTGGCCGAGAAGATGATCGCTTCATTCAAATTTTTAGAAAAATTTTTTTTCGACGAAAGGATGTAGGACATCAAGAGGGGATTGCAGCTCAAAGAGCATACGGTGATGTTCAAAGTGATTCCAAGCAACAGCAGTTCTATGAACTTATTCTGGAACATAAATATGTACAGTTACTGGTTTATTTTTGTCAAAAGCTTTTATTTTTTCGGAAAGCGAAACACCCTTCGGATTTTTCATTTTTTTCATTATCACTTCTTTCTCTACCGGATATAGAGGACAGGTGCCACATAGATTACTCTCCGGGCCGTAGAGAACGATCGCGTCAAAGTAAGGGGAGCCCGGAAAAATGATGTTATAGATGTCGCTTTCCTCATTTTTCAAAAATTCTTCGGCGGTTGATTGAATTTTTCCTTGCTTCATAACGATTTTAACAGCCGATGTCCTTTTAGTTTTTTGGGAGTCTCTGATTTCTTCCCAAAGCTCCCAATCGATAAAAGCGAGGGCTTTTTGCAGATCCAATAGTTTTGCGTCTGATACGACGGCAGAATTTTCCTTCAACCACTTGTATCCATGAAGATATATGAGAAAAAGAACATCACCCTCGTTTTTGAGTATATCGGCTTTAAACGAGACCACTCGCCTTCTTTTATCCGCTGTCACTTCACCGAATTTGAAAACCTCTTTTTCGAACAGAAATTCTTTTTTATCGCGAGCAATGATGTAAATTAAAAAAAATAACAGAAATATCAGAATAAAGGAAACCAATTTTTTCATAATTTCCTGATTTTTTCGGCTTCTGGCGTCATACCGAATTTTTTCAAAAAATCCACGAAACCCTCTTTTACGGCAGGCTTTTGTAGGTCGAAAATGAATATGGAGGCGGCTATTATCTCCTCGGGCTCTTCTTTTCGAAGCCACGAAAAAATTTCTTTGTCTTCATAGTAGTTCGCATAGAGGTTTGTAGCCGAGACGGCGAAAAACTTCCGCGGCATCTTCGTTAAGTCTATCTCGTCACCTTCTCTTGGTAGATTGGAAACAAATCCAAGTGGGTGATATTTTATGCCGTAGTAATGTGGATCGCCTGTTCCGAAATATGAAAAATATATATGGTTCGTATTTTCGGATTTTAGATATATTGAAAGCTCTTTTAATCCCTGTCCCCAGTCGATGTTAGAATCGAGCAGAAATTTGTATCCATTCTCATGACCTCCAGCTATTTCGTTGAAATAACTTATATGCCATGGATGAGTTTTTACGAATCCATACGCTATCCAAAAAAGAGACAAAAAAACAGCCGCCTTCAAAAATATATTTTTTCTAAGCAAATCTCCCATCAAAATTCCTACTGAGCATATCAAAAAAGGATAGACGGGGATTATGTGTCTGTGTCCTATCTGTATTTTCGAGAATGAACTTACGGTCAGGTAAAACACCACCGGCAGAAGCAGGAAAATCCAGTTTTTCGATATCTTTTTATTGAAAGGCAAAAACGGCAGCACCGCAAGAAGAGGTATGGGCGTCTTTAAGAAAAATGTAGCGACAAAGTAGTAAGGCCATCCACCGACCGAGTATTTTCCGAATAGAAAACTCGCCCTTGGAGTTTCGGCGGCGGATTTAAGTATGCGGGTAAGCCCTTCGTAATACATATTCGGCGAAGAAAAGAGGTACGATGCCCAGAGGATGAGTGAGGTTGCGATTGAGACAAGAGTTAAATTCGCGGCCGTTTTCCCGGGGAGTTTTTTGAAGAAAAAGAAGTAGAAAAACAAAATAAAAAAAAGAGGCAGAATCATAACGCCTGAAAATTTCGATGAAAGTGCCAACCCTAGAAAAATCCCGGCCGCCATCGCCGTTTTAATGCCGCCGTCTTTCATCAGATTCCAGAAGTAGTAGAAGGAAACGAAGAAAAAAAAGGCCAGTGGAACGTCGGTTGTTACAAGGGTAGAGTTAGCGATGATAGAGGAGTAGAAAACGTAAATAAAAACCGATATAACGGCAGAGACCTCGTCCGAGAGCTTTTTCGTTATTAAAAAAATCCAGACGCAGAAGGCTGCCGAAAGAAGAAGCATCATCAATCTTCCTGCGAAAAGAATTTTTTCGGCATCCATTCTATTGTGGTGGATGAAGTAGTCGCCCAGTCTGTACTGATTGGCATGCATATTTGGATACCATGGATGGGATTTCGGAATAAACTCAAGTTTCAAAAACATAAGTGGCAGGGCGGCGATAATTTTTGCGATGGGCGGATGGTCGTATATGTTCATATCAAGTTTCCCGGTCTTCAGATAAGAGTATCCCGCCGCAAGATGGACCGCCTCGTCGTAAGTCTGGGAGTTTTTGATTATAGTATGAATTCCCGTAGCGATGTGAATAAGCAATAGCAGAAATAGTATAATTTTAGTCGGCATAGCCTTCGGTGATATCGAACATTTGTTCGAATTTTCCGTCTGTAAAATTACCGGGTTTTAAGTCTTTCAAGATAACCGCGGGCGGTCTCATTCGATGGATCGTATCTAAGAGTCAATTCGAGGTTTTCCCGCGATTTTCTGAAATCGCCATTTTTCCAATATATGACAGCCTTGTTGTAGTATGCGAGAGCGAAGTCCGGGCGCAGCTCGGTAGCTTTTACATAGCTCGAAAGCGCCTCTTTGTCCTTTCCAAGTTTTTCCGAAGCCACACCCATGTGGAGCCAGACGTTTGCGGCCTCTCTTTTTATCGAAATTGCAACATCGGGCATCGCTTTGTATTCCGCCGCCAATCCAATTAATTTGTCATACATTATCGTAGCGAGGTTATAAAATTTGGCGGCTTCCATGAAGTTGTTTTGGATATAGTGACACCATCCAAGGTGATAAGCTGGCTGAGGAAAATCATTTTTCATATAAAGAGACATAAGGAAACATTTTTCCGCCGCGGAGAACTCGTTTTTGAGCATATAGTAAAACCCCGCCTGATGCCAGGATTTTGAGTATTCCTCAATCAAATCCGGCGTAAAAAACTCAACGTGGGAATGATACCTGTAATCCCCCCTGTATACATAAAATTCATTTAATATATTGAATGACTCGTGCGGTTTTTTTGTGAGGCTGTTTGAAAGGCCATACGGAAAAGTTTTGGTTTTCAGCGGGAAATCAACATCATTTGTAAAATATACATCGGAGTTTTTTTCGATAAAACTCTGCCATCCTGTTGCGGTTGAAAGCGGAAAGAACTTCACTCCAATATCCCTATTTGATTTCTGAAACCATGGAGAGCCGGAAAGCCCCGACGGAACAGTTTTTATATCAGGTCTTTTTAATGTGACATATCTCTGATGCCACATCGAGAAAACCTGGACGTCTTCTTTAAGAACAATTATAGAGTTTTTAGGAAGCCCTGCCGAAAGATTCCTCGCGTAATCGGTCAGGAAAAAGTTCATTCTTTTGTTAAGAACCGGAAAAGTCGATATAAAAATACCAGCACATAAAATAACAGCCGTGCTCTTCCCGGCGATCCCGCTGTAATCGGAAATGGCGGATATTCCCGAAATAAGAAAAATAGTGAAAAAGATATTTGGAAGCAGGAAGTGGGCTTCAAGTATGGCCAATGCGTGTGGGTTCGGCGGCATGTTGGCAAGGTATATGAAAAAAACACCGCTTATGATGAAGCCCGCCGCCAGAAACAAGAAGATATCTTTTTTTTCCCTGAAAAGCTTCACCGCGCCGAAAACAGAAATAAGAGGGCCCATATAAAAAAAGTATTCGTACAAATGTACAAAATAGAATTTGAGCTGAGGGACGAAATTCTCGCCCTTCGCGTACCCTGCAGATATCAAATCTAGTGTGCCCCCGTGAGTTTTTCTCATAAGAGAAGAAAGTAGCCTCTCGAAAGTCGATGGATCGTTCCAGTTTATAAGAGGTGCCGTGTTGGACCTTATGAGCAAATAAAGAAATACGCTTGAGCCGAGAATTAAAAAAATGTGTGATTTTGCAATATCGAACACCCTCAACTTTTTCCTTATGAAGAATAAAAGAAAAGCGGGATATATAAGAACCGAATCCATCCTTACGCCCGTGGAAAGACCAAGCATAAACATTGATACATAGTATTTTTTCGAGAGCAGAAAGTAAATTGAAAGGAGAATGAAAAAAACCGACATCGTGTACATCTCCTGGACAATCGCAAGATACCAGAAAAGATATGAAAATCCCGCTGCAAGGGCACCGAAGGAAAAATGCCCGGCGCCACTGAAAATTTTTTTCGATATCTCGTAAATCAACAAAACTGAGAAAGCCATAAAAATGGCCGAAACGATAGTCACTTTATAGGCATAGTTTGAGAATGGAATAAGTCCGCAGATTATGTTACCCAAAAGAGTGTAAAGAGGGTATCCCGGCGGATGGGCGACGCCGAGGGTCTTTATAACGCTCACCATCTCGCCCGAATCCCTGTAGGGAGCGAGTGCCGGAAATGCGGCAAATACATAAACGATGAGAGCAAACAGAAAAACAACGATTCGCATACTCACATATTATAATAAGATTTTGAGTTTGTTGCAACTCTTTTTGTCGGAGGCAAAAAACCTTTGCGGAATGGATATTTTGATTTTCCTGTTCGATTTTGTAAAATTGGGTTGTTTAGCGCAATATTTATATCAGAGGTGCTTGTATGTCAAAAATTAAAAGTGTAGTTGGGAGAGAGATTCTGGATTCAAGAGGCAACCCCACTGTCGAGGTTGATGTGGTTTTGGAAAGTGGCATTATGGGGAGAGCATCAGTTCCTTCGGGAGCTTCCACCGGAGAAAAGGAGGCTCTTGAGCTGAGAGATGGTGACAAGAAAAGATATCTCGGCAAAGGTGTTTTGAAGGCGGTCGCGAATATAAACGAGATTATCTCCAAAAAAATCGTTGGAATGGATGCTTTATCGCAAAGAGAAATTGACGAAAAAATGCTCAAACTCGACGGAACCGAGTTTAAGTCTAACATTGGAGCAAACGCTTTGCTCGGCGTCTCGCTTGCGGTTTGTCGCGCTGGTTCAAACGACGAAAAATTACCGCTTTACGAGTATATTCGCAAGGCATATGATATGCAGTCCACAACTTACAGTTTACCCGTTCCGCTGATGAACATCATAAACGGCGGGGCTCACGCCGACAACAATGTTGACCTTCAAGAGTTCATGATACTTCCCGTCGGCGCCAAAAATTTCAAAGACGCTATAAGAGTCGGAGCGGAGGTTTTCCACAATCTGAAATCGGTCTTGAAATCAAAAGGCTACGCAACATCCGTCGGCGATGAAGGGGGATTCGCCCCCAACCTTTCCTCAAACGAAGAGGCTCTCTTCGTAATCATGGAAGCTATTTCAAAGGCGGGATATAAAGCCGGCGAAGACGTGCTTCTTGCTCTTGACTCGGCTGCGAGCGAATTTTTTGAAGATGGCGAATATGTCCTTGAAGGAGAGAAAACAAATCGGAGAAAGACATCTGATGAACTCGTAAATCTCTACGGCGATTGGCTCAAAAAATACCCCATTGTTTCTATTGAGGACGGCGTTTCAGAGAAGGATTGGGACGGTTGGAAAAAGCTTACAGAAAAGCTTGGGAAAAACTGTCAGCTTGTCGGGGACGACGTATTCGTCACTAATCCGAAAATTTTTGCCGATGGCATAAAAAACAAAATAGGAAACGCCATACTTGTAAAAGTCAATCAGATAGGTTCTCTCACGGAGACGGTCGATTGCGTTCGGCTTGCGTTCAGATCCGGATATAATGCGATAATATCGCACCGCTCCGGCGAGACGGAAGATTCTTTTATAGCGGATTTGGCTGTCGCTTTGAATACCGGCCAGATAAAAACGGGTTCGGCTTCAAGAACCGACAGGATTTGCAAATATAACCAACTCCTTCGCATTGAAGAGGAGCTTGGCCCAAAGGCGAAATATCCCGGCAAAGAGACATTCAAAAGATAAAAGGTGCAATGAGAATACCCGTTAAACTAATAAAAAGGGTCGCCATTATAGGTGCCGTTGTTTATCTGCTCGTAAATCCCGGTTTCAGGAGAATAATAAAACACGAGATAGAAAAAAGAAAAATAATTTCTGAAATAGAACGTCTTAAAAAAGAAAATGAAATTCTTGTCTCGGAGATTCGCCTTATGGAGGCGGACAAATCATACTATACCCAGGTGGTTTGCAGAGAACTTGGAATGTTGAAGCCGGGCGAAGTCGAATATAGGATAACGGAAAAAACTGAAAGCAAAAAGTGAATTTGTAAGAGTTCAGCGAGCGGTTTATGATTGAAAAAAAATACGAGGCCGTAATAGGTCTTGAGGTTCACACACACTTAAAGACAAAAAGCAAAATTTTCTGCGGATGTTCGACGGAATTCGGCCAACCGCCTAACATAAACATCTGCCCCATCTGCACTGGCTATCCCGGGGTTTTACCCGCCTTAAACGAGAGAGCTGTCGGACTTCTCATAAAAACGGCCATGGGACTTAACTGCAAAATAAACGGACACTCCGTTCTTGCCAGAAAGCATTACTTTTATCCCGATCTTCCAAAAAACTTTCAGATATCTCAGTACGAGCTGCCACTTGCCTATGACGGTGGCGTGGAAATTCCACTTGAGGGTGGCTCGATAAAAAAAATAAGGATAAAAAGGATTCATCTAGAGGAGGATGCGGGGAAACTTCTCCACGCGCTTGGCTCCAGGGAGTTGGATTACTCGCTTGTTGACTACAATAGAGCCGGCGTTCCTTTAATGGAAATAGTGACCGAGCCCGACATAACTACCCCTCAGGAGGCATGGCAGTATCTCAATACTTTAAAATTGATACTTGAATATCTTGAGGTCTCCGAGTGCAACATGGAGGAGGGCAAGTTTAGATGCGATGCTAATATATCGCTTCGACCGGTGGGACAGATATCGTTGGGTGTTAAGACTGAACTTAAAAACATGAATACGACAAAGGGCGTAAGGGATGCGCTCGAATACGAGATAAAAAGGCAGACGGAAGTAATTCTGTCCGGTGGAGAAATAATTCAAGAAACGCGTCTTTACGACGCTTCGACGGATACGACGTCCCCGATGAGGACGAAAGAGGAAGCCCACGACTACAGATACTTCCCTGAGCCGGATATTCCACCCCTCGAGCTTTCGGAAGAATTTATAGAAAAAATCAGAAAGGAAATCGTCGAGCTGCCCGGAGAAAGAAAAAGAAGATTTATGTCCGAATACGGGCTTTCGGAGTACGACGCGGGCGTTCTTACTTCCGAAAAATCGATAGCGGATTATTTTGAAAGTTGTCTGAACGCTTTTGAAAAAGAAAAAGCCTCCGCTGCAAAACCTGTTGCGAACTGGATTATAACGGAACTCCTCGGGGAATTAAACAAGGATAAAAAGGACATCAAGGGAGCCCCCATCAAGACGGAGAACCTTGCGTCTCTTGTAAAACTTATTTTGAACAATATTATTTCAGGCAAAATCGCAAAAAGCGTATTTAAGGAGATGTACTTGACGGGAAAATCCCCCGATTCTATAATAAAGGAAAAAAATCTTGTTCAGATTACGGACGAAGTCGCCATAAAAAAACTCTGCGAGGATGCTATTGAGGAGAATCCTGGCGCCGTGAAAGAGTACAGAGCCGGAAAAGAGCGCGCGATTGGTTCCCTTGTGGGTGCGGTAATGAAAAAATCGCAGGGTAAAGCTAACCCGAATATCGTCAACGATATGCTAAAAAAAATACTCTCCTGAAAATTTCTCGTCGAAACATTCGAACATTTGTTCGAATTTATCGTCTGTAAAACCAACGGGTTCGGTTCGGATGGGATATCATTGATTTTGCAAGATATTTTGGCGCGCCATTTGTATATATCTTTTCGCCTGGTCATTTTTCGGGTCGCGTTCAAGGACTTTTCCGAAGTAATAAACGACATTTGACCAATCGGCTCTTTTCCAGTATATAACCGCTGCGTTGAAATACGCGTTTATGTTTTGAGCATCTGTTTCCATCGCTTTGGCGTAAAGTTCAAGGGCTTTTCTGTCGTCCCCGAGTTTTTCATGGATTGCCCCCAGATTCACCATACTTGGAGCGTCTTCGGGATAGAATGAAATTATTTTTTCATAAATATTTTTTGCTTCACGCATTTTATTTTCCTGAAAGTTTTTGAAAGCTTCTTGGGCCAATTCGATTTTCACGTTCGCTCTCAGCCATATTATATCCGGCCATCTCGCCATAAGATAGTCGTAGTGATTTACCGGGTTTTTCTTGAAAAGGGACTCAAGGTAGAAATATATGGGTTGCAGTCCTCTTGAGCGGTAGTCTGAGAAATTTTCGAAGATGTTTCGGAGGGAGTAAAAATAAAAGAGATTTTGCTTTTCTTGCGTAGTATAAAGTATGCCGGCGGCTTCTACTTTCGCGGGCGACATTATGTCTTTGTTGAACGTTGAAAAATAGACGGTTTTTGATTTTGATATTTCAGACTCTGTTTTTTTCCTTCTTTCCTCTTTTGATTCCTTGGAGAGTCTTCTGAAATCGTCTCCGTACGGCGACCTGAATACGACCGCACCTCTGTCATATAGAGCCACATCCGTTCTTTCCTTTTTTGCAAACTTAAAATACCCCGTGGAGTAAAACGTATCATCGCCGCCATCCATGAAAAGCACACTGTTGGGTTTTATCGATTTAAGGATATTTTTTCCATAGTCATGGGCAAGGAAATAATTCCGCCAGTTGTAGTTTGCGTAATTCAAAATTATCACTATGGCAATAGAGAGCGGAATCAAAAAATAATTGAGCGCTTTCAGAAATTTCTTTGTTTTGAAGAAAACGGCGCCGTGAAAAATCATGAAGCATAACGGTATGTTTCCCATGACATAAAATCTGTCGAGTATTCCTTCCGTTTCCGGATTGAATGGCAGGTTACCTAAAAAAATGAAAAACGGCACGGAAAATAAATAAATTAAAGAGATAAAAACAGCCTCTTGCGTTCTGGTTTTGAAAAAATGATAAAATCCGATTAATATCAAAAACATGCCCGGAACCCCGAATTGATGAGAAAGGCCATTGAAAACTCGCTTCGCCTGCATCGCCAAAACAGGGAGAGTATACTTTTCTTTTTCTCCGACTGTCAGCTGTAAAGTCCCATAGTCGGCTCTTCTTATCACCCTTAAAGTTTTTGAGAGCGTCTCCGGATTGCCTACATCAAACCCCGGATTTTTAACTGATCTGACTGGCAGATATATATATATCGAAAATCCCAATATAAATAAAAGCGACAAAGTGAGAAAACGAGAAAACGAGAAAACGAAGCGGATGGATTTTTGTTTAACGAGCAGATAAAGAATCGCCGGAACCATCAGAATTAAAGTGTGGTGATTTCCCAAGCCTAACCCGAATAAAAAAGATATCAAGCATAAATCCGGTTTCTTTAGCATTAGATAAATGACAACGGAACAGAAAAAGGCGTTCAGCGTAAAAACCTCAGTTTGAACGGAGGAGCGAACCATCGAAAAAGAGAATGCAAAAAAAAGAGAAGAGAGGAAAGCAATTTTTGAATGTGTCTGATTTTTCAGCGTATTATATAGAACAAACACTGTTGCCGCGCCCCAGAATGCGCTCATCAGATTAATTTTGTATGCTATATCGCCGATAGGAATTATACTCAGAAATATCTTCCCAAAAAGAGAAAAGAGAGGGTATCCCGGAGCGTGGTTTATACCGAGTATCTGGCAGGACGCTATGAGCTCTCCGGCATCGCCCACGGTGAGCGAAGGCGCCATATTGAAGACATAAAATAAAAATGATATGAAAAACGCGAGGATTCCCACGGCGGATATTAGTATACATAACTTGACAATAAAAAGCAAAATAATGTAAAATCTATACTCTACTAACGGACGGATTTTATGATCTTTGAAATATTAACTTTATTTCCCGAGATGTATGAAGGATTTTTAAAGACAAGCATAATTGCAAAAGCCATCAAGAATGGGATAATAAGGATAAACATACACAACCTAAGGGATTTTGCGAAAGACCGGCATAGAACCGTAGACGACAAATCTTTCGGACCCGGGCCGGGAATGGTGCTCAAAGCCGAGCCTATATATAAAGCGTTAAAAAAAATAATCCCCGAAAGAATCTCCGCCAACAAACTCTTGCCAAAGAAAACCAGCGGAATAATATATCTTTCACCGCAAGGACGCGTCTTCAATCAGAAAACTGCGAAAGAGCTATCCAAATATAGACAACTCATTTTTATATGCGGACACTATGAAGGCGTTGATGAAAGAATATTCAGATTTATAGATGAAGAAATCTCGATAGGCGATTATGTTTTGACGGGCGGTGAACTTCCGTCTATGGTCGTCGTCGATGCCGTATCGCGTCTTGTCAAAGGTGTAGTAAAAAAGGAAGAGTCGGTTGAGTGCGATTCTTTTTACAACGGTCTGCTTGATTATCCTCATTACACAAGGCCGAGGATATGGCGAGGCGGCAAAGTGCCGGAAGTTTTATTGTCGGGGAATCACAAAAAGATAGACGAGTGGCGAAAAAAAAAAGCGTTAGATGTTACTGAAAAAAAACGTCCCGACATTTTGGAATCGAAGAAAAAAGAAATCCGAAGGATTTCATAGGAGATGATATATGACAACATCTAATTTGTTAACCCCTCAAGAAGTTAAAAAGCCGAATTTCAGATATGGTGACCAGATAAGGGTTCATTTCAAAATCAGAGAAGGCGAAAGCGAAAGAATCCAGGCGTTTGAAGGCGTGGTCATAAGACAGAGGGGCTCTGGTGCGAGCAAGACCTTCACTGTCAGAAAGGTTTCCTACGGCGTCGGCGTGGAAAGGATTTTTCCTCTTTACTCCCCGCTCATCGAAAAGATTGAATTGGTAAAATCGGGGAAAGTCAGAAGGGCGAAGCTTTATTATCTGAGAGAACTCGCAGGCAAATCAGCGAGAATACAGGAGACGAAAGAATCGCAACAGAGGGAACGCCCCGAAGATTCGTCTTTGCCTTTGGAACAGCAAAAATGAGTTTGTGCCGTCGACCGAAATAAGAATAATGAAACACAGAGCTCTTTATAGATTCGACAAAGAATTAAGGAAGGGCTTTGAACTTATCGCCGGAGTGGACGAGGCCGGAAGGGGGCCTCTGGCGGGACCTGTCGTCGTTGCTGCGGTCATTCTTTCCTACAAAAAACAAATCAATGGACTATACGACTCGAAACTTTTAACTCCGAATGCCCGAGAAAAAATTTATTATGAGATACTGAGGAACGTCGTTTCTTTCGGCATCGGTGTTTCTGGCGAAAGATGCGTGGACCAAAAAGGCATAATGAAGGCGCTGTTTTCGGCCGCAAGAACCGCCGCAAAAAAATTATCGCCCCAGCCGGATATTGTTTTATTTGACGGGAATCATAAAATACCGGGACTACATCTCGGACAGATGAATATCGTCAAGGGCGACAGAAAAAGCGCCTGTGTAGCAGCCGCCTCGATAATAGCCAAAGTGACGAGGGACAGGATGATGAAGGCATACGCGTCGGAATTTCCCGCTTACGGCTTCGAGTGGCACAAAGGATACGGAACCCCGGCGCATTACGAAATACTCAGAAAAATCGGCCCCTCCCCACTGCACAGGATGAGTTTTCTTAGAAATTTATAAAATAAATTTCTGGTTTTCGCAAAAATTTATGAAGCCCCGAGAAAGAGGCGACCTTGCCGAGAAATTCGCTATTGAATTTCTTAAAAAAAGCGGCTATAAAATAATAGAAAGGAACTTCAATACGAAATTCGGCGAGATAGATATAGTGGCCGTTGACGGAAAAACCCACGCTTTCATAGAAGTGAAGTACAGAAAGTGTGCCAACCACGGTTCCCCTTACGAGTCCGTCAATCGCAAGAAGATGGAGCGTCTCAAAAAAGCGGCGTGGTGTTACATTCAGAAGAATGGTCTGTCCGATACGGACTTAAGGTTTGATATCGTAAGTATATCCGCCGACAAAGTAGAACTTTTCAAAAATGCATTTGTGTAAAATAGAGGATAGAAAATAGCGAATAGAAAATAGAGATTAGGGAATGGAAATTTTTATTCAATCCCCCATCCCCTCTCCTCTATTCTCTAATTATATGTTATCAAAAATTTTATCTGGCGCCGTCGAAGGCATTGATGGATACATAGTCACAGTAGAGGTTGACCTTGCGAGTGGCTTTCCCTCTTTTACCACGGTCGGTCTTCCCGATGCGGCGGTTAAAGAATCAAAAGAGCGCGTCGCCGCCGCCATCAGAAATTCCGGCTTCGATTTTCCGATAAAAAGGACAACCGTCAACCTCGCCCCCGCATCAATAAAAAAAGAAGGTCCTTCGTTTGACCTCCCCATAGCCGTCGGGATACTCTCCGCCGCTGGCTCATTAAAGCAAAACGCACAAGAGCGTCTTAAGAAAATAGCCATCATAGGGGAACTCGCTCTCGACGGAACGCTTAGACCAATAAAAGGAATTCTTCCCATCGCCATAGAGCTTAAATCCATGGAAATAGAAGCCGTCATTCTTCCTTCGCACAACACCGCTGAAGCTGCTGTTATCGAAGGGATAAATGTCTATGGAGCCAAAAATCTCAAAGAGACGATTTCATTTCTCAACGACGAGCTCGAAATTCCAAAGACCAATTTTGACAAAAATTCTCTCATAAATGAATTTATGGAGTTTGAATTCGATTTTGCCGATGTAAAAACCCAGAATTTTGCAAAAAGAGCCATAGAGGTTGCGGTTTCTGGTGGCCACAACATAATAATGATAGGCCCCCCGGGCAGCGGAAAGACGATGCTTTCAAGAAGGATTATAAGCATTCTCCCCCCGTTGAGTTTCGACGAATCTATAGAGGTGACCAAGATCCATTCTGTCAGCGGTTCTCCCGTAAAACACGGACTCGTCACAAAGAGGCCTTTCAGGTCGCCTCACCACACGATATCCGATGTAGCTCTCATAGGCGGGGGACAATATCCAAAGCCGGGCGAGGTTTCGCTCGCTCACAGGGGCGTTTTGTTTCTTGATGAACTTCCCGAGTTTGAGAGGAATGTCCTTGAAGTTTTGCGTCAACCACTTGAGGATAAATTAGTCACCGTCTCGCGGGCAAAAAACTCCATCACATTTCCGGCGTCTTTTATGTTTGTGGCAGCGATGAATCCGTGCCCTTGCGGAAATTACGGGCATCCCGAAAAAAGTTGCACCTGCACCCCTTATCAAATTCAGAAATATATCTCGAAAATATCTGGTCCGCTCCTCGACAGGATAGACATACACATAGAAGTCCCTGCTCTGAAATCATCCGAGATAATATCGCGGGAAGAAAGACCCTCGGAACCATCGAAAGATGTAAAGAAAAGAATAGAAAAAGCTCGCGATATTCAAAAAGAAAGATTCAAAGACGCCAACACCAATGCCACGATGAACCCGAAGATGCTAAAAAAACATTGCAAACTCAACGACTCCTGCGAGTCGCTTTTGAAAAATGCGATTGAAAAGCTGGGGCTTTCGGCGAGGGGATATGACAAGGTTTTGAAAGTTTCAAGAACGATAGCCGACCTCGCCGGCTCCGACGAGATAAATACTCGGCATCTCGCTGAAGCCATCGGCTACCGCTCGCTTGATAAATTTACCGTATAAATCATGCAGGAAAAATTCACCTTCAAATCACAAGAAGCTATAATTGATGCCGAGGAGATAGCGAGAGGCTATCGCAACACGACGGTCGCCGAAAGCCATCTTCTTCTGGCGCTTTTGAGACAGTCTGAAGGAATGGTATCAGAAATTGTAAAAGGTATTCCTGCCGACCTGAAACAGATTATTAACGAGTTGTCGTCGACGCTCGAAAATCTGCCCACAGCAACCTCATCGACGCGTCCATACGCCTCATCGGAACTTACAAGTATAATTGAAAACGCGAAGAGGGAAGCGTCCTTGCTCAAAGACGAGTTTATATCCACCGAGCATCTTTTTATGGCGGTGGCCGCCTCAAAGACAAAATCCGGCGCGTTGCTTTCAAAATATGGAATAACGAGAGAAACTATATTAAAAACACTTATGAAAATAAGAGGGAATATGAGAGTAGACGACCAGAACCCGGAGGATAAATTTCAGGCGCTTGAAAAATACACGAGGGACTTGACAGAGTTAGCTAAAAAAGGAAAACTCGACCCCGTGATAGGAAGGGATTCCGAGATAAGAAGAGTGATGCAAGTTTTATCCCGAAGAACCAAGAATAATCCTGTTTTAATCGGAGAGCCCGGCGTTGGAAAGACCGCTATAGCCGAGGGGCTTGCAAGAAGAATAGCTTCCGGAGATGTTCCGGAGATGCTCAAAGAAAAGAAAGTCCTTTCGCTTGACCTGGGGGCGTTAATCGCCGGGGCGAAATTCAGAGGAGAGTTTGAGGACCGACTTAAAGCCGTTTTAAAAGAGATAACATCTAAAGAAGGAACGATAATACTATTTATCGACGAGCTCCACAACCTTGTCGGCGCCGGTGCCGCCGAGGGGGCGATTGATGCGGCAAACATAATGAAACCGCTCCTTGCCCGTGGAGAGCTTAGATGCGTAGGTGCAACCACTCTCGACGAGTATAAAAAATACATAGAAAAAGACGCCGCTCTTGAAAGAAGATTTCAACCCGTGGTTGTGAGTCAGCCCACCGTCGACGACACTATAGCGATATTGAGAGGGCTCAAAGAAAGATATGAAATTCACCACGGCGTAAAAATCAAAGATGCCGCCTTGGTTTCAGCAGCGGTGCTTTCTAACAGATACATATCCGACAGATTTCTTCCCGACAAAGCCATTGACCTTGTTGACGAGGCGGCGTCTCGTTTAAGGATAGAGATAGATTCTATGCCTTCAGAGCTTGACGACCTTGAAAGAAAAATTAGACAACTTGAAATAGAAAAACAGGGTTTGTTGAAGGAAAAATCGAAAACCGAAGATGTCGATAAAAAACTCGAAGGGCTCAAAAAAGAAAGAGCGCAACTTTCTTCCCACTGGAAAAGTGAAAAGGAAGCGATACTGAAAATCAGACGGCTGAAAGAAGATATAGATGACTTGAAATTAGAAGAAGAAAGCGCAGAGCGTTCAGGTGATCTCGGAAAAGTGGCGGAGCTCAGGTACGGAAGAGCGAGAGAGTTGCATAATCAACTTGAGACTGAAAACGAAAAACTTGCCGACATACAAAAAAATATGAAGATGCTGAAAGAGGAAGTCGACGAGGAAGACATAGCGGAAGTCGTTTCAAAATGGACGGGAATACCCGTCTCAAAAATGCTTGAAACTGAAACTGCGAAACTTCTGAGAATGGAGGAGTACATTAAAAAGAGAGTTGTAGGACAAGACGAAGCGATAAATGCCATTTCAAACTCCGTCAGGCGCGCGCGCAGCGGTCTTTCAGAGCCGACGAGACCGCTTGGTTCTTTCATATTTCTTGGTCCAACGGGGGTGGGAAAAACCGAGCTTGCAAAAACACTTGCCGAGTTTCTTTTCAACGACGAAAAAAGCATGATTCGTCTTGATATGTCGGAGTATATGGAAAAACACTCCGTAAGTCGTCTCGTCGGCGCACCACCGGGATATGTGGGTTACGAAGAAGGAGGACAACTCACAGAGGTGGTAAGACGTAGGCCCTACGCCGTCATACTTTTTGATGAAATCGAAAAAGCCCATCCCGATGTTTTTAATATGCTACTTCAAATTCTTGATGACGGTCGTCTTACTGACGGACAAGGCAGAACCGTCGACTTCAAAAACACCGTGATTATAATGACATCGAATCTTGGCGCCGAGGTTTATCAAAAGACAGCATCGCCGCTTCTTGAACTGATGGAAAAGGAAATAAAAGGAGAACTTCTTGGAGTTTTGAAAAAGTATTTCAGACCGGAATTTTTGAACAGAGTCGATGAAATAATTATATTCCACCATCTTACCGATGAACACATAAAAAAAATTGTGGATATACAGCTCGCTCTCCTCAACAGGCGCCTCTCCGACAAAAAAATAAAAATAGAGCTTACAAAGGCAGCAATGGAGTTTCTATCCGCCGCAGGTTACGAGCCGCATTACGGCGCCCGCCCGCTGAAAAGAGTGATTCAGAGAGAAGTTGTGGATGTTTTAAGTCAGAAGCTCCTTTCGGGTGATATTAAGGAAGGTAAGACGCTTGTGGTCGATAAACCCGCTAAATCCCGGCGACTCGAATTCGAACCTAAAAAATAACTATCCTTGTATTTCCGATATGTCGGCAAGCGGAAGATATAGATTTATTATCTTTGAAAGTAGCGAAAGGCGGTTTGTTTTTATATCCTCTTCTTCGGCCATAACCATAACTTTTTCAAAAAATTTATCAAGGTGCTTACTTAAGCCGACTAAAAGGCCAAACGCCGTCGTGTAGTTTTTTTTCTCTAACGATGTCCTCAAATTTTCCTCAAGGTTGTTTATCGCCACGAATAGTTCGGCTTCAGATTTCTCCCTGAATTTGTTTTCATCAATGGAATTTAAACTTAAAGAATGGGCTCCCTTTTTCGCCTGCCTTATGATATTCGAAACTCTTTTGAATATCGTTACTACATGCTCGAAATTCGGCTCCTTCCTTATCTCGGCAATCGCTTTTATCCTTTGGAGCGTATCCGGGACGTTATTAAATCCTGCCGCCATAACCGCCCTGATTTCATCGAAATTATAATTTAAGGTTGTCAGGATAGTTTCAAATCGTTGACCAAAGAAATTCAATAAATTTTTTTTAAGAGCATCTTGTCTTTCTGCAGGTATGTTTAAACATTCGAAGGATTTCAGTATAAGCTCGTCCAAGGGCACTTTATCGATTTGGTGTTCGACAAAAATTCTCACTATGCCCGTTGCCATTCTTCTTAGTCCGTAAGGGTCTTCGGAGCCAGTGGGAATAAGTCCGATTGAAAAGTTCGCCGAGATAGTGTCTATTTTGTCGGCGACAGAAACTAAAGCCGCCGGAAAATCAGGCAATGTGCTTTCGGGTCCATAGGGCTGAAGATGCTCCTCTATAATGCAACAAACTCGCGAGTTTTCCCCTCCCTTTTCTGCATATATTCTTCCCGCCGTGCCCGAAAGTTCAGGATATTCGAAGACTATCTCGCTGACCATATCGGTTTTTGAAAGATACGCCCCTCTTTCTATATCGGACATTATGCTTTGTTCTACTCCGATTTTTAAACACAACCATTTTGAGAGTTCAATTATTCTTAAGGTTTTCTCGTAAATCGTCCCGATATTTTCGTGGAATGCGACGCCCTTGAGTTTTTCAACATTCGACCCGAGCGGTTTTTTTAAATCGTTGTGAAAGAAAAATAAGGCGTCTTCAAGTCTCGCCGTCAGTACCTTTTCGTAACCTGAACGTATGACATCGATATTTGAAGATATGCCGTTTTTTACGGCGACAAAACTTTCGGAGATATTGCCGTGTTTTTTGAGAGGAAAGAATTTCTGCTTTTTTTTCATGCAAGTTACAAGTATCTCTTCAGGCAGATTGAGATATTTTTTGTCAAACGAGCAGATGAGCGCCACCGGATGTTCAATTAAATTGTTGACTTCGGCGAGCAGGTTTTCGTCTATAAGAATCTCTGCGGTTTGCTTTTTCGCCGCCGCCCCTATTGCCTTTAGCAGGCGATTTTTTCTCTCTTCGGCATCGACTATGATGCATTGGTTTTTAAGCGTCGTAAAGTATTTTTCCGCCGAGTGTATTTTTATTTTTTTCGAAAATCCCGCTCCCGCTCCGAATGTGGTTCCCGAAGGTTTTACATCTGCCACGCTTCTCATCTTGAGTTGCCTTTCCCCGTATAGAGCGAGAATGTTCCTTATGGGCCGTGCAAACCTTAACTGAGAGGACTCCCATACCATCGATTTCGGGAATTTTATACCCGCAATTATAGACGGAAGTTCATTGGAAAGAATTGTCTGTGTCTTTTCTCCGTATATTGGAATCGAAGCGCAGAAGTATTCGCCCTTGGATAGTTTTTTTAGCAGAAGTTCGTCTGGTTTAAGACCGTACTTTTGAGCAAAACCGACGGCGGGAGGAAGGAATTGGCCATTTTTGTCTTTTCCCGACGCAACGCTAGGCCCTGTATACTCCTGTGTTCTGTCGTCGGCTTTCGGTGAAAGTCGTTCGACATAGAGTATCAATCTCTTCGGCGTATATGTCGTCGATATCTTACCGTATTTTATCCTTTTTTCGGTGAGAAAATTCTCAAACAGAGTTAGGAATTGTTGTGATGCGGGTTTTAAAAATGTTGTGGGAATTTCTTCACAGCCAATTTCAAGCACAAAATCGTTCGATTTATTTTCCATATTACTATCGATTGTGCCCGCTGCAACTTTGCATGGCAGATTTAGAAAATTAAAACGCAAAAAAACAATTCGTGTTTATTCGCGTCAATTCGTGGTAAAGTATTTAATCCCGCTCCATCGGAACAAGTTTCGTGATTTCAAGAATTTAACCGCGGATGAATCGGATTTAACTTATCAACATCCATTACTTTTCTTGAAGCGCTTTCAGTATGACCTCGCCGAATTCTTGCGCCGCTTCAGGCCCTGCCGCAGTTATGATATTTCCGTCTATCTCAACCTTTTTGTCCGAGAGAGTGGCACTTTTGAGTTCTTTTTTTTCAGAAGGAAAAACCGTCGCTTTTTTACCTTTAAGCACACCCGCCCTTTCTATGGTCACGGGAGCTATGCAGATGGCTCCCAAAGGTTTTTTATTTTCGTGCATATATCTCGCTATTTCGTGAGCTTTTTCGTTGTCCCAGTAAATGCTTGAACCGCTTCCGCCTATAAAGAAAACCCCGTCGAAATCCTTCGGATTTACTTCATTTAACAGAATTTCTGCTGTCGTCTTGCCTCCAAGCGTTCCGGAAAGTTCACCAATTTTAAGAGACGCCGTTATCACTTTTATGTCGGCATTCTCGAGAATTTTTTTCGGTTTGAAGTACTCTTCGTCTCTGAAATTTATCGGTGCAACCACAAACAAAACTTTTTTGCTCACGCTCTCCTCCGTGGAGTCTTTCTCCTTGGACTTCTCAACTCCCCCCTTTGAATCGTCACTCTGTTTATAAGAATATCGTTTAGCGGCATATCTCTCGGCCCTCTTTGAACCCTTGCGATTTTGTTTACAATATCCTGTCCTTCTATCACCTGTCCGAAAATTGTGTGCCGCCCGTCGAGCCATGGCGTCGGAACTTCGGTTATGAAAAACTGGCTGCCGTTGGTGTCAGGTCCGGAGTTGGCCATCGCAAGTCTTCCGGGTTTGTCGAATTTCAAATCTGAAATCTCATCCTTAAACTTGTATCCCGGTCCGCCCATGCCATTTCCGAGGGGACATCCTCCCTGAATCATGAACTCCGGTATGACCCTGTGGAATTTCAATCCGTCGTAAAACTTCCTTTTTAACGGCGTCCCCGTTTTTGTGTTGATAAATTCTTTTTTACCTTCCGCAAGGGCGATAAAGTTTTCGACCGTAATGGGGGCTTTCTCGTGGAATAATTCAAACACCATTTTGCCCATAGACGTTTCAAAAATAGCATACATTTTTTGGGAAGGTTTTTCCGCTTGGGCAAAAATAAAAGATGAAGAAGCGAAAAAAACTGCAAGGAATTTAAACATGGGCTTTACCTCTCCTGTAATTTTACCCCGCACTTCGTCCGTGTTGCAGGGTTGTACTGAATTATATACTGAATTATGAGATTATTGAAAAACCCATCTTTTTCACTTAAAGAGCAGTTTCTTAACGGTTAAAAGTTTCAATCAGACCGCAAAACTCCTCGCTTTGCTCGTCGGACATTGCGGTCTAAACGATTTCAACTTTTAACCTAAAACTGCCAAATCGTTCAAAAGATTAAGGTTTTTCAACGAGCTCATTATATAAAAAAATTAAAGATTTTCCAATATAGAATCGTAAAGTTTTTTGAAGCGTCGAAACGGACGGATTGACATATCCTTTTATATAATGTAAAATTACGATATGACAGAGAAGAGATACGTCAGCTACAGTATGCTTTCCATTTATGACGAATGCCCTCAGAAGTATAAATTCCACTACAAGGAAGGTCTTGCCAAACTTTACAGGCAGGAAAAGCCCCATCTTTCTTTCGGTGAAAGCCTCCATAAGGCTCTCGAGGATTTTTTTAAGATAAAAAATATAAAAGACAGGACAAAAGACAAATTGACGGATATCTTAAAAATGGTATGGGTCGGAAAGGGGTATTTGTCGCAAGAGGAGGAACAGCAGCATTTCCATGCCGCCCAGCATCTTCTTGAAATATTTTATGACACACAGGACATAACGGTTACACCTTTCAGGCTTGAAGAGTTTTTTAGGGTTCCTGTAGGCGATTTTTTTCTGACGGGGCGCATCGACAGAATAGACATTATACCCGCAACCACCGACAAGGTCGAGATCATAGACTACAAGACTGGTAAATTCATGCCTAAGCAGGAAGATATAGACAATGATCTTCAGATGTCCGTTTACGCCCTCGCCGCGACCAAAAAATTTCCCAGGTTGTATCCTGAAAAAATATCGGTTTATTTTTTCCAACACGGTCAGAAGCTAACCACGAAAAGAACGCCCCGCGAACTACGAGCTATCGAGGAAGATCTGATAAACAAAGTGGCGGTGATTTCATCTGATTCCGAATTTTCCGCAAAAGAGTCTCAGTTCTGCAAATTCTGCGATTATCTTCTGATATGCCCGCTCATGGGTCTTGCCGCTTCTCCAAGCGGAGTTAAAACGAAAGTCGAAGAGCATCTTGACAAAAAGCAACAGCTCGAGGAAGAACTTAAAAAAACCGCGGAATACTATAAGGCGATAACGCAGGATCTTTACGCTATACATAACTATTCACTGAACATATCGTCGACTCTTGACATAAAAGTTCTTGCCCAAAAAGTCTCCGATGCGTTCAGAGAAATATCGGCAGCCTCGCGCTCAGCCCTTTTTTTATGGGACGAAGGCGAGGGAAAATTTATTCCCCTTGAATGTCACAAAATGGAGATAGCCGATAACTTTTATGTTGAGGAACAGAAGGTTTTTGATTCGGTTAAAAAGTGCAATTTGGGCATCTGTGCTTGCGATAGCTATTCCCCCGACAACCCTTTCTCTTATATAATAGATGAGTCGTTGAAAATAAAAAATTACATAGTGGCGTCACTTATGGCGAAGGATAAAATTTTCGGGCTTATGATTCTTGCTGATATATCAGGCCCTCTCCCGCCCACCAACAAACATCTTCATATATTGATTATGAGCTTATCCGACCAGTCCGCCATATCAATATACAACGCCTTGCTTTACAGGTACGCCATCTACGACGGGCTTACGAAGCTTTTCAGGGGGAGCCACTTCCAGGAGAGATTGAAACAGGAAATGACGAGGGTGGCGAGAACGGGCGAGAAACTCACCCTCATAATGGCTGATATAGATAATTTTAAAAAAATAAACGACACTTTCGGACATGTCGAGGGAGACAGAATCCTCAGAGAAGTAGGCAGGGAGATAAAATCAAAGATAAGGGCATCCGATATCGCAGGGAGATATGGCGGTGAGGAGTTCACAGTGCTTCTTACGGCGACCGACAGGGCGGGGGGCGTTTGTGTCGCTGAAGCCATAAGAAAGAATATCGAGACCAACATCCGCACTTCAGACAACGGTCAAGTGACTGCGAGCTTCGGCGTTGCCGAGTACAACAAGGAAATAAGGAATCCATCGGATTTTATAAAAATGGCCGACGACAGACTCTACGAAGCAAAGCGCTCCGGGAAAAACAGGGTGGTAGGTTTGTAATGAGATTTTTGAAGTTTGTAGCGGCGGTTTTGTTTATTCCCTTTGTTTTTGCTGCGACGTTTACATACGGCAAATTTTTCATTGACTTTGCTGTGAGGTCATTTAACGAGTACTGGAGTTTTTGGATAGGGCTTTTCTGTTATCCGATTTTTCAGACTTTTGTTTATAAACCGACAAGATTTTATATAATAGAACATGAAGTTACCCACTCGGTCTTTGCCATCTTTTCAGGCGCAAAGTTGAAGAAGTTCTCGGTAAAAAAAGACAACGGAAGTGTTGTGGTTGACAAGACCAACACGCTCATAACACTCGCACCTTATTTTTTCCCATTTTTCGCGATTAGTTTTTTTCTGTTATGGAAATCTTTGCTTTATTTTTATCCTCTCTTTATAAAATACTCGCTGATTTTTTACGGGATAAGCGGCGCTTTGTTGAGTTTTCATTTTTTTATGACGGTTTCCGCCGTATTTCACGGGCAGCCCGATATTAAAAGCGAGGGTGTTATTTTTTCTCTGGTTTTCATTTTCATAGTTTATATATTTCTTTCGGTTTTTTTCATCAAGCTACTTTTTGGAGAGAGTCCCGCTAGTATCGAGCTGAAAGTTTTTTTCGGAGACTTAAAGGATAACACCGTCGTCGTTTACAGCCGAATATACAACTTTGTCAAGAACGAAATATGCCCCATCATCTTACACAAGAAATAAAAAGGAAACTCTTCCATCTTCTGACACTAATCTATGTGGTGGGATACTGGTTTTTGCCGCGCAAGATATTGATAACGGGCTTGGGTATCACGATATTTACGGCTCTTGTCATAGAGATAGTAAGGCTCAGACATGAGAGATTCAATAAATTCATACAGTGGCTCGGGATTCTGAGAAAAAAAGAGGAATACCACTTCAGCGGATTGATATGGACGCTCACAGGCGGTTTTTTCACGATATATTTCTTTGAAAATACGGCGAACCCCGTAACAAAAAACATAGTCATCGTAAGTTTGCTCTACGCTGCACTCGGCGACACCGCCGCGGCGATTTTCGGAAGGCTTTACGGGAAAATAAAAATCGGAGAAAAAACGCTCGAAGGCAGCCTTGCGTGTCTTTTTGTGAATTTAGTTGTAGGATATTTTTTTCTCCCGTGGCCTATTTTTCTGATAGGAGCGCTGGCATCAACATTCTTTGAGATTATTCACTGGCCATTGAATGATAACTTATGGCTCCCCGTGCTTTCGGCCAGCGCCATAACGCATTTGATGATGAGATACACCTTCCTTTAAGATGTCAGACTATCATAAAAGTATAAAAAACAGGCTCTTCTCCAAATGTTGTTGTAACATTGGGTAAGGATTTTGCAATACCGCTATGATGTATAATGAGATTGTTGAAAAACCCATCTTTTTCACTTAAAGGGCAGTTTCTTAACGGTTAAAAGTTTCAATCAGACCGCAAAACTCCTCGCTTTGCTCG
>JBGFRZ010000047.1:0-23883 GCA_041694835.1 Ignavibacteria bacterium
GAAGTAAGCAGAATGCTTGAAGGCATCATTCAAAATTTAAGAGACCGACAATGAGAAAACCATTTACTATTCGCTATTCGCTATTCGCTATTTGCTTACTATTCGCTATTCGCTATTCGCTATTCGCTCAACAACTCATTGATCTAAACACCGCTTCACATCAGGAACTAACGAGCGTGGAAGGCATAACCGAGACAATCGCAAGAAACATAATTTTTTACAGGACGGCAACGCCGTTTAAAATAGTCGATGATTTGAAAAAAGTTGAAGGCATAACAGAAAATTTATTTCTGCTGGCGAGAGAGCGATTTTTTGTCTCCGTCGTCGGGGAAGATATTGAGATTTACGACGATGTCGGCGAAATCGCTGACGAAGAAGGCGCCGCTTCGCCTATTGACGCCGCTGGCGGCGCAGACGGGACAAGCGTCCTTGAAGATTTGCGAAAGACGCCTCTGGACTTGAATATCGCCAGTAGAACGGATTTTCTGGATTTGCCCGGCATAACTTTTGCGCTCGCCGAAGCTATTATTGCTTATAGGAGAACCCAGCCGTTTAAGTCGGTGGACGATTTGAAAAAAATCCTCGCCATAACGCCCGAGATTTATGCCACTATTCTTCCATATATAAGGGTGATGAGAGTCGAAGAACGCGAGTTCTTCGCCGGCGATACGCGAGTGAGAGTGGGTCCATCTATTTCGCCGTCTAAACCCGACGCAAACAATGAATACACGGTAGAACCTTTTAATAACCCGGTGCAACTTTACAACAGAACTCGTCTTCGCTTCGGCTTGAGGTATGAAGCGGGTTATATCATAGACGCGGGAAGATGGGAGCCGTCAATCAATTTTCAGACGCTCAGGGATTTGCATCTTAAAAAGTTTTATGTCAGAGTGAACGAATCATTTGGTTTCGACAAGGTTGTTATGGGGAATTACCAGTTGCAATTTGCACAAGGTCTTGTCTTTTACTATCCTTACGGGGAACTTGTGCGTCCGATAAAGGTCAAACCCAGGGGCGTTAAGGTTGACACGGGAACAAATCCAAACACATATTTCAGAGGGGTCGCTGTTGAAAAAAAACTGAGTGCGTTTGATTTTGCGGGGTTTTATTCATACAAAGGACTTTACGCCGATTTGAACGACGACGGCACAGCGCGATTCGACCTTGAGAGCGATGCGAAGAATGATTTAGGGGATAATAAGATGTATAGCGCCAGGGACCCTTACAGGAATATCAACCGAAAGGATAATCTTCACGAGGAGTTATTAGGCGCTAGAGTCCAGTGGAATTTTGCTCCGGGAACTCATATTTCTGTTATCGGTTATGACGCAACATATTCGCCTCACATAAACCATAAAAGCTGGGACGGTAGCAAATATGTTTTAAGGAATATCTATAAATTCCGAGGCAACAGAAACACAATTGTGGGCGGCGACTTTGAAACATGGTTTAAAGGAATAAACATTTTTGGAGAGTACGCCAGAAGTTTTGAGCAAGGTAAGGAAAAACTGAATTTGCCCGCGCCGTTTAATAAGGAAAGGAGCGGCGATGCGTGGCTTTTGCAGTCGATGTATAATTTTAAAAAATTCACTTTCTGGGTTGCTTATTGGGATTATGCCCCGGATTATTACAACCCCCACTCTTCGGCTCAAGGTGGTCGCACAATGCGGGACAAAGATTATAATCAGGTCGGGACATATCTGGGATTATTGCTGAAAGAAAGAAAGATTGAATCTCAGATTTCGTATAAACCGGTCAAATATAAAATTCCGCAGGATGCGAAAAACTATCCCGGGCAATCGAATGATTTCTGGTTTGATATAAAATATAAGCCGCAGAAAGAGTATGAAATTTATTACAGGGCATGGCATCACTGGTGGGATGACAGCCATAAAATCACATCAATGGACGGAACAACATCCGAGACGACAGACATTTTGAGGGGATATATTAGGAACAGGTATCAGATTACTTACAAACCGATAAAGGCACTGAGATTAAAAGTCAGGTTTGATGATTCAAGAAAACTTGTGCCGTCGCAGAATTACGAGGAATTTGGCTGGCTTTCTTATGTGGATGTGGATTATGGGCTCACGTCTGATTTAAAACTTTCATTTAGATATATGTTCTTCGATTCACCGTTTTTTGCAATGTCATCGATTGACAATATGTGGCCGGGGGTTCTTGTTCCTTTCTTCTGGACACAAGGAGAGGGCAAGGGCAGGAGATGGTATTTGGCTCTAAGCCAGAAACTCGACAGAAATACGAGCATATGGCTCAGATATGAAAATCTGTTTTATCTGAAAGATGGTTATGACAGACATACTTTTAAAGCGCAGTTCGATTATAAATGGGGCGCCGCTCCACGAAGAGCCCGACGAAGAGAGCGAGAAGATGCTCTGGATGAGCGATAGCCGCCGGTAAGGAAATTAATAGAAAATGAATAAATTTTCCAATTACAACAAATTTCTATCAATTTCAACTAATTTCTTTTATTTCTGGAGTTACTTATGAAAAAACTATTTGCTATTCACTATTTGCTATTTGCTATTCGCTATTTGGTTTTAACTATTGCCTATTGCCTATTACCTATTGCCTATCTTCAGGCTTATTCCTATCTCGGCTCCTCCGCCGCGCTCGGCGATATGAGCGTTGGTCAAGGACTTCGTTCCGCTGCTATGGGTGGAGCGGGTATTGGTGGAAGCGATGAGCCGTCCACATTGCTCCACAATCCTGCGACTATGAATTTCCTTGAACGCAGACAAATCTCCGCCGGGTTCGGATTTGTGCCGTTTACTGAAAGAGTGAGCACATCCGATAAACGCACATATTACAACGAATCAACTAATTTTCAGATTAACAATTTCGCCGCGGTTTTACCATTTAGAGAAGGCATGTTTGCCGTCGGATTTGCCTACGCTCCTCTTTACGATTATAATTACAAACATACACAGAATATTTTTAGTCAAGCCGCTCCCGCCACAAAAATTGGTTACAAAGAATTAGATGCTTCGGGCGGCATCCACGCTATGAGTCCAGCGGTTTCGGTTAAACTGGGCGATTTATTTTCGCTCGGTTTGTCTTACAACATAATAGGGGGGACACTTAAAAGAAAAACGCATGAAATAGATACCACGGGAACTTCCGCAGTAATAAAATACAGCACATCGATAACCGCTAATGTTTCGGGCGGAAACATAAATTTCGGATTAGTTTTTACAGGCGTAGGGCCATTAAGAATAGGGCTCAACTACTACGGGCAATCCAGTGTCAATTTGAAAGAAAAAAATGAAACGACAAACGTTACAACGGATAGAAAAATCGCTCTGCCGGGTTATATCGGATTTGGCGTTGCGTGGGATTTCGGAGGGATGCGCAACACAAAACTTGCGTTTGATGTGCTTCCCATTCCTTACAGCGGCGCAAAAGTTGACGATGTAAAAATTGGTTTGTCAGACATAACGGTCTTGAAAATGGGCGTTGAGCATTTTGTTCAGGAAGATATTCCGTTTAGATTTGGTTTCTACTCGCTCCCTTTCTACGCTGACAGAAAAATAGAACTTGTGGCATTTACATTGGGCGTTGGTTATAAATTATCTGAAAATGTATTTTTTGATATAATGGGAGAATACGGCAAGAGAAATTTTTTTGGTGATAATTTATTTTTTGATTCTAAAACAAGCGTTGATGAGTCGTTCAAAAAACTGATGTTTGGCGCAAATTATAAGTGGTAGATAATAATTGAAGGCGAATAGCAAATAGCGAATAGCAAATAGTATGAGGCCGCATAAAAATCTTAAAATTTGGGAAAAAGTGATGTTGATGATAGAAGAAATTTATCAGCACACTGGCGGTTTTCCGAGAGAAGAAGTTTATGGATTGACAGCCCAGATATGAAGGGCGGCGGTTTCTGTCGCTTCAAATATCGCAGAAGGCGCGGCAAGAAAAGGAAAGCAAGAAAAAATTCAATTTTTCAATATTGCCAAAGGTTCGCTGAGTGAAATAGATGCGCAGTTGGAAATATCTTTCAGGTTAAAGTTTTTAAGCAAAGATGACCATTCAAAGTTTCAGTGCGCAATAGATGAAGTAAGCAGAATGCTTGAAGGCATTATTCAAAATTTAAGAGACCGACAATGAGAAAACCATTTACTATTCGCTATTCGCTATTCGCTATTTGCTTACTATTCGCTATTCGCTATTTGCTAATCACTATTTGCTATTCGCTATTCGCTATTCGCTGTCTTTATTCTTTTGAAACCGTAAAATTTCGTTCGCCGAGAACCGGTAGAGTCGTCGACGTGATAAAAGACGAGGTCTTAATTGTTTTTCACGAAGGAATTAAGACGGAAGCAAAAAATGCACTTCATCGGGCTCTGCGCACGACGAAAATCACTGACGATACAGACGAGATATTCTTTCAGAAAGTTAGAATCCCCGCTGGCGAGACCATTGAAAACGTAATACAAAAATACAAGGCCGACCCAGCGGTGAGATATGCCGAGCCCAACTTTATAAAAAGAAAATTTACCGCTGTCAACGACCCGCTTTATACGGAAAATCCCACAGATGTAGCCAGACAATGGGGGATTGCAAAAATCAATGTCAAACAAGCATGGGGTATCTCAACCGGTTCAGGCGTTGTAGTTGCCGTTTTAGATACAGGAATTGACAAAGACCATCCTGATTTTGCGTCAGCGCTAACCCCACCGGAGACATGGGGCGTTTATATCGGAACAACAGGTATAAAGGATGTCGACGGACAC
Source organism: Ignavibacteria bacterium (assembly GCA_041694835.1). Classification (GTDB taxonomy): domain Bacteria; phylum Elusimicrobiota; class Endomicrobiia; order PHAN01; family PHAN01; genus JBGFRZ01. The sequence goes on from JBGFRZ010000047.1 coordinate 4,764, forward strand.
GGCACTCATGTTGCTGGGATAATCGCCGCCCGTTCCAACGGACAGTATGTGGTGGGTGTTGCGACAAATTGTTTGATTCTGCCGATAAAAGTTCTTGGCGATGACAGAAAGGGGACTTTGGCTTCGGGGATTAACGGGCTTATTTATGCTTCGACCGTTACAATACCTGGCCATCCCGCGGGTGTCCGAATAATAAATTTAAGTTTGGGAAATTATGAATTTTCGGATATAGAGAATTTTGCAATCCAAGAGGTCTACAACAAAGGAATAAGTATAATAGCCGCCTCTGGCAACGACAACCGCGACAGCCTCGCGTATCCGGCGGGATATGCAAATGTTCTTGCGGTCGGCTCCTCCACACCCGATGACACGCGTTCTTCTTTTTCCAACTATGGCTCAAACCTGGGTTTAGTTGCACCGGGCGGCAGAGGTCTGGTGATAGCCGGTGAGCCCGGCGATATTATTTCGACTTACCCACTTGTGCGCGGAGCCACAGCATACCTTGCGGGCACTTCAATGGCAACACCATTTGTTTCAGGTGTCGCCGCTTTGATGCTGTCTGCAAACCCCAATTTGTCGCCAAAAGATGTTTATCATATTCTGCGCCACACAACCGATGATATAGACACTCCCGGTCGCGATATCCGCACAGGATATGGGCGACTTAATGCTTTTAAAGCGGTAAACGCCGTCGTCGGCTACTCTCCAAAAATTCTTGCAAAAGCATATTCATATCCCAATCCGTTGCATATCGCAAAAAGGCAGGTGGTATATTTTTATATCCCCGAAGCCCTCGGTGTAGAAAATCTCAGGATAAGAATATATAATTTCGCAGGCGACGAAATAAAAGCCATTAGTGAAAATATGTGGGACGGGAAAGACGACAACGGAAATCTTGTCCCGACGGGACTTTACTTTTTTGCGGTCGAGACATCCAGAGGCAAAAGCACGGGGAAGATGACGGTTATTAGATAAGCGAATAGCAAATAGCGAATAGCGAATAGTGATATGAGTCCACATAAAAATCTTAAAATTTGGGAAAAAGTGATGTTGATGATAATTGTCATACCAATAACTTTCCCAAAGAGGAAGTTTATGATTTGATAGTCCAAATACGAAGGGAGGCTGTTTCGGTTGCTTCAAATATCGCAGAAGGTGCAGCAAGAAAAAAGAAAAGGAAAACAAGAGAAAATTCAATTTTTTAATATTGCCAAAGGGTCACTGAGCGAAATAGATGCGCAGTTGGAAATATCTTTCAGGTTAAAGTTTCAGTGTGCAATAGATGAAGTAAGCAAAATGCTTGAAGGCATCATTCAAAATTTAAGAGACCGACAATGAGAAAACCATTTACTATTCGTTATTCGCTATTCGCTATTTGCTTACTATTCGCTATTCGCTGTTTACTCTTCACTATTTGCTATTTGCTATTCGCTATTCGCTGTCTTTATTCTTCGCCTTTTCTGAAACTTCCGACTGGTGCTCGGGGCTTGGCACTATCTGGGAGTTATGTTGCTGGCGAGGATTTAAGCGTTGTTGAATATAACCCAGCGGGACTTATGACATACAGAGGACTCAACGCCGAATTTTCGTATATGAGACACCTTGAAGAAACGACTATTAACAGTCTTTATGGCGGATACACTTCAAGAAAATTCGCCCTGGCGTTCGGCTACAAAGGTTATTCCGCAGATGACACAGCGAGGGACACATTGGGTGCAGAGGCGGGTAAAATCACTCATTCGGAATCGGTAATCAGCGGAGCGGTTGGTTTGACTATGGCCAGGAATTTTTCGGCGGGGCTGAATGTCAGGTTGCTTTCAAGAAAAATTTCAGACTCAAGTATTGGGGGTATTAGCACATCACTTTCAGGAATAATTTTTGATGTAGGATTTATGTATTTGCGAGGAGCCGATAGTTATGGTGTTTCCATAACGAATATCGGCAGCGGAATGAAGTTTGATTACATAGGAGCCGTCCCGGAAGCTCCACCTTTGACATACTCTCTTGGCGGTCGGCACAGTATTGGAAGAATCAGCGGTTTGTGGCAGATTTCAAAATTAAACGACAATAAAAGGCTCTTAATTTCGACGGCACTTGAATACCATATAATCGAGCATCTTGCCTTAAGGGGCGGGATTAAATATCTTAAAGCGTTTGATGTTTCTTTAGGAGCAGGATTCAGGTGGAATAAGTTTCATATTGATTATGCTCTTTCGCCTCATGTCGATTTCGGAGCGGTTCACAATATTTCCGTCGGGGTAAGATTTTAAAAAAGTTGAAGGTTAAAGGTTGAAGGTTAAAATGTTTTGCTGTAATTTAAATTTTAACTTTTGACCTTTTAATTTCCGCATTGGCGGGTCGGAGGTTCTATGGCAGAAGGAAGATGTATGAAGTGCAAGAAGCAGGTTGAGATTAAAGACGCAAAAGAAGTTGAGTTCAAAGGTAAAGGTGACGCTGTGAGAAAAGCTCTTCAGGGAGTGTGTCCCACCTGCGGGACTAAAGTTTTTAGAATTTTAGGAAAAAAATAATAGCCGCACCGACGCTACAAAATCACACTATCTTTTATCTCTATACCTTGTTAAATCTCCGGGGCTTGGATTCGAACCAAGATCCCGTGGTCCAGAGCCACGTATCCTACCGTTGGACGACCCCGGAATAAATTAGTGCTTTGTCTCTGAACTTTGTATTTTCTTGACTTCATCTGCATAGTTCAACTCAAGGTCTGACAAAGTTGTAATTAAAAGCTTTTCTTCTTCTTCAGAAAGATTCCCCGCCATTTTTTCTTTTATCATCAGCAACATATCGATTGAAATTTGCGCATGCTCTAACTGTCTTTCTATTTTGCCGTTTATGGGATTTGGAATTTTGCCCAACTGCTGCCAGCATGCGGATGCGAGCATTAAAACAAGATTTATGAAATTAGGATTTGTCTTCTTCTCCATATTCTAGATATTCGCTTAAAAATTTTGCAATCCTTTCAACCACTTTTTGTTTGCCAAGAAGTTCAAGCAAGTCAAAAAGTCCGGGGCCATACATTCTTCCCGAAACCGCCACCCTTACGGGATGAAATGCCCTGGATGTTTTGATGCCATTAAGTTCACAGAAATTTCTTACGGATTTTTCGAGAAGAACTTTTGAGAAATCGTTGCAATTTTCAAAGATGGGCAACAAATCGCGCAGTATCTTGTCTGCGTTTTCATCTTTTAGAACTTTTTCTAGCGCAGAACTTTCATATTTTACATCATTTAAGACGAAAAAGTCAATTATGTTGGGAACATCGCTGAGCAGTTTTATTTTTTCTTTCTCGGTGCGAAGAATTTTTATAATTAGTCCGGGATTATCCATAGGCAGAGCGGCGTTCGTTATAAACGGAATTGACTTCTTATATATTTCTTCGGCGGAGAGTTTTTTAAGGTATTCCATATTGAGCCACTGAAGTTTTTGTATGTCAAAAATAGCGGGGCTTTTTGAACATTTCTCAAGCGAGAATTTATTGAGCAGTTCGTCTAATTCAAAAATTTGCTGGCTGTCCGATGTTGACCAGCCAAGAAGCGCAAGATAATTGATAAGTGCCACATTGAGATATCCGTCATTCTTGTATTCCAAAACGCTCGTGTGTCCATGCCTTTTTGAAAGTCGACTTCCGTCGGGACCAAGTATCATAGAAAGATGAGCGAATTGCGGCAACTCCCAGTTCAAGGCATTGTAGAGATGAATTTGTCGCGGCGTGTTTGAGAGATGGTCGTCGCCTCTTATTACATGCGATATCTCCATCAGTTTATCGTCTATGGTGCATGCGAAGTTGTATGTGGGAACTCCCGACGCTTTCAGAATAACAAAATCGTCCAGCAATGTGTTTTCAAATTCAAGATGTCCGCGGACAATGTCGTCAAACGCGATTTTTCCTTCCCGCGGCATCTTAAATCTTATTACAGCATTCTGTCCCCCGCCATCTGTTCTCACTCCTCTATTCCTGCATCTTCCGTCGTATTTAGGGGGAAGTTTTTTTGATTGTTGCTCTTCGCGCATTGTTTTGAGTTCTTCGGGAGTGCAGTAACAGTAGTATGCTTTTCCGTTGGAAATAAGTTGTTTGGCGTATTTTTTGTAGATGTCGAGCCGCTCCATTTGGAAATAAGGCCCATACGAACCAAGTTGAGAGTTGAGAGTTGAGGGGTGAGAGGTGAGAGGTGAGAGGTGAGAGTTGAGAGATGAGAGTTGAGAGATGAGGGGTGGGGGGTGAGTTTTTTCTCTGTCCCCCGTTTTCTGTCCTCTGACCTCTGTCCTCTGTCCTCTGACCTCTGTCCCCTGTCCTCTGACCTCTGTTCTCTGTCCCCTGTCCTCTATTTTCGGGCCTTCGTCCCAATTTAAACCCAGCCATTGCATACTTTCAATTATTGCTCTTATCGATTCATCCGTTGAGCGGGCTTCGTCGGTATCCTCGATTCTTAAAATAAATGCGCCTCCGTTTTTCTTTGCAAACAGCCAGTTAAAAAGAGCGGTTCTTGCTCCGCCGATGTGCAAATATCCCGTCGGAGAAGGCGCAAATCTGACTCGGATTTTGTTCATAGTTAAGCAAATAGCGGATAGAGATGAGAGGTGAGAGTTGAGAGTTGAGAGATGAGGGGAGGGGGTTGAGTTTTTTCTCTGTCCCCCGTTTTCTGTCCTCTGACCTCTGTTCTCTGACCTCTGTCCTCTGACTTGTGCTCTGTTGCTTGAATCTATACCTCTCTACCTATGCTATTATTTTGCGCATCTAAACCCGACGTCGTATCTGACTTCGTCGGGTTTTATAATATCGCGTATATAGACGGCGGCCAGAGTTTTCGATGTTTTGAAAGATCCACCTCTTACAACGATGTACATCTTTCCGAATTTGTCGTTTTTATAGATGCAACCCGGGTATGGCTGGAAAAAAGAGTCGGTTATTTCCTTCGCGTTGCCCGCCATATCTAAGCATCCGTAAGGGCTTTTACCTTCAACAAATACGCCCGTTTTTTTGAGCCATCCCAGACCGAGCCACGAACTAACGTTTGCCAAGTTGTCATACCATGTTCCTCCCCAAGGATAGCGTCTTCCGTCGATGCCCCTCGCCGCTTTTTCCCATTCCATTTCGGTGGGGAGCCTTTTGCCTGCCCATTTGGCGTATAAATGAGCGTCATAGTAGGAGACATTTGTAACGGGATAATCGTCTGTTCCGCCCGGAAAGTCGCCGTTTTTCCAGTGCCTCGGTGGTCTATGCTTCGTAGCGTCGATGAATCTTTTATACTGAACGTTTGTGACTTCATATTTATCGATATGGAAGCTGTCGATGTATATTTTTCTTCTCGGGCCTTCGTAAGGAAAACTCTCGTTCGTTCCCATAATAAACTCACCGGCAGGCACAAAGACCATTCCAGGGATTTCTCGCTGTTTTTTGTCTGCGGCATAAAGACATTTGTAAGATGAGAAAGTGATAAAGTGACAAAGTAAAAAAGTAAAAAGTAAAAAGTGGAAAAAACATAAAGTATAAAACACAGATAGTTTTAAACACTTTCTGTTTTCAGCTTTTCGCATTTGTTTTTTGGCCTGTGCCTCGCACCGTACTCTCGGATTTATCATCTCATCAGTTTCTCTATAAGTTTGTTGATAGATTCCACAAGCGATTTCAACGTGTCTTTTTTTCTAAGTGTCAAAAGATGGTAATTATTGCTATCGACCATCTGCTCCATCTCCTTGCTTAGTCGCCCGAGAGGTCCAACAAATCTATGCAGATGTATCACAATCAAGACGGTTATGAGTAAAAATATCACGAAAAGTTGCGCCATCAGTAAAATCCCAAATCGCATTATCTCGGCTTTGGTGTCGGAAAGAGCTATGAACGGCAAGACTGTGTTCAGAAAAGAGTAAATTTGCCATTCGATGATAAGGATTATCAAAAGAAACGCTCCAGCGATGATGTATACGGGTTTCATCTGGAATTTTTTTTCGACAAGATATTTTTTTCTTCTTTCAGCAGCGGTCATAAAACCTCCATTCCGCCAATGCGGAAACTAAAGCTTAAGAGTTAAAATTAAACAAAATATTTTCGGCTCTTCTCCAAATGTTGTTGTAACATTGGGTAAAGATTTTGCAAAAACAAAGTATTTTCGCTCATTCTCGTCCCGATAAATCGGGAGCGGGGTAATCAAGTGTTCACACTTGATTAAACCCGCTCAAACACTTTGTTTTTATACGCACAACAAAAAATGGAGAAGACCCTTAATATCTACCAAATCTGCGAAAATCTGCGTCCTAAAAAATAATTGAACGCAGATGAACGCAGATGAGAAAAGATTTGAATCACGAAAGCGCGAAAACACGAAAATACTTGTAAAGAATTTTGTGATTTCTAATTTTCGTGATTTCGTGGTAAAGTTTTTAATCTGCGATAATCCTGTAAATCTGCGTCCTAAAAAATAATTGAACGCAGATGAACGCAGAAATAACTTTGATAAACGCAGATTAAAACAACTATAAACCCATCCGCGAAAGTCCGCGTCCTATTTCTGCTCCGTTTTTTTATTTTTGGACGCAGATAAATACCGATGTTGACAAAAGTTTTTAATATCGGCTCTTCTCCAAATGTTGTTGTAACATTGGGTAAGGATTTTGCAATACCGCTATGATGTGTGTGGGGTTATGTAAAAACAAAGTATTTTCGCTCATTCTCGTCCCGATAAATCGGGACTGCGAGGCAATCAAGTGTTCACACTTGATTAAATCCGCTCAAACACTTTGTTTTTATACGCACAACAAAAAATGGAGAAGACCCATATTTTTAACCTTTAACCTTATCTACCTTCTCTCAGTTTGGCAGCGGCCATTTTTCTTAAGACCGGGTCCGGGTCGTTAGCAGATATATATTTTAACGCCGTAAGAACTCTCGGATTTTTTATGTCAATCAGTGATTCGATAGCTTTTTGCCTGTATGCAGGATTTTCTTCCTTCAGCGCGCGCACTGTAAGATTGATGGACGCTTCCGACTTTAGATTTTTCAGTTGTTCTATAACCCACATCTTTAATTCAGGTTTGTTTAGAACATAAAGTTTTTCAAGCTCTGGGATGTCGCTTTCGTCTATAAGTTTGGATAAAACAGCCAAAAATTCATGGTTTTCTTTTCTGTTCCGGGGGTTTAAAAATTTCGCCATGTTAAAAAGAACGGGATTCGCTTCATGTAAGTTCAATTTAGGAATGATACCGAGGGCGTAATTGCGTGAGTGCCAGTTTTCGTCGTTAAGGGCTTTTAATATATACGGCAGATGAGATTTGTTCAATATCGAATCGAGAATAGATTTCGCTTCATCTCTGACCGAGGAATCGCTGTCTTTAACGAGGTTGAAATATATGTATATCGTTTTTTCATCGTTATCACCCATCTGAAAAAGCGCTTTCACAGCGTTTTTTCTGCACTCGGGATATATGTCTTTTTCGGCCATTTTTCTCAAACTCGAAATCGCGTCCCGGACATTCGCTTTGCCCATGATTTTTGCGGAGAGAGTTCTTATCGACATGTCATTATCAGAAAGCATGGTCTGGATTTTTTTTAGTGCTTCTTCATTTACTATATTCTCTATCGCAAGAAGAGCGTTTTGTCTTACAGAAATATCCGTGTCGCCGAGGAGCGGGATTATTTTGGTGGCGTGCTCAAATCTCGGGTTCTTTGCCATGAACTTTAAAGCCTCCTCTCTTACAGATGGATTTGCGTCAGAAAGCGCCCCTAGAATATCATCGGAGACATCCGTTTTTTGTGTTTCGTTTATCGCTTTTGATGCCATCCATCGTATCTCGGGGTTTTTGTCTTTCAGCGCAAGCATCAAAAATGGATGAGGCTCTGCCATTTTTAAATTTCTTATTACCTCAATAAGCGAATATCTGATTTCGGTGTCCGACTTTTCGTAGTCTATGTATTCGAGATTTTTGGCGAATTTCTTTGAAGGGAATCTTTTTAACACCCCGAGTATAAAAAGCCGCATTTGCTTTTTTTGTATTTTAAGATGTTCTGAAAGCTCAACGACATCTTGCTCGTTTTTGACGATTTTTTCTATAGCGTCTTTGGCTCTGAGAGAAACCTCTATATTTTTATCGTTAGCCGCCCTTGCGAGATGGGGAATGGCCGAGGTGTCGGCGCGAGATGAGAGTATCTCTATAGCCTGAAATTTGATTTCGTCCGGATGTTTCTCTAAAAAGTGAAAAGCCAGTGTGTAAGGCGCGGGCACAAGTTTATCCATTGTTTTTAATACCTCTTTTTTGACGGACGCATCAGTTTCTTTTTTAACGAATATTTCAAGCACTTCCACCGATTCCCCATATTTTATTTTTGATATTTTTTCCAGGCACCGCAAGGCTGCTATCCTCGTCTGCGGAGATTTGGACATTGCGGCTTTTTTTATTTCCGGCAGGTTATCTTGGGAAGATATCGAGTACATCGCTTCCGTAAGCACTTCCGAAACATATTTGTTGCTCTCGTTTTCGATGGCCGATATCAGAAAATGAAACATCGTGCTTTCTTCGGATATTTTTATCAGTGCACCTGCATTTTTTCTTCTGATGGGATTCTTTGAGTTAAGCTCCGTTATTAAATAATAAATGAATTTTTTATCGAAGAGCTTTTGAAGGTTGCTCTCGGCCGCGGTTCTTACTTTTTTGTCGGGGTCGTCAAGCATTGAAAATATCATTGGGAAGGCGTCTTTTTCTCCTATGTCGCAGATGTTCTCGACGCAAAATGCCCGAATTTTAGGCGAACCCATCTTCAGAGCCGCAATCCAATAAACGAGCGAGTCGCTGCCATCAAGATTTTTTAGTATGGATGGTATATTTTTTTGTATTTTCTCGTCCCTGTCCAAGAGAAGAGAGAGCGTCTTTCCTATGAAAGGGTAGTATCCGATTTTGGATATCGTTCTTGCGGCTTCAAGCCGTATTTCCGGAATCTCGTCTTTCAGATATTTTTCAAGTATTACAAGTGAGATTTTATTTTTTCCGAATTTGTGTAAAATCCTTGAAATGGCGTATCTTATGTTGTCATTTTCGACGGATATCGATTTAAAATAGTCGATAACTTCTTCGCGTTCGAAACTGCTTATCAGATCAAGCGTTTCATATACCAGGGTTGTTTCGTTTTTTGCTGTTGACACAAACGTTTTAAGCGTTTGAAAAGTGAAATCGTCTTTATTTGAAAGAATGATTTTTCTTGCAAGATCTTTAACCTCTGCATCGCTGTCGTCGAGTAGCGGAAGTATATGTTTTAAATAATCGTTCCTTAAATACGCGGTTATGCCTTTTAGTCCGGCTTCCCTCACCGAATTATCCGGGTCGATGAGCGCCGCTCTCAATATGCCGAAAGATTCGGGCGACTTCATCTGTGACATTTTTTCAACAGCATCTTTTCTTCTGTCGGGTTGCCCAAGCTCGAACTGGGATTTCAGAGCGTTGAAATCCTGAGCATTTAATGGAGGGAGCAGAGAATAGCAAATAGCGAATAGCGACGTAGCAATATAGCGACGTAGCGACACGGCAAACAGCGAATAGCGGATAGAGATGAGAGGTGAGAGGTGAGGGGTGAGAGAATAAAATGCCGTAAAGCGGAAAGCGTAAATGGTGAAGGGTGAGAGAATAAAATGCCGTAAAGCGGAAAGCGTAAAGGGTGAAGGGTGAGAGATAAAATATCGCGAAGCGTAAAGCGTGAAGAGGGAACGGCTTTTAACTCTTTCCGCTTCCCGCTTTCCGATATACGCTTCCCGCTTCCCGCTTTCCGTTTTCTGTCCTCTGACCTCTGTCCTCTGTCTTTTCATCTCTACTCTCTAATATATCACTTTATTAAGTGGATATTCAATAATCCCTTCCGCTCCTAGACGCTTTAACTTCGGAATTATTTTCTTTACGACGGATTCTTCTATCACTACTTCTAACGCGATCCAGCCCTTCATTGTTAGATAAGAGACTGTAGGTTTCTTCAGCGCCGGAAGCTCTCCGAGTATTGTCTTGAGATTTTTTTCTTCAAGATTCATCTTGAGTCCGACGAGTCCTTCAGCGTTCAATGCCCCTGTCAGCAGTATGCTCAAATTTTCAAGCTTCTCCCTTTTCCACGCATTTTTCCATGATTTCTTGTTCGCTATAAGGCGCGTTGTCGAAAAAAGAAGCTCGTCGACTATTCTGAGTTTGTTCGCCCGCAGAGATGAGCCCGTTTCGGTGAGTTCAACTATGGCGTCGACAAGCGAGGGGGTTTTGGCTTCGGTCGCTCCCCATGAAAACTCTACTTCGACATTTATCTTTTTTTTCTCGAAATATTTTTTGGTGAAGTTTATGAGTTCGGTTGCAATTCTTTTCCCGCTAAGGTCTTTGATTGAGCGTATTCTTGAGTTTTCCGGGACCGCCAGAACCCATCTTACCGGCTTGAACCCGGATTTCGCATAAAGCAGTTCGCAGATTTCCATGATATTCACATCCGACTCGAGTATCCAGTCATAACCCGTTATCCCGGCATCAAAGACTCCATCCTCGACATATTTCGGTATTTCCTGCGCCCTTACAAGCATTATTTCGAGTTCCTCGTCGTCGCAGTTGGGAAAGTAAGAACGTTCCGAGGATCTTATTTTTATCCCGGCTTTCCTGAAAATTTCAATCGTCGATTCCTGTAAACTTCCTTTTGGGAGCGCAAGTTTAAGCTTCATAGTCTCTCTCCTGGTATGCTTAAAATTTCATCCACCACATTCTCAATTTTTACGGTTTTTTGGGAACCGTCGGCCATGTTTTTCAGTATCACCTCATTTTTTTTGAACTCTTCCTCGGCGAATATTATGGAAAAATCGAAAGCCATCTTGTTCGCCGAGTTCAACTGGCTTTTCAGCGATCTGGCGGGAATAGGCCCCTCAGTGACAAACCGATTTTCCCTGAGTTTTAACGCCAGTGAGAGGGCTTTGTTTTTGAAGTCGTCGCTTTGTATGGCAACAAAAAATTTTTTTGAATTTTTTATCGGAATATTTTCCGAAGCGAGAATGAGTCTTTCTACCCCTATGGCAAAACCACAGGCGGGCGTGGCTTTGCCGCCCATTTCTTCAACGAGACAGTCATATCTTCCGCCGGCGGCTATGGTGTCCTGAGCCCCCAGAACATCGGATTTTATTTCAAAAACCGTTCCGGTATAATAGTCGAGACCACGGACAATTTTGGGTTCAACGGCGAAATCTATTTTTTGCTCGTTCAGTATACTCTTTAACTCATAGAAATGATTTTCACAATTCCGGCAGAGGTGTTCGTATGCGGCTGGGAAATCTTCGAGCTTTTTTTTGTCCGTCCTGCAGTCGAGCACTCTTAATGGGTTTTTGTCAATCCGCCTTTGGCAGTCTTCGCAAAGCGTGTCTTTTATTCTCACCGAGTATTCCTTGATTTTTTGAGAGTAGGTGGGACGACACTCTCTGCATCCGATAGAGTTTATGTTGATTTTTCTGCTTTTGACGCCGCACTCTCCGAGAATTTTATCGGCTAAAATGATTATTTCAGCATCTGAAACCGCCGATCCGTTTCCAAAGTACTCGCATCCGATCTGATAAAATTCTCTGTATCTTCCTTCTTGCGGTCTTTCATATCTGAACATAGACCCCGAGTAAAAAAGTTTTGTGACGGGATAAGTCGCAAAAAGGTTGTTTTGGATGCAGCTCCTTACCACCCCGGCCGTTCCTTCCGGTCTTAACGCAACCGTTCTTTCGCCTTTATCCTTGAATATGTACATCTGTTTTTCAACTATATCGGTCGACTCACCTATGGTTCTTAAAAAAAGAGATACCTCTTCGACGGAAGGCAATTTTATTTCGACGTAATTGAAGCTTTGGAAAATCTCCCTTGATTTTTGTTTTATCAGGAAGATTTTTGATGCCTCTTGCCCGATGATATCGCGCATTCCTCTTAGGCTGCGGTATTTCATAGTTATTGTTTCAAAAAATAAAATATAACCACGGAAGTACGAAATCACGAAAATTCAAATGAGAACTCCATGTATTTCGTGCTCGGAGACCTTTTTGTGTGATAGCAATCGCATCGCTACTTACTTAGCTTAGAGTTTAGAGAAGAGCGTCAAGAGAAAAGAGATGAGAGGCGCCAGACGGGAAACTTTTATTCACCTTCCGCCTTCCACCGCCTACCTTCTACCCTCTAATATTCTCTAATCTCTGTCCGCTATTATAAATCTTCCGGAAGAGTGTTAATCGCTATGGCAAGAAGAAAAAGAACGGCGCTTATGCCTGCAAATGCGCGCGATTCAATTCCGAAAATCGGCTCAACCCTTATTCTGGATACAAACCCTACGATAGCAAGCACAACTCCCGCCACAATTGCTGTTACAGAGATGAACTTCATAAAACCCTCCTCCCTATTTTAATTTGTTGACCGTCGATTTGATGATTTTTAGTAATATCAACTTGTCAACTTGGTGTTTTTCTCGAGAGCCAACTCAAGGACTGTTTCAAGATTTTTTACATCAACCAGCTTTATTTTTTTAAGTATATGTTTCGGTATCTCTTCTATATCCTTTTTGTTCCCTTCGGGGTATATCACAATTTTTACCTCATCTCTGTATGCGGCTATTAGTTTCTCTTTCAGCCCGCCTATGGGCAAGACTCGGCCCCTGAGGGTTATTTCTCCTGTCATCGCCAGATCTTTCTTAACGGCTCTTTTTGTAAGAAGTGAGGCAAGAGCCGTCGTTATGGCTATACCGGCCGACGGTCCATCTTTAGGTATAGCGCCTTCCGGGATGTGTATATGTATGTCGGATGCTTTAAATGTCGACGATGGGATTTTGTATTTCGGCGAAACCGATTTTATATAACTTAAAGCCGCCTGGGCGGATTCCTTCATAACATCTCCGAGCTTTCCCGTCAGGATAAGCTTCCCCGTCCCTTTCATAAGTGTAACTTCTATCGTCAGCGTTTCTCCGCCTACTTCGGTCCACGCAAGACCGGTGCAAACGCCGACGGCGTTGGGCGACACCCTTTCCTTGTAAAACTTCGGAATTCCGAGATAGTCCTTGATGTTGTCGGGCATCAATACAACTTTCGACTTTTGCGATATGTTGCCGAGCGCTATTTCTTTTGCGTATTTTCTCGCGGCGTTGGCTATTTCTCTCTCAAGATTTCTTACCCCGGCTTCTTGTGTATAGAGCTGAATTATGTTGCCGAGAGTTTCCTCGGGTATGACGAAGTGTTCAGGTTTTATGCCGTGCTCTTTGAGCTGTTTTGGTATCAGGAAGTTTTGCGCGATCTTTATTTTTTCTTCGATTGTATATCCTGGAAACCTTATAGTTTCAAGGCGGTCGACGAGTGCGGGGGGGATTGAGTAGAGCGTATTCGCCGTGGTTATGAACATAACGTCGGAAAGGTCGAATTCGACATCAAGATAGTGGTCGGTAAAAGAATGATTTTGCTCCGGGTCCAAAACTTCCAGAAGCGCAGCCGCAGGGTCGCCGCGCCAGTCGGTTCCGAGTTTGTCTATTTCGTCGAGTATGAATACCGGATTTTTTGACTTCGCTTTTCTCATCGACTGAATTATTCTTCCGGGGAGCGAACCTATGTATGTGCGTCTGTGTCCCCTTATTTCCGCCTCGTCTCTGACGCCACCGAGCGATATTCTTACAAAATTTCTGCCGAGCGAACGGGCTATAGAATGTGCGATGGAAGTCTTTCCGACGCCGGGCGGTCCGACAAAACAAAGTATCGGACCCTTTATTTTTTTGACGAGTCTTAAAACCGCCAAATATTCGAGGACCCTTTCTTTTGGTTTTTCAAGTCCGTAGTGGTCATCATCAAGGATTTTTTGGGCCCTTTTTATGTCGAGGTTATCTTGCGTGAAGTTTGCCCACGGCAGGTTTATCATCCAGTCGAGATAAGTTCTTGAAACCGTTGCCTCCGGCGAAAACGGCATCATTTTTTCAAGACGCTGAATCTCTTTTTCCGAAGATTCCTGTGCCTCTTTCGGCATTTTTGCCTGTTTTACTTTAGCTCTCAATTCGTCTATCTCTTTGGCGAAGTCGTCTTTCTGGCGGAGTTCTTTTTGTATGGCCTTCATCTGCTCGGTGAGATAGTACTCCTTCTGTGATTTTTCGATCTGATGACGTATCCTGCTTTGTATTCTTTTTTCGATATTTTGTATTTCAATCTCTTTATTAAGGAGTTGTGCTATTTTTTCGAGTCTTTCAGTGATGTTGAGAGTTTCGAGTATCTGCTGTTTTTCCGGTATTTTCAGGGTCAGATGCGCAGCTATGGTATCCGCAAATTTTCCGAGGTCGGTCATATTCGTTATCGCATTTGCAACCTCTAACGGAATTTTCTGGCTGACCCTGGTGTATGATTCAAAAGATGTCGTTATCCTTCTTACAAGGGCTTCTATCTCAAGGGTGTGCCCCATCTTCTCTTCTTTCAAAATTTCGATGTCGACGGTGACGAATCCCTTTGCGGTTAGTTTAAAATTTTTCCATTTTGCCCTCTCAAGGCCTTCTACAAGGACCTTGAGCGTGCCGTCCGGCATTTTGAGAAGTTGTAGTATCTCAGAGATAATTCCTATGGCATACAGCTCTCCCTCCGTTGGATCGTCGATCTGCGAGTGTTTCTGCGTTACAAGAAGTATGTATTTTTGTCCGCTCATAGCTTCTTCAACCGCTTTTATCGATTTTTCCCTTCCTATGGCGAGAGGTATCACCATGGACGGAAAAACAACCACATCTCTGACCGGCAGAACACCCACGTTTTCGGGAAATACCCTTACGTTGTTTGTTTTGGTTTCATTCATTTTATAACCTGTCCTTATGGTACAGAGCAATATAAATTATGCCGAAAGTTCGTGATAGGTGATGAGTTTCGGCGCCGTAGAACCTTCGACGACATCCTTATCAACCACACATTTTTTGATGCCAGATTTCGCCGCTATTTCAGGGAGTTCGAACATCGTGTTGAGAAGCATGTTTTCTATTATCGACCTTAAACCTCTCGCCCCGCTTCCGTGTTTTATAGCCCTGTTGGCGATTTCATAAAGCGATTCTTCGGTAAAGAGCAGTTCAACGCCTTCAAGAGCAAATATCTTCTGATATTGCTTAACTATGGCGTTTTTCGGCTCTTTCAAAATTTTAACCAAATCATCTCTCTTTAAACTTTCAAGCGCTGCTACTATGGGGAGCCTTCCAACGAGTTCCGGAATAAGCCCGTATTTGATGAGGTCTTCCGGTCGGATTGACGATTTCAAAAGTTTATTGTCTCCTTTTTTAGACGATAAATTCATAAAACCCACGGTTTTAGATTCAATCCGCTCTTTCAATATTTTATCTATCCCGTCAAAAGCTCCGCCACATATGAAAAGGATATTTGTCGTATTGATTTGAACGAACTCCTGTTGGGGGTGTTTCCTTCCGCCCTGCGGAGGGACGTTCGCCGTCGTCCCCTCTATGATTTTCAAAAGAGCCTGTTGAACTCCCTCACCCGAAACATCCCGGGTAATCGAAGGATTTTCGGATTTTCTTGAAATTTTGTCGAGCTCATCGATATAGATTATGCCCTTCTCGCATTTTTTTATATTATAATTTGAGTTCTGAAGAAGTCGCACGAGAATGTTTTCAACGTCCTCGCCTACATATCCCGCCTCGGTCAGCGTCGTCGCGTCCGCTATGGCGAAAGGGACGTGGAGAATTTTCGCAAGTGTTTGCGCCAGGAGGGTTTTTCCAGTTCCGGTAGGACCTATCAAAAGTATGTTTGATTTCTGCATCTCTACACCGTCAATAACCCCGCCTTTTTCCATTCTCTTGTAGTGGTTGTAAACGGCAACCGCCAGCACCTTTTTTGCCTCCTCCTGTCCGATTACATGCTCGTCGAGAATTTTTTTTATTTTAGTCGGTGTTGGAAGTGAACGAGATTCTTTTAAAAGTTCCTCTTTTTCAATCTCGCACAGCAGAGCGCTCGCGGTTTTGACGCATTCCGAACAGATGTATTTGCCGCGGCTACCTATAAGGTGTATGCCCTGCGATCTTTTTTTAAGGCAAAATTCGCATTGCGTTTCGTATGATTGTTTAGTTTCCGTCATTTTGTTTTCCTTGAAACTATTATTTCGTCGATTATGCCATAATTTTTAGATTCCTCGGCGCTCATGTAAAAGTTTCTCTCGGTGTCGTGCTTTACCTTTTCTCGGGACTGCCCCGTATGCTTTGAGATAATCTCAATAAGCCTGTTTTTTGTATTTAAGAGCTCTTTGGTTTCGATGTCTATGTCCGTTACGGCGCCGGAAAGTCCTTCCCCATATATTAGCGGCTGATGGAGCATTATTCGTGAGTGGGGTAGGGCGTATCTTTTTCCTTTTGTGCCAGCCGCAAGAAGGAGGGCACCGAATGACATAGCCATCCCTATGCATATGGTTGTTATAGGGGATTTTATGTACTGCATCGTGTCGTAAACGGCCAGCCCCGCCGTAACTATTCCGCCGGGCGAGTTTATATAGAGATTTATGTCTCTGTCGGGGGCTTCAGCCTCAAGATATAAAAGCTGTGCGATTATGAGGTTCGCCGAATCGGTTGTAACGGTTCCACCGTATCCGCCGACGAATATGATTCTGTCTTTAAGCAACCGCGAATAAATGTCGTATCCAACCGCCGCTCCCTGATTCCATCTTTCAATTATCGTGGGTACAACATTTGCCATAAAACCTCCAAACAACGAAGCATATGCACAAGTGCACAAAGGATAGTAGATGGTAGTGGGTTGTGGTCGCATTGCTATGCGACAATTTGCGGGCTCGCAATCCCGCCGCTAGTATCTACCCGCTACTCGCTACTGTTCTAATGCCCAGCTGCTCCGTCTCATTTTTGAGCAATTACTTAAAAATCTTTTTTCTACGAGTGTATGATGGCTCTACCGCTTTGCTGTTATTATTGTAGTTATTTGACCGCTTCTTCTTTGATTATAGCATTATCAATGATGAACTTAAATACTTTTTCTTTTAGTATATCATATTTTATCTGCGAAATATCCGCCTGCCATTTTTTTTCAAAATCCGCCGGGTTTTTATCGTATATTTTTTTGAGCGTTTCCTTGGTTTTATCGAGATCGTCGTCCGTAACCGAGATTTTTTCGGCTGTCGCTATGAAGTCATAGATGTAAAAAAGATTGAGCGCATCCCTCGCATCTTCAAGCGATTTTTTTTCGACAGCTTCTTTATTCTTGTCCCACTCTTGTTCATTCGCTCCTTTCGAAAGAAAATATCTCTTCATCGATTCAATCAGCGATTTTTGGTAGTCGGATGTTATCTTTTCCGGAACTTCGAACCGATTGTTTCTGAGAAGGAAATCCTCTATCTGTTTATGCATGTTCTCTTTTGTCTTTTGCTCTTCGTCGAAAACGAGTGATGATTTGATGTTGGTTTTCAAAGATTCGAGGCTTTCGAAACCGAGATCTTTTGCGAATTCGTCGTCCAGATTAGGAAGAATTTTTTTCTTGACATCCTTGACTACCGCCTCAAGATTCCCATTTCTGCCGGCAAGATTTTTGTTAGGATGATTTTCAGGGAACGACACTTCTATCGTCTTTTTGTCGCCTATTTTCGAACCTATAAGGGCTTCATTGAGACCCTTGATGTTCGCCTGATTCGAAACATCGACCAGGAAATTCTGAGCCGAAGCATTTTTGATTTTATTTCCGTCGGCATAGAGAGTGTAATCGATTATGGCGAAGCTTTCCCTGTCGATAGTTTTGGTTAAATCGGGGCAGAGAGATGCATTACGTTCTTGAAGCAGTCCGAGTCTCGACTCGATGTCGGCCTCGTCCGTCGGCTTTGTTTTTTTTGTGAGTTTAATTTTTTTGTAGTTCTTGACTTCGATTTCCGGATGACGTTCGACAAGCACGTTGAAGGTCAGGTTCTTTTCGGGCTCATAGGAAATATGGGTTATCATCGGAGTCGCCGCTGTTTTTATATTTTCTTTTTCGATATAGTCATATATAAGTTCCGTCGAAAGCTTTGACACCATTCTTTCGCCGGCGGTTTTAGAAAATTCTTTTTCGATTGTTTCAATGGGCGCTTTCCCAACCCTGAAGCCCGGTAGTTGCGCTTCTTTTTGAATTTCCTTAAATATCCTATCCAGATATTCACCGACTTTTTCTTTGCCAACTTCAAAAGTAATCGTGATTTTGCACGGTTCAGATTTAAGCACCTTGATAGATGTTTTTTCCATATTTTATCCTTTCGATATTTAATTTTCAATTATCTTGCCGCGGGAGGGAGTTGAACCCACACGAGTCACCTCACACGGTCCTAAGCCGTGCGCGTCTGCCAGTTCCGCCACCGCGGCGAACATATCGACTTCGTCGCAAATTAAAAATTATGAAATTTGTCTTTTTGTATTAGTTTTTAATTTTACATTTTAATAGTCCGATGCGTTAAAATACGCCCGGAGGGAGTTGAACCCACAACCAACGGATTAAGAGTCCGCTGCTCTACCATTGAGCTACGGGCGCACAAAAATAGATTATGAGATTATTGAAAAACCCATCTTTTTCACTTAAAGAGCAATTTTTTAACGGTTAAAAGTTTCAATCGGCCCGCAAAACTCCTTGTTTTGCTCGTCGGACATTGCGGTCTAAACGATTTCAACTTTTAACCTGAAACTGCCAGATCCTTCAAAAAATTAAGGTTTTTCAACACTCTCATTATATAAAATTTGGTAATAGCCAAAGAAAACGGACTAAAATTATGCTAAAATAAGACATTGTGAAACGACAATGTCCCCAATGTTCTCACTGTTGGGCATGGAGGCTTAAAGACGGTAGATACAAGTGCCGCAAGTGCGAGCACAGATATAGTTTCAAAAGTATATAGGAAACATTCAGGATTTCTGAAAGTGCTAAAAAGAGGCTTTTGGAATATTTTGTTTTGGGCGTGCCTGTTTATCGACTTAGGGTCTGCTGATAAATTATTTTTTTGTTAATATCTTGAAACGATGGCTCTCAACTTTTACTGTTTTTTTGCTACTTTGTTGATAACTTCGTTTGCTTTTCTTAGATTCTTGCCATCGCTGTGGATAAATTCATCCCTATTAAGCCTAACCTGATGTTCAACTCTTCATTTTTGTAAACCAACCGTTCTA
>JBGFRZ010000045.1:0-23823 GCA_041694835.1 Ignavibacteria bacterium
TTTAATTTTACATTTTTAATTGTTTCTTTGTGCTATGAGAAAGTTAGATGTCAGAAAATCCGAAAAGAGAAAGAGTCAGATATTGCATGCGGCGGTTCATCACTATATAAAAACCGGACTTCCGACAAGCTCGAATATACTTGTTGCCGATTACGGGCTCAAACTTTCGTCGGCAACTGTCAGGAAGAGCCTTTCGGAGCTTGAGGATGAAGGGTATATGGTCCAGCCACACCCATCTTCAGGACGTATACCTACCGACAAGGGATACAGGGCTTATGTCGATATGCTCAAAAGCGTCCAAAACATAACCATCGGCGAAATGGACAAATTAAGGAGCAATCATCACCGCAATCTCCTTGAACTCGAAGAGGTTCTCGTAAATACATCTAAAATACTTTCAACGTTATCCCATTATTCCGGCTTTGTTTCTCTTCCGTCGAAGGAAAAAACCATTGTCAAGAACATAGAATTGATATCTTTGAAAGACAAACAACTGTTGTTCATTTTTGTCACAAACACGGGACTTGTAAAGCACAAGTTACTGAATGCAGATATTTCTTTGAGGAACCTCAGGCATATAACAGATTTTCTGAAAGAAAAGATTGAGGGTCTGGCGATAAGCGATGCCGAACAATCTCTTGAGATGGGACTGGCCGATTTAAAAATCGAAAGCATGGAACTCTCGACTCTCGGCGAATTGATAAAAGATCTTTTTTTATATGAAAGCGATTTCTACATAGACGGTTTTTCAAAGATAATGGCTCTGCCCGAGTTCAGGGATTATTCCTTTTCTGAACGCCTCGTAAACACAGCGGACAAACGAAATCCTCTTGTAAGGGTTTTATCCGACGGACTCTCAAGCGATAACGTCAGGGTTATTATTGGAGCAGAGACGCACTGTAAGGGATTCGAGTGCATAAGCGCCGTCACAAGCGTTTACAAGAAGGACGAAAGGCCGTTGGGTGTGCTCGGTATAATAGGCCCAAAAAGGATGGAGTACAGAAAGATGATATCAATAGTAAAACAGGTTTCGCAGATGTTAGGCGATATCCTGGGGAAAATGGAAAGCCATGAAGAAGGATAACGAATCTGAACGCTTCACAAACAATAAACAGCCGTCAAATATGGGAATCGTTTCGAATGAAGAAATGCGAGCGCAGCTTGACGAGAAAGAGCGGTTAGCGACGATGTACTACGACCAACTTTTAAGGCTCAAAGCCGAATTTGAAAATTACAGAAAAAGGGTCGAGAGGGAGAAGGAAAATCACAGGATTTGGGGAAAAGAGGAGATTCTTTTAAAGCAGATTTCGCTCTACGATATCATAGGGCAGGCTCTTGAATCGGTCAGAACCACAAAGAACACAGAGAGCATAATCGTAGGTCTTGAGATGATATACAAAGAGTTTGAAAAAATGTTGATTGGCGAGGGCATAAATACTATAGATGCCACCGACGTTTTCGACCCTCATCTTCATGAAGCGGTAGAGACCGTCGAAGATGAAAGCAAAGTTGACGGAACTATCGTATCAGTATTCCAGAAAGGATACATAATGAACGACAGGGTCATACGCCCCGCAAAAGTGAAAATCGTAAAGAATAAAATAGTGGATAGTAAATAACAAATAGCGAATAGTGGTAGACGGTAGAAGATAAAAATTTATTGAAATTCATAGAAATTTATCCCGATACATGAGACCACTGAAAAACCTCACCACAGAGGCACCATGAAGACAGAGAAAAAACTTTACCACGAAAGCGCGAAAGTTAGAAATCACGAAAAAAGTCCCCAATTTCGCGTTTTCGTGTCTTCGTGGTTCGGAGTTTTAATAACACAGAACTCACATCTTCGTGGGTGATTTCTCTGTGAGGTTCTCATTTTTCTTTGTGTCTTGTGTGGTAGAAGGTTTTTTTCAGTAATCTCCTTTATCGGGACAGGTTTCGTGATTTGGTGTTTTCGTGATAATCCACTAATTCCTAAAACAAGGAGGCATAAGATGGCTAAAATAATTGGCATTGATTTAGGTACAAGCAATTCGGCAGCGTCCGTTATGGAAGGCGGAAAAGCAACTATAATTCCGTCTGCCGAAGGTACAACTTTAGGCGGAAAAGCATTTCCGTCGTTTGTCGCGTTCACAAAGGACAATCAGCTTCTTGTCGGCGAGCCGGCCAGAAGGCAGGCTGTGTCAAATCCCGAGGGCACTTTCACGGCGTTTAAACGCAAGATGGGTGCCGATTTCAAATACAAAATTCACGGGAAAGATTTCACCCCGCAGCAGCTGTCGGCTTTTATTTTGCAAAAAATCAAAAACGACGCGGAGGCATTTCTTGGCGATAAGGTCACAAAAGCGGTCATAACGGTTCCGGCGTACTTTAACGACAACCAACGTCAGGCGACGAAAGACGCGGGAACCATAGCTGGTCTTGATGTCATAAGACTCGTCAACGAGCCCACGGCGGCATGTCTTTCTTACGGAATCGACAAAGAAAGGGGCGACCAAGAAATTCTTGTCTTTGACTTCGGCGGAGGAACGCTTGATGTCACTATCATGGAGATGAGTAAAGAAGGGACATTCAATGTTCTTTCGACCTCGGGCGACACACAGCTTGGTGGAACCGACATGGACAACGCCCTCATAGATTACATAGCGAACGAGTTCAAGAAAGAGCACGGCATCGACTTAAGGAACGACAAAATGGCCGTTCAGCGCCTAAGAGAGGCCGCGGAGAAAGCCAAAATCGAACTTTCCAACATACTTGAAACCGACATTAATCTTCCTTTCATAACTGCTGATGCCTCCGGCCCCAAGCATCTTACCATGAAGATAACCAGAGCCACGCTTGAAAAACTTGTGGGTCCGATAGTTGAGAGATGCGCCTCTTCCATTGAGCAGGCTGTTGCGGACGCAAAAAGTGCTCCCGGTAGCCACATAAAAAGCATTAAGGATATAACGAAAATTATTCTTGTCGGAGGACCGACCAGAATGCCTATAGTTCAGAAGTTCGTGGAAGAACATGTGGGCAAAAAAGTCGAAAGAGGCATAGATCCGATGGAATGCGTTGCGATGGGTGCCGCTATTCAGGGTGCCGTTTTAAGTGGTGAAGTCAAAGACATACTTCTTTTGGATGTGACGCCGCTTACGCTCGGGCTTGAGACTCTCGGGGGCGTCCGCACGCCGCTCATCGACAGGAATACTACAATTCCCGTGAAAAAGTCGCAGATATTCTCTACAGCGGCAGACAGTCAGACTTCCGTAGAGGTCCATGTTCTTCAGGGAGAACGTCCGATGGCGGTGGATAACGTATCGCTCGGCAAATTTATGCTTGATGGGATTCCTCCCGCTCCAAGAGGCGTCCCACAGATAGAGGTTACATTCGATATAGATGCGAACGGCATACTTCATGTCACAGCGAAAGACACCGGAACCGGCAGGGAGCAGTCCATCAGAATAACAGCATCCACTAAACTTTCCAAAGATGAGGTCGAGAAATTCGTGAAGGATGCATCACAGTACGCCGACGCCGATAAAAAGAAAAAAGAAGAGATAGAAGCGAAAAACGAGCTTGACAGCATAGTCTATTCCACCGAGAAAAGTTTGAAGGATTATGGTGACAAGCTTTCGCAGGATGAAAGGCTCAACATAGAAAGGGCGCTAGGCGAGGCGAAGGACGCGTTGAAATCCGAGGAGATAAACCAAATCAAAAAAGCCAAAGACAATCTTGTAAAGGAGTCATACAAACTCGCCGAAATGGTTTACAAGCAGGCCGCAGAGAAGCAAAAGACACCTAAGAAAGAGGGGGGCGAAGAAACTCCTGAAGAAGGAGAACAGAAGGAAAAAGTCGTCGATGCAGAAGTTGTCGATGAAGACAAGGATAAGTAGATAGTAGGTAGTAGATAGGGAATGACGAATAGCGGATAGTGAATAGAGGTGAGAGATGAGGGGTGAGAGAATAGCGAATAGTGAATAGCAAATAGCGAATAGTGGATGGCGGCTGGTGACTGGAGGAAACGAGCCACGAGCCACCGCTGCTCTGCTGCCCTGACTTGTGTTCTTGTGCCCTTGTGCTCTGCCACTCTGTCCCCTGTCCTCTGACTTCTGCCGTTGTGCTCTTGTGCACTTGTGTTCTTACGCCCTTGTTCTCTAACGTATGGCAAAAGATTTATACGAAATTCTCGGTGTTGGCAAAAACTCCACTACGGAGGAGATAAAACAGGCCTATCGCCGTCTCGCCTTGAAATATCACCCGGATAAAAATCCCGGCGACAAATCGGCGGAGGATAAATTTAAGGAGATCAACGCCGCATACGAGGTCCTCGCCGATGCGAAAAAAAGGCAGATGTATGACCAGCTTGGTTCCGAGGCATTTACCGGCGGATATCACCCGGGAGCGGGAACTTATGCCCAAAATCAGGGGTTTCCCGGATCCGGTGATTTTGCAGATTTTACCGACGTATTCGGGGACATATTCGGAGACATATTTGGTGGCTCTTCGAGAAAGACAAGGCATCCTCGCGCTCAGAGAGGAGCGGACATAAGAACAGAAATCGAACTTTCGCTGAAGGAGGCGTTTTCCGGCGTAGAAAAACACATAGATATACAAAGACACGAGCCCTGCCCTCATTGCCACGGAAGTGGGGCGAAAGCCGGCACTCATCCGAAAACATGTCCGACATGTAAAGGAACAGGTCAGATAAGGACAGCGCAAGGATTTTTTTCGTTCACAAGGAGCTGCTCAAAATGCGGGGGAAAAGGCTTGCATATAGAGACCCCTTGCTCCGAATGCCGTGGTCAAGGGGTGGTCAGAATGCCTCACAAAATTACTGTTAAAATACCAGCGGGCGTCGATGACGGAACGACTTTGCGGGTAGCGGGTTCCGGTGAAGTTAGTTCGGGTGGCTACGCCGGGGATCTTTTCGTGGTTGTGCGCATAAAAAAGGACCCACATTTTACACGCCACGGCGACGACCTTCTTCACGAGGTTTTTTTACATTACCACCAGCTTGTTTTCGGGAGTGAGTTGGAGGTTCCGACTCTCGAAGGTCATGCCAAGATAAAAGTTCCAACTGCCACGTCACCTGGCACTATACTGAAAGTAAAGGAACACGGCATACCTCATCTCAACCGCCGCGGCCGCGGAGATTTGCTTGTTAAAATCAATATAAAAATACCAAAAGACCTCTCTGAAAGACAGAAGTTGTATTTAAGACAGCTCGCCCAATCGTTTGAATAAACCCCGTTAGAAAGGATATGGTGAGTTAACGAAGCAAATTTAGACCATAAATAGGGTTCA
Source organism: Ignavibacteria bacterium (assembly GCA_041694835.1). Taxonomy (GTDB): domain Bacteria; phylum Elusimicrobiota; class Endomicrobiia; order PHAN01; family PHAN01; genus JBGFRZ01. The sequence goes on from JBGFRZ010000045.1 coordinate 5,290, forward strand.
CTGACGCTTCACTAAAATTCACCACAGAGGCACAGAGAACACAGAGAAAAAACTTTACCACGAAAGCACGAAAGTTACCTGTCTGCCGACAGGCAGGGGAATCACGAAAAAAGTCCCCAATTTCGCGTTTTCGTGTCTTCGTGGTTCAGATTAGTCTCGACTTGGCGGGATCATCAGACCCTAAATAAATGTAGACCCCCAAAATTCATTCGGGGGTAATCCCGATGGACGTCAAAATCGCAGAATATTTCTAATGGGGTAAACATGCCACATTTCTACTGCCCAACGCAGAACTTCAAAGAAAATACATTTTTACTCACAATCGGAGAATCCCACCACCTGCTTAATGTCTTGCGAAAGAAAGCGGGCGACAGGATCAATATATTTGATGGAAAAGGCAACAGCTATATTGGAGAAATAAGTGGTGTCAAAAACGGGAAAGTTTTTGGTAAAATCATAGAATATACTCCGTCGTCCAAGGAGTCAAAAAATTTCGGAGTCAGGCTTTTTATTTCGCCGCTCAAGAAACAAAAATTGGACGAGATAATAGAAAAAGCCGCTCAGCTCGGCGTGGCCGAAATCATCCCCGTAATTTCAGAAAGAACCGTAGTCAAAATTTCCGTCGCCGATACGGCCAAGAACACGAGATGGAATTTGATTGCTCTCGCTGCTTCTAAACAGTCTGGAAGAACGGATATTATGAATATTGCTAAAGCGGTAGGGTTCACAGAAGCTGTTGATTACGTCTCAAAAACTTCGAACTCACTTAATCTGATAGCTTGGGAAAGCGAAGAAACAATCGGTGTCAAAGATGTATTGATGCCTATTGCAAAAGCACCCGCGTCCGTAAATCTTTTTGTCGGGCCGGAAGGCGGGTATTCAATCGGTGAGATAGAATTTGCAAGGAACAAAAACTTTAAGACAGTGTCTCTTGGAGAAAAAATTTTGAAAAGCGACACAGCCGCCATATATCTTGTTTCGATAATTCAATATATGTTTGGCGAGTAAACTTTTCGACGAAGCATTCGAACATTTGTTCGAATTTTCCGTCTACAGAAAGTATAAAATTTATGAAAAAAGTTTATTTCTACACTTTCGGATGCAAAGTCAACCAGTATGACACTCAGCGCATAAGGGAAAACTTCTCCAGTGATTACAACGAAGTTGCTTCCCCTGAAGATGCCGACATCGTTGTGATTAATTCGTGCACGGTCACCGCAGAGGCTGATAGGCAGTGCAGGCAGATCGTAAGGCGGATGACGAGAGTTGCTCCGCAAGCTGACATTGTTGTATGCGGATGCTATTCGAAGCGCGCCACTGACGAAATAAAAAATCATTTCGATGGAAACCCGAGAGTAAAGATACTCAAGGATATGGAAAATATAATTGAATACTATAAAATCGTTGAATCGAAAAAAATTATAACTTCTTTTTCCGAACACGCTCGGGCATATCTTAAAATACAGGATGGTTGCGATCAATTTTGCAGCTACTGCGTCGTTCCATACATCAGAAGCGGAAACTGCAGTAAGTCCAAAGATGAAGTCGTCGAAGAGGTCACGGCGCTTTTAAACAACGGCTATCTTGAAATCGTTTTGTGCGGGGTTCGACTGGGGAAATATAGCCCTCAAGAAAATTATCTTCTTGAAAATCTCATCTCGGATATCTTAAGTATCAATAAGGAGTTCAGGATAAGACTCTCATCCATAGAGATAACCGAGATAACGGACAAACTGCTTAATTTTATGAAGGAAAATCCCATCAAGATCTGCCCCCATCTTCACATACCTCTTCAATCCGGCGACGATACTCTCCTTAAAAAAATGAACCGGCCATACAATACCCGCTTTTATTCAGAAAGAATTTCTGACATAAAAAAAACAATTCCAGATATAACGATAACAACGGATGTGATTGTTGGGTTTCCCGGCGAAACCGAAGAGATGTTTGAAAATACATGCGAGTTTGTGGAAAAAATCGGTTTTTCCAAGGTACACATATTTCCTTTCTCTCCCCGACCTGGGACATCGGCCTCGATCGGTTTTAAGTCGGATGACAACTATGTAAAAACAGTAAAACTCAGGAAGAAGAAGCTTTTTGAAATAGATGAATCGCTCCGGAAAAAAGCGAGAAAAATATCTGAAAATAGCGAGCATCACGCTGTCTACATAGGTGACGGATGGATTCTGACAGAAGATTATCAGTATTTCAGATGCAACAACTCTGCCAAAGACAAGATATTCAGATTTCGCCCGGAGGATATATCGCTTCAGCATAAGGTCGTTTGATTTCTAAGTAATCGAGTAAATTCTGGTCGGGTGAATTTGACGAAAAATGCAGCGAAACAACGTTGATTGCTGTGTTTGTGAAAAGCGAATATGTCTTTAGCATCACATGTCGCTACGTTGACATAAAACTCAAACTTAAATAAAGCGTATGCATAGTTCTTAACGAGAAGCAATTTCCAAAATTTCAATTTTATGAAGCTTTCATTAAGCAATTGCTCTCGTGGACAAATTTTTCCGCTACATTTTTGCATAAATGTTGTCCAATCGTCAAATTTTTTAATATAAATTTTGCAGAGAAATGAAAATTTGCTATTATAACTTCGATGAGTTTATGGACAAAAAGACCACGCTGGTGCAGGAGAATTTATGCGCAGACCTATAATAGCTGGGAATTGGAAGATGTACAAAACGATGCCTGAAGCGCTTGAACTTGTTAATACGCTTAAGAACTTAACCCTCTCTGTTAGCGGCCGCGAGATCGTGGTTGCTCCGCCTTTTACCTCACTTCTCGTTGTGCGCGAAGCGCTCAAAAACTCCGCGATAAAACTCGCTGCGCAAAATATCCACTGGCAGAAAGATGGAGCTTTTACCGGCGAGATATCGGCGTCAATGCTCAAAGACAGCGGATGCGATTATGTCATAATAGGTCATTCGGAAAGAAGGCAGTATTTCGGAGAGACCGACGAGACTGTCAACAAAAAGACAAAATCTGCTCTGTCGGCGGGTCTTGTCCCCATCGTTTGCATCGGAGAAACACTTGCCGAACGCGAAGCAAATAAAACATTTGAAGTCGTCGAAAAACAAATTGTTGTTGGCATAGCCGCTCTCTCTCCCGTCGAAGCGAAAATATTGGTAATCGCGTATGAGCCCGTCTGGGCGATTGGGACCGGAAAAACCGCGACTCCCCAGCAGGCTCAAGAAGTCCACAAATTCATAAGAGAAAAGTACTCCATAATGTACGGAAAGGAAAGTGGTAATTCCTTGAGAATTATTTACGGTGGTTCTGTAAAACCGGATAATATCAAAGAACTTATGTCGCAGTCCGATATTGACGGGGCGCTCGTCGGTGGAGCATCTTTGAAAGCCGACGATTTTATCAAAATCATCCGTTACTGATGAATGTCTATGAATGACAAACTTGTAAACGATATAACCGAACAGATTTCTCTGAGACAAATAAGAGAGAAACACCCGGTTGTCTGCAACATCTCAAACAGACACATGCATATAACCCGTGAGGATTTGGACAAACTTTTCGGCTCCGGATATGAGTTGAAAATCAAGGGTAAACTTATGCAGCCGGGCGAATTCGCGGCCGAAGAAACCGTTAGAATCGTCGGGCCGAAAGGGGCGATTGACAAAGTGCGGTTGCTTGGACCCGTCAGAAAAGCGACTCAGATAGAGATTTCCATTACCGACAAGTTCGTTCTCGGTGTTGACGCTCCTGTAAGGCAGTCGGGCGATATTAAAAATTCCGCGCCGATAAAAGTCATAGGGCCCAAAGGAGAAATAGAACTTAAAGAAGGCGTGATAGTCGCAAAAAGGCATGTCCATATGACGACTGCCGATGCACAATTATTGAAAATCAAAGACGGAGATATATTGCGTATTAAGACATTCGGGGAAAGAAGCGTGATTTTTGAAAATGTTGTCGCCAGAGTCGGCGCTCAAATGATTCTTGAATGTCATTTAGATACCGACGAAGCAAACGCCGCGGCATTAAAAAACGGCGATGAAGTCGTGATACTATAAAAAAGTTGAGGGTTGTGTAGCGGTGGGATTGCTATCCCACGAAACACACCCCTTTGTCCCCTCTTAATAGAGGGGAATACGGCGAATAGCAATTCGCCCGCTACCAAACTAACTGAAGGAGGACAGATGGAAGCATTAGGTATGATTGAGACGAAGGGTCTGACAGCGTTGATTGAAGCGGCAGATGCCGCGGTTAAAGCGGCAAATGTTAAACTTGTTGGTTGGGAGAAAATCGGTTCTGGTTTTGTGACGGTTCTGTTTCGCGGTGAAGTTGCTGCATGCAGAGCTTCGTGTGACGCCGGTGCGGCCGCTGCCCAGAAAGTCGGTGAACTCGTGGCCGTCCACGTAATACCGCAGCCACATTTTGACCTTGAAGGCAAGATGCCGATTTCTCTGCCTGAGACACTGGCAAGAAAAAGCAAGTAAAAGAGTTTAGAGTTGAGAGTTTAGAGAGTATTTTCTCGATTTTATCTCTAAAGGTAATCTTTGAAATTCCTATACAACATTTTTATTTAACCACGAAAACACGAAAGTCATTCTACTACCTGTTTTTTTGATTGTTCTTCAAAATTATAATTTCGTGATTTCGTGCCTTCGTGGCAATCTTTGAACTAATCTCTCTAAACTTATATAGGAGAATTTATGTTATTTGCCCGTGTCGTCGGAAATGTCGTCTGCACCCGCAAAGACGATAAATTAGTCGGAACAAAACTGCTTATCGTTCAGCCGGTCGATATAGAAAATAATCCCAAAGGCAATCCGCTCGTTGCGATAGATTCAGTCGGCGCCGGCGAAGGGGAGCTCGTGCTCATCGTGCAGGGTTCGTCCGCCCGCCAGACCAAACGCACCGAGGGAAATCCCGTTGACTGCACCATAATGGCGATTATCGATTATATCGAAAAAGACGGCACTATCGTCTACAAAAAAAGCGCCGACAAGTAAAAGCAGCAAATAGCAAATAGTAAATAGTAAATAGTGAAAAACACTTAATCGCTATTTGCTATTCGCTATTTACTGCCTTTAATTATGGAACTAAACGACAACGAACTATCGGCTTTGGTTGCCGAAGTAATCAAAAAACTCCAATCATCGCAAATCGGCGTTTCCGCTCTCAACACGACGGGAAGTCCTATATGCGGTTCGTTAGACGAAGCGATTGCTCTTGCAAAATCATCTCAGAAGGTTTTCGTCCGTCAAGGTTTGGCTCAGAGAAATAAAGTCATACAAGCCATAAGAGATGTTTCTCTAAAAAACGCTGAGCATCTGGCTAAAATGGCTCACGAAGAAACAAAAATGGGCAGGTGGGAAGATAAAGTCCAAAAAAATATTCTCGCCGCCACAAAAACTCCGGGGGTTGAAGATATTCAACCGCTCGCCTATACGGGCGACCGCGGACTTACCCTCGTCGAAAGAGCGCCTTTTGGAATAATCGCCGCCGTAACGCCGTCGACAAATCCGACTTCGACGGTTATAAACAACGCGATTTCAATAATCGCCGCAGGGAACTCTGTAATTTTTGCTCCACACCCCGCTTCCAAAAAATGCGTCCATGAGACGATAAAACTCATCAACGACGCCATAGTTTCGGATGGCTCTCCTTCAGGGTTGATTACGACGGTTGAGCCGCCTTCGGTTGAATTTACAAAATCACTGCTGAATCATTCCGAAGTAAAACTCAATCTTGTGACAGGTGGACCCGCGATTGTAAAAGTCGCGATGGGCGCCGGCAAAAAAACAATTGCCGCCGGCCCCGGCAATCCGCCCGTCGTGGTTGATGAAACCGCTGAATTTCCAAAGACGGTAGACGCTATAATCGACGGAGCTTCATTTGACAACGGGGTTCTGTGCGCCGCGGAAAAAGAAACTATTCTCGTCGAAGCGGTCGCGGAAAAATTTTTAAGATATATAAGAGCCGACTCTCGCGGATATGAACTTACAAAATCGCAGCTCGACGAACTCGCCAAAATCGTAATAAAACGTCCCGGCGGACGCGGCTGCGAAGGGGAGATGAACAGGGATTTTGTCGGAAGGAACGCGAATATAATCGCAAGAGCGATTGGTCTGGATCTCCCCGACAGCGTCCGTCTGCTCTGGGGCGTTGTTCCGAATGACCATCCGTTCGTCTGGACAGAACAGTTGATGCCGGTAATGCCGGTTACGGTTGTAAAAGACATTGACATAGCGATTGATTTTGCCGTCGAAGTTGAAGGCGACAACCACCACACTTTCATAATGCACTCTCTCAATGTTGAAAATCTTTCCAATATGGCGCGCGCATGTCAGGGCTCTATTTTCGTCAAAAACGGTCCGTCTTATTTTGGACTCGGCATGGGTGAGGGATACGCGACGCTCTCAATCGCCACTCCGACGGGCGACGGACTTGCAAAGGCATCCAACTTCACGCGTCCATTGCGGTGCGTTTTGGTTGATTATTTCAGGATAGTGTAAGAAATAAGAAACTATTTTAATAGCGGAGGATTGAAAATGTCTTATATTTTTTCTGTAATCGTTGAAAAGGAAAAAAATTGGTATGTGGCGCTTTGTCCCGAGTTGGATATAGCGAGTCAGGGTAAAACAATTGAAAATGCGGTAGATAATTTGAAAGAAGCGGTAAAACTTTATTTAGAAACAGCGTCAAAAGAAGAAATAGAAGAATCAATGTCTACTGTGCCGCCCTTTATAAGCACAATGGAAGTTGCTGTTTAATATGCCGAAACTTCCACTCGTCTCGTCAGATGAAGTAATAAAAGCGCTAAATAAAAAGGGCTTTGTAAAAGTAAGACAGGCGGGAAGTCATATAGCATTGCAACGCCACGAAGAAGGAAAGACAAAAACAGTAATTGTTCCTGTTCATAGAGAAATAGCCAAGGGCACTTTGCGTTCAATCATAAGAAAATCTGAATTAATGGTTGATGAGTTTTTGAAATTGTTGGAATGATAAAGAATTAGAATTATCGCCACTCCGACGGGCGACGGACTTGCGGAGGCATCAAATTTCACAAGACCTTTAAGATGCGTTTTGGTAGATTATTTCAGGATAGTATAAACACGGTAGCAATTAAAAAGTAAAAGAGTAGTAAAAAAATGTTGTTCCGATGTTCTGTAATATTAAGTAGCCAAGCGTTTATCGGCAAGGTAGCGGCGGGATTGCCATCCCGCAAACACACCCCTAACCCCTCTTAATAGAGGGGAATTTGTCGCATAGTAATGCGACCGCTACAATAACGGAAAATCACTCAGTATTTATGGTGTTGAGGTCAGAGTGTTGGTCCAAGCAGTTAAACGAAATGCTGAACGGTTTCCTGAAGATTTTATGTTTCAGTTAAGTAACAGAGAGTATTCAATCTTGAAATCACAATTTGTAATTTCAAGTTGGGGCGGGCGGTGACGGGCAAACCCTTATGCTTTTACTGAACAGGGTGTGGCAATGCTTTCCAGCGTGCTTCATAGCAGACAAGCAATTCGGGTTAACATTGTGATTATGCGGACTTTTGTAAAACTTCGCAAAATGCTGACGACACATAAAGAACTAGCGGATAAACTCTCTATGCTTGAGAATAAAATAGAAAAACACGATACGGAAATGTAGCCCCCCAATTCATTGGGGGGTGAGCCTTATGGGCGTTCACGACGAACCGAAAAGGAAAAGAATAGGTTTTTTGCGTTAGATTTCCCGGTGGTATGTCTTGGTTGATTATTTTGGGATAGTGTAGAATTTTTATGAGGGTATAAAAATGCATAAACCATTTGAAGAAGCATTTGAAAAAGCAAAATCAAAAGAAGTAGAACTCTATTTTCAAGAAGTCAGTTTAATGCGACAACTTATAAGAGAAATAAGTTCTCCTCTCAATTTATTAAGAGAATTGGTATCTAATGCCGCCGCCCGAGAAGTAAAAGCAAAGAACATTTGGATAAGTTGTTATCCTCATCCAGAAGATATTTATGTATTTGAGGTTAAAGATGATGGGATTGGCATGGATTATTCGGATAATCCGCATACGGGGCACTATGCAAGACTTAATAAATTTTTGTCGCTTGGATTATCTGCAGTTGTTGGAGAAAAAAGTGATGAATTTGGATGGAAAGGTATAGGTTCAAAATTATCATTTTATGCGCGTCGGCTTGTTGTAGAAACTTATACTGGACAGGGCAAAGTATATAAAGTTGAGGTTAATGCTCCCTGGGAAACCCTAACTGCTGGTAAAAAACCAAAACCGAAAATTTTTGAAACTGAGCCAACTTCTAAAGATTATCAAGGAACAAAAGTTACTGTTTTTGGACATCCACCAGATGTCCGCCGAGAATATACATTTACAGAGGTAAAAGATTATTTACTCCATCGTACTTTTGTTGGTTTTACACGAAACCGCGACAACCCACCTGCGATTCACTTGGCAGTTGGAAATAGGAAGGAAACTTTGGAAATTGGTTTCCCGGTTTTAAAACGAGTTTCGGAACAATCGGGAGAGGCTACTCGCTTTGTCAATTTAACTGAATCGACAGGAGTCTCTGGTACTAATTTTAAGATGACAATTAATCTAAAAGGTTTATATACTGTGGAAGCGCCTCGTTTTGGATTGGTAGAACAAATTGGCAACACAGGATTGATTCTATCAGTGCTTGGTATTCCATACTTTGATTTGGGATTAGAACAGTACGCTGAACGACGTGGATTAAGCATAAATCCCGGGGTAAAAAATTGTTGTTTTGTTGTAGAGTGTGACCAAGTTCAAGAAGAGATGAGTATAAGTCGCAGTGGGATTAACCATGGTGTAATCAAAGAGACTTTTGACTGTGCCGTCAAAAACTTATTTCGCCGCATATCTAATTCTGACGATTACAAAAGTTTTGTTGCATACACAAAAAGACAAAAAGATATTCGTGGAGCAGAAACACTTGATGCTCGTAAACGTAAACTTGAAAGGCCGGAACAAAAATGGGTTTATTGGGTCGGGAGATCTGGTGAACAACGAAGAATTCATAGAGAGCCTGAAAATGAACGAGATACTTTAGCAGTTCTTTGGAAACTTGAGGCATTAGGTGCTCTACCGTTTCATCAGTTTGAATCTCTTGAACATGGAGGAAGTGGTGCAGACATCATTGCGCATTTTAGAGAGAATCCTGAAAGCAATCCAGAACGTTTCGTAACAATTGAGGCTGAATCAAATTTTACTAACTATAAACTGCATGGGCATAATCCAAGCCAAATGCCCATTGTAATTTGTTGGGACATTGGCAAAAGTCGACAAGTAAAAATGAAAGATACAAATGTCAGTTGGAAATTTGTAGCAGAAGTTGGAGATGTCAGTGTTAGAGTTTTTGCGTTGGCAAGAATGCAGGGTGTGCGAGTAAGTCGGGAGGAAATGTAACTACTTTTCTCTCTTCTCTAATCGTTCGGCTAATAGGCATACTGAAATATCGGAACGGTTCTGGTATTTTAAGAAGTAAAGTAAGACATTAAACAATGAACAAAAAAGTGTTTAATAGCGAGATAAAAAAAATAGTTGAAATTGGTAAAGAATATGGGGCCAATAAAATAATTCTTTTTGGTTCCTGTCTTGAAGATATAAAATATGCCAATGATATTGATATCGCCATTGCAGGAGTTAAGCCCGAGAAATTTTTTGAACTCTATGGTAAAATATTAAGCGAAGTATTTACTGAGATGGATTTAATCCCGATGGAATATGCTCGGGAACATCTTTCAAAACGTATTCTTGAACAAGGAAAATTGTTATATGCCAAATAATTTCAAGAAACTCAAAGAGGATATATCGGATGGAATAAATTTGCTCAATCGGGCATTAGATGCTTTGTCTGATTTCAAAGAAAAAATAATTTTGAAAGATGCAGATATCGCCCAAAAAGCATCCATTGGAACGTTCCTGATGAATTTTTATACGGGCGTAGAAAATATTATTAAACGCGTATGCAAAGAATATTATCATACCTTGCCAAAAGGGGCAAGTTGGCACAAGGAACTGCTTGATTTGTCTTGCTCACCCCCTAAAAATAAAATGCCGCTATTCACTCGAGATATAGTTGATAGATTAAATCCATACAGAGGTTTTAAACATTTCTTTGTGAGTGGCTATGGATTCAAACTGGAAATAGAATTGATGATTTCATTGATAGATAACATTGACAATTTGTGGACAGATATAAAAAAATCGCTCACGGAATTTTTGTCACAGATATAGGTTCGTTTAAAATAATTTAGCATGTTATTTTGATAATCGGAACCGTCCCCAATCTTCGGAGGAAAAATATGGATAAACAAATTGTTAAAGGTATTCGCAAATATGTTCCAGTTTTTCATGAAGCAAGAGAAAAAGATATAAATGAGGCTGATGTTGTAACGAGGATTATTAAATTTCTTGAGGATGTTTTGGAATATGATGTTTTAAAAGATATTACGAAAGAATTTATGATAAAAGAACGATATGTGGATTTGGCTGTCAAAATAAATGACAAAGTGAGGTTTTATATTGAAGTAAAATCGGCGAATACCAGATTAAAAGAATCTCATATTTATCAAGCCGAAAGTTATGCATCGCAAAGCGGGGTTCCTTGGGTTATTTTAACAAACGGTGCAGAATGGCAGTTGTACCATCTCATTTTTGACAAATCAGGTATTGAGCATTCATTGATATTTTCAATAGATTTAACAGATGATAATTCGGAACAAAATGCAGAAAAAATATATTACCTTTCTAAAAATGCTATGCGTGATGATGAAATTGAAGAATATTGGCATAAGCAGGTTTCGTTGGGCGGCGAATCAATTATAAAAGCATTATTTCATGAAGTCACACTTGCCTCAATTAGACGAGAAATGAGGAGAATGTCGGATATTTTGATAGATGAAGATGAAATTGTAGAAAGTTTGAAAAAATTGCTAAGTCCAGAGATTATTGCACAATACGGTGACAGTATTAAAATTCGAAGAAGACGAAAAATAAAAAAAGAAGTTTCTGACAACAGTAAAAATGACGACAAACAGCAAAGCAATCCAATTGCCAATTTAACTTCCGATGAAACAACTGAAAAAACGCAAACATAAATGAAAAAAATAATGGCAAAAATTTGGAATAAAAAAACTTTGGAAGCAGGACTAAATTGTGAGAAAAGGCAGTGAAACAAGCAGTTTTGGGACGAGCAGTAGGATAAATCATGATTCGACAAAATTTTACAATTCAAAATTATATTCTGACTTTTCAATAAATAAAAAAGTTCAAATTTTCAGTGAAAACAAACTGCCGGAAAAATTTGTAAATAAAATTATACTCGGCTCGTCGGAAAAAATGGAAGGTGTTCCAGACAATTCAATTCATCTAATGGTGACATCCCCGCCGTATAATGTATCAAAGGACTACGATGAAAATTTGTCTCTTAAAGAGTATTTGGAGTTATTAGAAAATGTGTTTTCGGAAACTTATAGAGTTTTAGTCGATGGTGGTCGAGCATGCGTCAATATAGCAAACATTGGACGGAAACCATACATTCCTTTATCCGATTACATCTCGCGAATGATGCTCAAAATCGGGTTTAACATGCGGGGTGAAATTATATGGAATAAAGGTTCGGGCGCCGGAACATCAATGGCTTGGGGGAGTTGGCAGTCGGCGGCAAATCCGGTTTTGCGGGATGTTCACGAATACATTTTGGTTTTTTCAAAAGGTGATTACAAAAGGACTGTTGAAGGACGGAAGAATACAATTACAAAAGAACAATTTATGGAATGGACAAAATCAGTATGGACAATGAATACCGAATCAGCAAAAAGAGTCGGCCATCCCGCTCCATTTCCTGAGGAATTGCCTTATCGTCTTATTCAACTATACACTTTCAAAGACGATATTATTTTGGACCCGTTTATGGGTAGTGGTACGACTGCGGTTTCGGCATTGAAGTCAGACAGAAAATACATCGGCTTTGAGACAAACGAAGAATATATAAAACTCGCAGAAAAACGAATAAAACAATACTTACAAGGACATTTCACTTTATTTTCATATCCAACGGATAATAAAAATTTAACAATCACTGAATCGTCAGCAACAGGAAAATATAAAACTAAAAGAAGAAAAGTTAGAATTGTCAGATAAAAAAATAATCGGAACCGTCCCTCAATTCAAAAATATCAGGACGGCTCTGATATTTTGGCAAAGGGGGAATTGTTATATATCAGACGATTGTTTTGGTATGGTTAGAAAATGGACAATAACAGAAATGAATTTTTGAGATGGTTTTCCCAGGCAGAGTATGATTTAAAATCAGCAAAGGATAGTTTAGAGAACGAAAATTACGAATGGGCTTGTTTTCAAGCAGAGCAGTCCGCAGAAAAATCGCTTAAAAGTTTTCTATGTCTACACGGCATCAGGAATTTTCAGACACATTCTATTCTGAAACTAATCAATGAATCTGCTAAATATAACGATGAATTTAATAATACCGATATTCAGAAGTGCAAAGAATTATCACAGTACTATATTCCGACAAGATATGTTAACGGACTGCCTGATGATATACCGCATATTTTTTATAAAAAAGAGGACGCTCAAAAATGCATAGATTATGCACAGACGCTCCTAAACTTAATCAAGAAATCGACCATATAAAAAATCTTATCAATAAATTAAAAGAAAAGAATAATATTTCGTCTGTAATTTTATTTGGCAGTTATGCAAGGGGCGACATCAACGAAAACAGCGATGTGGATTTATTAATCGTGGGCGATTTTAAAGAGAGATACTTTGATAGGATTGGTAAGGTTTTATCTCTCTATGGAGGCCAAAAGGACATAGAGCCGTTTGTCTATACCGACGAAGAATTCGATAAAATGAAAAAAGAAAAGCGAGTTTTCATAGAAGAAATTCTTAAAAACGGCATTAAGTTGATTGGATAAAATTGTCGGCGAGAAGTAACAAATTTTTATGAGCGACAAGAAGAGATTACCTGCGTTGTTGCTTTGCTTTTTTTTAGGTGGTTTAGGCATTCACAGATTTTATGTCGGTAAAATCGGCACGGGTGTTATATGGTTGCTGACTGGCGGAGTGTTGGGTATAGGGTGGTTAGTCGATTTTATTTTAATAATCATAGGTAGTTTTACCGACAAAGAAGGAAAAAAAGTCGATGCCTGGACATAGTATTCGTAGAAAAACATCGTCACGGAATTAAAGATAAACTTAGAGGTAAAGATAGAGATAAAGATAAAGACAATAAGAAAATACGAAATGAACATCGTTGAAATGGTAAAAAACGCGGGGGTTGTCGGCGCTGGCGGAGCGGGTTTTCCGACGCACGTAAAACTTCAATCGCAGGTTGACACCGTCATAGCCAACGGAGCCGAGTGCGAACCGATATTAAAAATAGACCAGCAGATGATGGTTCTTTATGCCGACAAGGTTGTGCGGGGCGTTGAACTCGCTATGGAGTCCACCGGCGCAAAACGCGGAATCATCGCACTCAAGAAAAAATACCATGATGCAACTGAATCACTTAATCGCTCCATCGCTTCATCTCCTAATCGCTCAATTTCTTTATTTGAACTTGACAATTTTTATCCCGCAGGCGACGAGTTTATAACGGTTTACGAAGTGACAAAACGGCTCATACCCGAAGGGGGACTGCCGCTTCAAGTCGGATGCGTGGTTGACAATGTCGTCACTTTAATAAATATCGCCAAAGCTGTCGAGAGTTCAAAAGCGGTTACGGAGCGGCCTGTCACGATTTCTGGCGCGGTAAAAAATCCTGTTTCACTGATTCTGCCCGTGGGAACGCCCGTTAAGAGAGCGATAGAAATAGCGGGCGGTGTCAGTGTCGACGACTATACGATAATTGATGGTGGTCCAATGATGGGCGTGATAATAACCGAAGGCGATGTCATCACCAAAAAAACTTCAGGAATACTCGTTTTGCCGTCGGAACACGAAGTTGTGTTCCAGAAAACAAACCGCCATGCAATAAAACAGGTTAAATCCGCTTGCGAGCAATGTCAGGACTGCACGGAAATCTGTCCGCGTTATCTTTTGGGGCACAATTTTGAATGCCATAAAATACAGCGCACAGTTCAGGCGGGAAAATCCGCTCATCTCACGGCGGTATTTATGTGTTCTGAGTGCGGTCTTTGCGATTGGGTCTGTCCCGTGAAACTTACGCCCAGAAGGACTAATCAGCTCATCAAACGCGAACTGATAAAGAAAGGAATTAAAAATCCGCATAACAACAAGCCGTATCAAACACGCGAGATGAGGGCATATAGAAAAGTCAACACGGCAAGAGTTGTGGCAAGAAACGATGTCTTAAAATACGACGTGCCCGCCCCGCTCAACGATAACGAATTTGATATTAAAGAAGTTAAAATGCCGCTTCATCAAAATGTGGGCGTTCCGTCGGTGCCGGTTGTAAAAGTCGGAGACAGCGTCGTAAAAGAACAGTTAATCGCCGATATCCCCGAAGGAAAACTCGGAGCGAAACTCCACGCCTCAATAAGCGGAAAGGTTGTCGAAGTAAGCGATTGCATAAAAATTGAGAGGTAATTATGAGAAAGAAATTACATCTTGTCAAAGAACCGCATGTAAATTACAAAACCAACACTATTACAATTCCTGTTGAGGTTTTTGAGACAGCAGACACCAAAGAAGAAATTGAGGATTGGCTACTGGCACACGACCCCGAGTTTATCAAAAGAATGAGAAAAGCAAAAGCAGATATGGAAGCAGGTAAAGGTATAACTCTTGAAGAATTAAAGAAAAAACTATGTGTATAAAGTGATATATCTGCCTGAAGTGGATGACATAATTGATGACCTGGACGCTTCCATTAGAGAGGGTATAATCAGAAAAACTGAATGGCTCGGTATAAATGCAGAAAATATCGCACATCATCAATTGACTTCAATGCCAGATGACTTGAAAGGTCTTTGCAGGATCCATAGCGGCAACTGGCGAATTCTCTATTGGATTTCTCATGAAAAACGAAAAATATGGGTTTTCACAATAGAACATCGCTCAAAAGTGTATAAAAAAATATAATTGGACAAATTGAGAGATAAATTATGATTCAACCATCAATAGGACTTCTTGAAACAAACTCGATAGCAAAAGGCATTGAAGCAAGCGATGCGATGCTCAAAACAGCGGGCGTCGAACTCGTGGACGCTTATGCGATCTGCCCCGGAAAATATCTAATTTTGATAACCGGCGCGCTTTCAGATGTTCAATCGAGCATGACTGCGGGAGCCGATATCGCTTCGGGAACAGTTATAGACAAAATGCTTATACCAAATGTCAGCAACCAGATTGTTCCGGCGATACTTGGCGCATCCGAAATAGACGATATAGAAGCGATTGGCGTTCTTGAGATATTTACGGTTGCTTCTTGCATCATCGCCGCAGATATAGCCGCAAAAACTGCTCAAGTAAAACTCATTGAAATTCGTCTGGCGAAAGGCCTCGGTGGAAAGTCCTATTTCACTTTGACCGGCGAAGTCGGGGCTGTTCGCTCGGCAATCAACGCCGCTGTTGCAGAAATAAAAGACGAGGGAGTAATTGTCCAGAAGGTCGTAATACCTCAGGCGCATAAAGAATTGAAGAGAACGCTATTATGAAAATCGTAATTGGTTCAGACCATTCGGGTTTTAGGTTGAAAGAGCATCTAAAAAAATACCTACAAAAAGGTGAATATGATGTCATTGATTTTGGTTGTTATTCGGAAGAGCCGGTTGATTGGCCCGATGTGGCGATTCTTGTCGCTGAAGCGATTTCAAAAAAAGAGTTTGAAAAAGGTATACTCATAGATGGAACCGGCGGGGCGATGCCTATTGCTGCGAATAAAGTGCCGGGGATAGTTGCTGTTTGCGCCTATAATGAACTGACGGGAAAATTTGCGTCGGAGCACGACGATGCCAATATTTTATGTCTTGGCGGAAAGATGCTCGGAGAACTTGCCGCTGATAGTATAGTTAAGGCGTGGCTTGATACACCTTATGCCGGCGGCAGGCATGAGCGACGCTTACAAAAATTAAGGGAGATTGAAAAAAAATATCTGAAATGATCCCGCACTTATTTTGTATTGTTGTTCAATACGCTCTATTAAATTATGCGTATATCCAATATACAACTTTCCACTTTTGTTAAATTCGAGTATATAAACGTAGTACATAATTCATACAAAGTAGGTGCGGGATGAAAATCGCTATCGCTTCAGACCATGCGGGATTTAGATACAAAAACGAAATATCATCGTTTTTGAAAGATAAAAGATACGAGGTGGTGGACTTCGGATGCTCTTCAAACGAATCTTGCGATTATCCGGACTTCGGCTATGAGGCCGCTCTTTCGGTGTCTAATCTCGAGTGCGAAATGGGAATTCTCATTTGTGGAAGCGGCGTCGGGATGAGCATAATAGCAAACAAACTTCCCGGAGTTCGAGCGGCTCTTTGTTTCAACGAGGACATAGCAAAACTTTCGCGTGAACACAACAACGCAAACATTATCTGTATAGCCGCCAGGTTTTCTAAAGTAGAAGATGTTAAAAAATGGGTTGTTTTATTTTTAAGCACGCCTTTTGCCGAAGGAAGACACAGACTTCGCGTCGAAAAGATATCTGAATTTGAGAGGATGATATTAAAAAGAAAGTTATGAAAAGAGCATATATCGCTTTATTTCTTTTGATTCTTTCGGTTTCTTTTTTGAACGCCAAAGACGAGATGTTCAAAATCGCTCTTAAGTATGCGAGCGCTGGAAAAATCGATGAAGCAATACAGATTTTAAGCGAGGATGTCGCTGAAAATCCCACCGCAGAGAGATACCTCGCTCTTGGCGTTGTTTATCTGCAAAAAAAGGATTACGATGCCGCGTTTGAAAATTTGAAAGAGGCGGTAAAACTCAATCCCTATTCAGCACCCGCCAGGTATTCTCTCGCGATGCTTTACGAAAAGAAAAAAATGTACACCGAGGCAATCAATGAGTGGAAAAAATTTCTGCCATTTGCCGGAGACAAGGAGTTAAGACATCTCGCCAAAAGGCATATAAAGCAATTGGAAATAATTCAAAATGAATCCCGTTAAGACATTGTCAGCGGTTTTAGTCGTTTTAACAATCGGATGCGCCACTTCGAAAATTTCGTATAAGAGCGGCTACAATTTTTCCGGGATAAAAAAAATTTATGTCGAAGAATTTAAATCGTCGCCGGATTTTGGAAGTGCCGGGAATGTCGTCAGGGATTCGTTTATAAGGGAGCTGATGAAAAGCGGTTATACAGTAACGGAAAATGATTTGGAAGCAGATGGCATTATCGGCGGCAGCATAATCACTTTCTCACCGGAAAAGAAGTATCTGATAATGCTTTCCAAGCCCGGCAACGATGCTAAGGTTGTTCTCCATCAGCCGATAGAAATAGGCGGTTCAAACATTTACTCGTTCGGCTCGGCGTTTGGGCTGAAAGAGGAAAATCAGATAATAGTTTCTAACGCCACTGTGGGAGTTTCAGCCTTGATGAAAGACTCGAAAACCAGCGAGATCGTCTGGTCTAACTCGTTTACATACGAAGGTCTTACCCTTGATACGGCTCTTAACGGACTGATAAGGTATTTAGTAAGGACGATACCGAGGTGATCCCGCACCTACTTTGTATTGTTGTTCAATACGCTCTATTAAATTATGCGTATATCCAATATACAACTTTCCACTTTTGTTAAATTCGAGTATATAAACGTAGTACATAATTTATACAAAATAGGTGCGGGATGAAAGCAGCGAAAGTTATAGGAAGGGTGGTGGCTACGAGAAAATCTCCGTCGCTTGAGGGGATAAAACTGCTTTTGATTCAGCCTCTCACATGGGACAAAAAACCTCACGGCGACCCGCTTGTCGCTGTTGATGTCGTCGGAGCGGGCGCAGGCGAATTTGTTTTCTGGGTCGCGGCCCGCGAGGCCGCCGTCGGGGTCGGTGGGACAGACTTGAAAGACACACCGCCGGTCGACGCCGCGATACTTGGAATTATCGACGGGGTAAATTTAGCGACTTAGCGACTCAGCGGCGTAGAATGAAGACATATAAAGATTTAATGGTTTGGCAGAAAGATTTCAACTTGGCAATAAAAATTCTTGAATTGGTTGATAGTTTTCCAAAGACACAAAAAGCAAATATAATTTCATCGCAATTAGTTCGTGCAGTTACGTCAATTGGCGCTAATATTGCCGAGGGATATGTCCGAAAGCAGGGTAAAGAAATGGAACAATTTTTTCAGTATGCGATTGGTTCCGTGAATGAAACAGACCACTGGCTAAACGTATGCAAAAACATCGATTTTATTGATAACGAGAATTATGATAATCATGCAAATACTTGTTTGGAAATAGTTAAAATGTTAGGTAATGGCTAAACAATTCGGACTAATTTTTCATCAAAATGAGTGTGCTGTAACATCTTCAGTATAGTCGGAAAAAGGTCTTCGTCTCTATGATTAAATCTGAAAGAAATTTCACCCA
>JBGFRZ010000064.1:0-5350 GCA_041694835.1 Ignavibacteria bacterium
TGAGAGAAAATTCAGAAATTGAAAGAACTGTCAGCAATTTTTCAAACATAAATTGCTAAACCTACCGGCTAAATGGCGCTGGCTTTGCTAAATACTGACTTTTTCAACACTCTCATTATTCATTGGTTTAATTTCAACTATATCAAAAATTCTTTCTATAGGTTGATGGTGTTGAATCATTTCTGTCCTTCGTTCTTCCACACCACATAACATTAACATCAAAGGTAAGGGTTCATTACTGAGAGCATTTTCATCTACTAATGCTTTTATGAAATGAGAAAATTGAGGATTTCCAGTTATACCGTTGATTTCGTCCAGTATTAACATTATACCTTTAATTCCATTATCTTTAAGACGGTTAAATAAATCACGCAAAAAAGGTAAATACCCATGTGAAAGATTTGGGGCATCTGCTTTCAATGCTTCAAAATTGATTTTGAAGCCCAAAAGTTCCTGCTCTCCAATATATTTAGATAGAGCATTTCGTATCTTTTCTACAATAGTTGGTTCGTAAATTTGCGATTTGATTACTGCTTCAACAGTTTTAGTGGCTAATTCATCTATTGTATCTGCACCACCAAGAAGAACATGTATACCTATTAGGTGATTGTTCTTTTCAGAATAGTAACGCATAAATCCCGCAAGAGAGCTTTTACCTATTCCATATTCTCCTGTAAGGAAAACTGCCTGAGGTTTACCTAATTCAACTTGCCCTATTGCTCTTGTTATACGATTTATTTCATCTATTCTTCCTATAAAAAAATCCGCTGGGACAGGTTGACCTGGATAAAAGGGGCTTTTACCTTTATTTATATTGTTCATAATGACACTCCCATTTTATTGTGTCCTACATGTAATTTTTTTTGACTTTATGTAACAGTCAAACAATTTGGACCAAACTTTTCTTCTCGTGGAAAAATCTTTGTTGTTTTATATATCTCAACAACCAATTTATGCGCTTTTTGCCAAACTTGCAAATCAGTAAAGGATTCTATTTTATCGCCCATTTCTTCCCCCCCTCCCTACATACTACCTACTACATACTACATACTATCTACTATCATCAGCACATCGCCGGGGTCGACGATTTCAGTCTCGAATGTGTATATTTCTTTGACTATTCCATCGCAAGTGCAATGGACTTCCGTCTGCATCTTCATCGCCTCAAGAACAATGACTGTGTCGCCTTTCTTTACTTTGTCGCCGACTTTCACCTTCAAAGAAACAACCATCCCCTGCATAGGGGAAAGCACGGCGCCTTCGGGAGTTTTTTCTTTCGTCGGCTTTACGGACTCCTCTTTTCCTTTTGAAACTCTATCGGATGCGGGCCTGATTTTTATTCTAAATTCTTCTTCATCGACGGTGACTATAAATTCGTCGCCAGAAAATGACTGCTTCGCCTGATGTAGCGGGACTTCGCAAACACCGAGTGGTTCTGCTTTTGCCTCGCCTTTGAGAAATTTTGCCGCTATCTGAGGATACATTGCATAACTCATAATATCTTCGTCGGTCTTTGCAGGAATTTTTTGTTCTTCAATCTCTTTCCTTATTTTTTCAAGTTCGGGTTTAAGCATATCCGCCGGACGGCAAGTTATGGGTTTTTGCGTCCCGACGATTTTTTCGACGATTTGTTTGTTAAGTGGCGCGGGGGTTTTTCCGTAAAATCCAAGACAATAGTTTTTTACCTCCTCGGTTACTTTTTTATATCTTGCGCCGACGAGGACATTTAACACCGCCTGAGTGCCAATGATTTGACTCGTCGGAGTTACAAGTGGCGGATAGCCGAAATCCTCTCGAACTTTTGGAACTTCCTTTAAGACCTCGTTGTATTTGTCGAGTGCCTTTTGCTCCTTCAACTGAGAATAGAGATTTGAAATCATTCCGCCGGGAACTTGATGTATGAGGACGCTGACATCAGACTTTTCTGCGACGGGAGAACAGAGTGATTCGTATTTCTTTTTGACACCAAGGAAATAAAGTCCTATTTCAAGAAGTTTTTCAAGGTCGAGTTTAGTATCGTAAGGCGTCCCTCCAAGAGACGCCACAAAGGGTTCGAGCGGCGGTTGAGAAGTTCCACCTGCAAAAGGCGAAAACGCACAATCAACAATGTCAACACCCGCTTGACATGCCGCATAATAACTGAGAATTCCCATTCCACTCGTCATATGAGAGTGAAGGTTGACAGGCAATTTCACCGATTTTTTAAGCGCAGATACAAGATCATAAGCGACCTGTGGCGTTATGATGCCCGCCATATCTTTTATGCAAATCGTATCGCATCCGAGTTTTTCAAGTTCAAGCGCGAACTCAACATATTTTTCGACGGTATGAACGGGGCTTGTAGTGTAAGACATTCCTCCCTGGACATTCGCGCCGGAGTCCTTCGCCACTTTTATAGACAACTCCATATTTCTTATGTCGTTTAGAGCGTCGAAAATTCTTATTATGTCAATTCCATTCTTTGTGCAGAGCGGAACGAATTTTTTAACGATATCGTCGGCGTAGTGGCGATAACCAAGAAGGTTTTGTCCACGAAGAAGCATTTGAAGTTTTGTTTTCTTTACTCGCGCGCGCAGTTGCCTCAACCTTTCCCACGGGTCCTCGGCAAGATATCTTAAGGTTGCGTCGAATGTTGCTCCACCCCAGACCTCAAGTGAATAAAATCCCGCGTCGTCGAGTTTTTCCAAAATCGGAAGCATGTCTTCCGTTCTCATTCTTGTTGCAATCAGCGACTGATGAGCGTCGCGGAGTGTTGTGTCGATAATTTTTACCATGTTACCTTACCGCCTTGTATTTGCACTTTCAGACCACATTTCGGATATTATAGCATTTTAAGAAAATCTATTTCCCCGTCTGATTGAAGACCAAAACAATGTGGCGGCATTTAGGGCAGTTTATTTTGAAGAGATCTTGTCTCCTGATTGGTTCGACTTCGATTTTTTCTCCAGATATGTCTTTTAGTCCAAGGGGGTGTTTTTGTGCGAAGTAATTCAGGTTGAAGTTTCCGTAAGCCAAAGGTCCGAGTTTCTTGATGAGCCAGTTGAAGTGTTCTTTCGTGGAAATGACTTCCCGGCATCCTTCGCAGACAATTAGTTCCTTTTCAATTACGGAAAAAAGAGAAGTTCTGTCAGTTGTGGCGAGGTCATATTCCTGGGTGAGTTTTACGCCCGGCGTCAGTTCTTCGCGGGTGGTGCAGAGCCGCTCGCACTGGCCGCAGAAAATGCATTTGTCATAATGCCATGTTATCGAGCGGATAAATGTAGCGGGCGAATTGCTATTCGCCATTTTTTGTGGGATAGCAATCCCACCGCTACATCCCCCCTTTGAACTCTCACATCTGTCCTCTACTTCTATCGCGGCGGCGGGACAAACTTCGGCGCATGCGCCGCAGGCGATACAGCCGTCCTTATCGGGAGTGGGTTTTCCCCTGAAGCCGACGGGCGGCACATGCGGCTCTTTCGGAAATTTTGTCGTGTAGGGTCCTGTGAGCAGTGCCTTTATTGCTTCTTTTAGTTCGCGTAGTTTTGGATAACGCATAAAATCAAGTAGATAGTAGATGGTAGATAGTAGATAGGGAAATACTACAAGACTTTTTCAATTGAGTTTACAAGAGACCCTAACATTTTGCCGATGTCTCGGATAAGAAATGTTATTATTTCCTCTTTTTCACAGTATTTCAAATCAACTACAAGAATTAGATAGTATTCTAATTCATCCAGTGAACCTTGCGATATATTGTAGAAATTTATTTTATCTTTTTTGCCTCTTTTTCTGAAACCTTCTGCGATATTTGCCGCTACCGAAATCGCAGAGCGGCGCATCTGCGATATCAAACCGAAATTTTCCGAATGCGGAAAAGACGATGTTATTCTGTAAATCTCCAAAACCAATTGATGGCTTTTCTTCCATACATTTAAGTCCTTAAAATCTTGTATATGCCTTTCCATTCCCTATCTACCCGCTACTCGCTACTATCTACTTGTCTTTCTCATATTCATCACACACGCTTTTTTCCCAAAGTTTTATACCCGACTTATGCGCGGCTCTTGCTAATGCATGTGCGGCGACTGGCGCGGTCAGTAGTAAAAAGAGCACGCACAAAAGAGCTTTTATTCCGACGGCGTTTATACCACTGTTTAAAAAGACACCGAACATAATTCCCATCGTTCCAAGTGTAACACATTTTGTTGAAGCCTGAAGACGGTTATAAATATCAGGCATTCTAATAAGACCCAGACATCCGATAAAGTTAAACAAAACGCCGATAGCAATGAAAATATATGATAGGGTCATCATTGTTCAAATCCTCTGCCTTCCAGATATTTTGCAAGGGCGAGCGCTCCTATAAAACTCTGAAGAGCCCATGCAATCGCTATGTCAATAAAAAAGTCACGTTTAGTCGTAATGGCTAGAAGTGCGCAAAAACCGATAAGTAAAACGCCAAGTATGTCCAGAGCAACCGCTCTGTCTGCCGCAGTGGGACCTTTAATGATTCTTATTAAACAACATACCGCAGAAAGTAGTAATACATTGAACAATCTTTCAAGCGGGGTCAATTGAAAATAAAAATTAGCGGAGAACAAAGCAATTAAGACAATAACTCCGATAGACCATAAAATGTATTTTTTCATTATGAAATTACGCCAATATAAAACTTGTCTCACTTACTCGGGGATTGGCGATTACTCAACGGTCTCTTATTCAAAAATTTTTACCAAAATTTTTTCAAACCGCGAAGCAATTTTTTGCGATGCTTCTTCAAGAACCCGGGATTTTACATCAATCCAGTGTATGTATAGTATGCCGTCTTTCGGTTCAATATCAACTGACAGGGTCCCGGGGGTAAGCGTTATGGAGTTAGCCAAAAAAGTCAGGCCCGCTTCACTCCTGAGTGCCGTCTTGATTTTTACTATGCCGGGATTTATGGGTCTTTTTGGCTGAACCACTCGCCATGCTACATCGAGATTGGCTTTGAGCATTTCCCATATAAGCACGGGAATATAAATGATTAGATAAAAATATCTTGATGGCTTTATGAACTTATGGGGATTTTTGGTAAAAAGGTCACCCGCAAGCCATGTCGCTATCAGAGAGACGAGTATACCGACAAAAAGACGCGCGGGTTCCGTAGAAAATGTCAAACCCATCCATACCAGGTAAGAGATTAAAAAAAATACAACCCTGCTGTTCATAAATTTAGTGTCCTGTCCCGCTAATACCTTTACATTTGCTGTTCGTATTTTGTTTCAGCGTCAAGGCGCGAGGAGCGAAGCATACCCTCTGCGGTATGTAAGCGACGAGCAACGCCGACGATGAACAAAAGACATCAGCCCTTCGGGAAGGGTATTAT
>JBGFRZ010000068.1:0-22936 GCA_041694835.1 Ignavibacteria bacterium
TTGAGAGAAAATTCAGAAATTGAAAGAACTGTCAGCAATTTTTCAAACATAAATTGCTAAACCTACCGGCTAAATGGCGCTGGCTTTGCTAAATACTGACTTTTTCAACACTCTCATTATATATAATTAAAATCAAATTTCCAAACTATGTCAAAAATGTTTTTTTCAAATAGATTATATAGTTCAACGGTTTCAGGAACTATTGTTTTAATTTTAAGGTTTTCTCCCAGTATTTTTTGAGAGAAGTTAACTTGTTCGGAATTTTGTACTCGGTTTAATATCAGTGAAATCTC
This sequence comes from Ignavibacteria bacterium, assembly GCA_041694835.1. Classification (GTDB taxonomy): domain Bacteria; phylum Elusimicrobiota; class Endomicrobiia; order PHAN01; family PHAN01; genus JBGFRZ01. The sequence goes on from JBGFRZ010000068.1 coordinate 294, forward strand.
GTTTATTTTTAATTTTAATTTTTTTGCGGTTTCCTTAATATGTAAAGCGGTTCTTAAACTGACGTGCTCTGGTGTAGAGACTATGAAAAGTTCGTCAATATTATCCGTCGTTCTTCTTGAGAGATGTTCAAGCCCCGCTTCATTGTCAATTATGGTTGAAACATATTTTGCCGATAATTTTGACAGCGACGTTCTTAAGAGTTCATTTACGAAACAATAGCAACCGGGACCCTCGGGTTTACCCATTACCAATAAATCAAAATCCTTATTTTCAGAAATGACTTCATTAATTTTTAATTCTAAGAAATCCGTTTTTGAAAACCCCGCAGGTAGCTTGTCGCTCTTTAAGTCATCCCTGATATCAGAAATGCTATTTTGATATTTCGCTCCAAGATAGTAGCAGAGATTTGAATTGGGGTCAGCATCTATAGCAAGAACCGGTTTTTTATTTTTTTCAATCAAGTATCTAACAAGAAGAGCGGTAATAGTAGTTTTCCCCACGCCTCCTTTGCCTGCTGTTGCAATTCTCATTGTTTTAGAATTTTTTTTACCGTAGGAAATAAATCCAGATTTGTATGAGGCAAGAATAAAGTTGAAGAATACTCATTCATAAAAGTGGGATTGGTGCTCAAATCTATGTAAGTCATTTTTTCCGCTATTTTATTGACCAAATCCTTCGCCTCTCCTGAAAGAAGTATGTAACCCGCTCCTGTAACGCTTGAGTTCCCGATAAACTCATAAAGTTGCGTTGGAATGTCGGGCAACAAACCTATCATAATCGCTTTAGATATCTGGATATAGTTGCCAAATCCTCCCGATATGTATACTTTTTTTAAGTCGTTAAAATTAAATCCCGTTTCTTTTAGTAGTACCTCAATGCCCAGATACACCGCTCCTTTTGCTCTTAAGAGATTTTGAATGTCTATTTCGGTTAAAACAATTTTTTCTCCATCGGAAGTTTCATTTTCTTCGGCAATCACAAACTCTAATCCTGATTCATATACATAATCATACTTCTGCACACGGGGATGAGTGGGTTCAAATTTTCCCAATTGGTTTATTATTTTGTTTTTTAAAAGTTCTGACAAAAGTTCAATGAGTCCTGACCCGCAAATTCCTTTTGGTTTTTCCCCTCCGATTGTTTCATATTTAATTTCATTTTTGGTGATACTTATTTTACTGATAGCGCCGCCAACTGCATGAGTGCCGGACCTAATCCCTACGCCTTCAAAAGCAGGACCTGCCGAACATGCCGCGCATATTATGAAATCCTTGTTGCCTAAAGCGATTTCTCCATTTGTTCCCACATCAACAAGCATCGAAAGTTCGTCTGAAAAAGGCATTTCGGTAGCAAGTATCCCCGCCGTTATATCGCCACCCATATATCCGCTAACACAAGGAGATGAATTGATTATTGCATTTCTATTAACGTCTAAACCAATTTTGTCAGCATAATAACTCGGAAAAAAACTTGCTACCGGACTATAGGGTTCCTTTCTCAGATACTCGGGAAAAATGTTGTAAACGATGTGTGTCATCGTCGTATTACCGGCAAAGACAATGTAGTTGATGTCTTGTTTATCAATATGATTTTCACCAATCAGTTTGTTTATTAAGTCATTGATGGTTTGAATAATGAGGTTATGAAGAATTTTAAGACCATCGTTTTTTTCTTCGGTAAAAATGATTCTTGTAATTACATCTTCTCCATAAATAACCTGGCGATTATAAGAAAATCTGGCGTCTATTATTTCCGCGGAGTTTATGTTAAAAAGATAAACTACTACGGTAGTTGTTCCGACGTCTATCGCTATACCGTAGTTTTTGGAAGAGGTATCGCATTTTTCAATGTTTGTAACAACAACTCTGCATTTATCTTCGTAAAGTGTTAAGGTAATGTCGCCGCAAGAATTTCTGACGAGTTTACTAAGATACTGAAAGTTTTCAAGCGGTGTAACGAATTCTTTGGAAGAGTAAAATTTGCTTAATGCGGAAGTAATTTTTTCCCAATCACCCGCGAGATTTTTTTCTATGGCCGGTATTTTCAAGTTTATTTTTCTTACGGAAGGGCTAAACTTAAATTTATCTTTTTTAAATTTTAATGATGTATCAGAATAAATATTTTCTAATTTTGAAGCGGATGGTATAAAGACCTCGGCGTCATCTGTTATTACGGTTTTACAGGAGAGCACTTCCCTGGAGTTTAGTTTTACTATACATCTTCCGCAGATTCCTTTTTTGGCGCATCTGGTGTTGATTTGAAATCCGTTTCTTTCTAAAACATCCAATAGATTTTCACCGTTCTTTGTTTCTATTGTTTTATTTGCGGGAAGAACTTTAACGACGGGCATAATGGGATGCCTCTATAAGGATTTCAGAAATTTTGGGATACCGGATGCTTCACGCGGTCCCACTAAAACGTCCCACCCCGTAACATCATTGAGTTTACCGCTCATGATAGAAACATAGCCCGGGATTATTATTTTTTTATGTTTTACTATCTCTGATAAATTTTCTTTTTTCATAGCGTCATTTACTTTCTCCGATGTAAATTTATCCGCTGCCCAGGCGGTGAGAACCGACATCCCTTCGGTGTCAACGACAAGGAGATAACTTGCCACTTTGCTGTTTTCTATTTCGGGTGCAACCGAGTAATAAGTAAGTGAAAAATTAGTCGTAATTAAAACAGGCGAATTCTCGGTCACGTTGCCAAATTTATAAAGTTTTGGTTCAACAGCAACCGGTTTTTGAGGGTCGGTATATATATTTTGTCTCAATGAAACCAAAGCCATGTGAGCTGCGACTTCCGAAGTTTTAGTAACGACGATACTTGCGTATTTTTCTATATAGTGTGATGCTTCGGCGACCTCCGAATAAATATCTTGAGAAATGGTACTGACAAGAACAGGGTATCCTAAACTTCGGATATTTTTTTTAAGAGATAGTCGTCTTATTTGAGTAAGAGTATTTACGGTTTTTAAAATATCTTCCGGCTGTAGTTCAATAATAATATTTTTGAAATTCTGTCCTGAAATTTCCGCTGTAAGTTTTGATATATCGTCAAGTGAAGTAGCAGTAATTGCAAGTGGGCAATTCATCTCCTGGGCGAGTTTTAAGAAATCTCTATAATTAGATGAGCGGGCTCCTGATAAAATTACCTTTTTATTCATTTCTTTAAGAATTTGAGAGAGAGTACCAATATTTGTTGAACGAGCAATAATGAAAGCGCTGGTTGATAAAATCCGTTTTAATATTTGGACAAATTTTGAAGTGTCAGTTAGTTTGTTTTCAATATAAATGAATTCACTTCTTACAATTTGTCCTATTCGTTCAAATGTAAGTTTGCCAAAATCAGAGATGATTTTGCCAATTTGTTCCTCATCCATTTCATCGGAAATATACACCCCGAGTCCGCAGGGATTCCAGAAGGTTTTTTCATGACGGAACAAAACGGTTTCACCGCCGAGATTAATTGTTCTGTCGCCATCTTGAAATGCGATTGTTTTAATCGGTGGTTCTGATGCTTCTTCTAAAGACCTCTTTGCATCTTCCGTGACATCGGGACATTTTTCAAGTGCTGTTTTTTTTGCGGCAAGTGCCATTGCAAAAGCAAGACAGGTCGCAAAACCGCATTTTTTACAGTTTGTTTTTGGTAATAATTTGTAAATATCTAAACCTGTTATCGGCATAAAAAACTCCCAGGATAAGCGACGAAGTTGATTATCTTGCTTCTTACATTAATTTCTGTAGTGCAACCTTTTCATTCTTCAGATTTTATTGTCGGACGCAGATTTGCAAGATTATCCTCGACTTGCTCGGAGATTGCCGACTACACAATCTACAACAGAACCTGAAGAACCAACCTTTTAAGAGCGCTTTCGTTAGCGAGGCTCAATCCTCGCATTACAAATCAGTTTCTGTAGGATTTTAACAAATATCCTTTTTATTTCCAAAGAGGACTAGAACAACGGCGGTAAATCAAAGACGGGATGTTTTACCTTCTGTAGATGTTCTATCAATTTATCCGATTCTGTCGCGACGGTTTCATCGGCTATTTTATCAATTAAATCGGGAATGCCCAACTCCTGGCATCTCTTAAGAAGTTTATCTGATAAAAAATCTTTGAGTTCTTTGGTCATCCACACAACCCGTTTAAGACCATCTTCGGGAACAAGAAACTTTTTACTTGCCATATAAAGTCGTCCGACACCTAAAAATCCGGGCACCTGATTTCCGCCGCCGACAGAACCCGCTAAAGTCGTAAAAGTCATTCCGACGGGAGTCATTCCTGTGTATCCGCGATTTACCACCATAAATCCGTTGCATTCAGGAAGAACTGCTATAATACATTCAAAACATCCGCAAGACGTCGTCGGTGCATCCATTATGGAGTAGTTGCTGAATCTTTCAATAGATCTGTTGGAGTAGTTATATACAAAATCATTTACTCCTTTCCATTCACCTTTGATTTTATCCAGCTCCTCTCCTTTTTTGATGGGCTGGTTCATTCCTTTTGGATTCATCTCGTAAGCAACCTTTCCATCCAACCAGTTGTATGCCCCGCATAGTCCCAACCGTTCGGGAGTAATAACGCAGACATGGTTGGGAGCATAACTCTGACAAAGCGTACAGGAATAAAATACATCTACCGATTCATCGGTCATTCCCGCCAATCGCATATCTCTTTCATCATAGATTTTTTTTGCCTCGGGGAGTATTTTTTCTATTTCATTTTTTGATGTCAATATTTTTACCTGAACTTTATCTACGAGTTCAGGATACATATCATGAAACTGCGCATGAAGAATCACTCCCAGATGTTTGAGTAAAAACCCGGCTTTGAAAGCATCTTTTGAAATTCTCAGCCAGTTCTGATTTCGCTGTCCCATGTGGAGGAGCCCCATTGCAAAATTTAAAAAATGATGAATCTGTCTTTCAAGAATTGACTCATAATCCTTTTGCATCTTTTTCCCGGCAACTTCTACCACTATGCCAAGGGGAAGAGCAAACGGCAGGTCGCCTGAATTTAAGTCATATCCCGCTTTATCAATATCAACGCCCACTACCTCCACTTTTCCGTCTTCTACTTCGTTCATCTCTTTCATTTTAAGAAGTTCAAAAGAGATTGAATATTTTCCGCCGAATTCGGCAAATGTCTGCTCCTTTCGGACGCGTTCACCTTCAAATGCAGATGAAAAAGGAACGGGTATATTAATCTCTTTTATTTTTATCTTTAGTCCCCTGACCTCAATACATCTTTGCGGAATTCTTTGGTAATCTAATTCATTGACGACATGTTCATATGTGCAAATACCCGACGGTTTTATCTCGGGAATTCTGGTGTCGGATATTATTGGGAATCCCATATTTATTGCCGCGGCCGCTGTGGCATATTTTATTTCGTCAACTTCTCCCAAAGCAACACCAAAGGCAAAGACGCGGTTTTTTGTATAAAGCAATGCCTCTCTTGCATTTCCTGGTTTGATTCCGCCAAACATTATAGCGCCTCTTATCGCCCAATTCAAGGGGTAAATTGCTGTGATAGTGTCTCTGCCGTAAGGAACGATGTAAGTGTCCCAACCGAGTTCTATTCCTTCTTGTTTCAATTGGTCAATTATAGAAACGCCGTTTGTAGATGAACCAACAAAGGTTAGTATCTGTCTTTTCTGAAACTCCCTTACCAATTCAACAGCGATTTTGTTAGACGGCGCCGCTCCGAGTATTGCTGCAAATCCAGGAAGACGTCCATCTACCAGTTGTATTCCGAGAGTCCTTAAAATCGTGTCTGAAAAAAACCCCTGACAATCTGCTTGCGGTTCTTGTTCATACAGGTATCTTATTCCCGTAATAATTTCTTCTGCTAATAGTGTGGCAACTCCACCGTCAAGCGCTTCTCCGAGATAAGGTAACCAAAGTTGCCCGGCGGGTTCATTGTGAAGCAGAGATTTGGCTTCGTTTAAGGGTCGCCATATATCTTTGAGAATTTTTACTTCGCAACCGAGCAGAGCATGTGCCATCGGAAAATAAAACGCGGTATCGGGGAATTCGATTTTTTGTCCTTCACCTTTTTCCTTAATAGCATTTAAGAGTAAGGATTGGGCTTCGGCAACTACTTTTTTTGCACCTTTGATGACTTCTGTTGCAATTAATTTTGACATATGAACTCCTCATGTTTTAGGGATAACATTATATCAAATTTTTCAACCCTTTTCTATTACTGTGGTGCTCTGTCTTGTAAAGATTTAACGCTACTTTGTTAAGTGATTCTTCAGGCAACGAATGCCGCTCCCGTGTGTCATTGCAATCCGAAGGTGGGGCAATCTCGGTGTCAAAGTCGGGATTGCTTCGGTTTCACCTTGCAATGAAACCGCTGACTTAAGGAAGTAGTGTTAGGGCTCACTGAAAAAGTCATGTAAGCACAGAACTTGTCCCGCCTTGGCGGGATTAACATTCACCCCGTTAGAAGTAGCCGTCAACTTTCAGTCGACGCATGCTACGACAATTAAAAACGCCAATAAATTGGCGACTAAAAAATGCTTAATTATTTGTGCGGCGGAGCGCTACCGGGCAAACCTTTAACTCTGGCATTTTGGAGACGGGGTCAAGTACTGCGTGATTCATAAGTGCGTTCGTTGGCGATTCGGCAAAATGAAAACTCATTGAGACAACGCCAGGAAGAACATTTTCTGAAACTTGCAACTTAACCCTGATTTCACCGCGGCGCGAGACAACTTTTACAAAATCTCCGTCGGAAAGCCCGAGTTTTTCGGCGTCTGATGGGTTTATTTCAAGATGTTCCTCCGGGCTGATTTTATTAATACCATCAACCTTTCTTGTAAAACTCCCCGTGTGATAATGATAGAGCAACCTCTCTGTTGTAAGTATTAACGGATAATCATCGTCGGGCAATTCCGTAGATGGTTTATACGAAACCTTCATAAAGAGTCCTTTCCCGCGGGTGAATTTTTCCCTATGGAGAATATCTGTCCCGGGATGATTTTCGTCGGGACACGGCCATTTAAGTGTTTTTTCACTTAAGCGTTTGTATGAAATCCCGCCGTAAATGGGAGTTAACTTTGCGATCTCGTCCATTATTCCCGACGGATTCTGAAAATCAAATCCCCCTTCAATTCCCTCTTTGTAAAAGGGGGATACAGTGGGATTTTCCTCTTTTTGTAAAGAGAGATGGCGGCGGATTTTCAATATTTCTTTTGCCAGTTCGCAGACGATCAGCCAATCGGACCTTGATTCACCGAGCGGCTTTATCGCTTTATTTACAAGTTGAACCCTTCTCTCAGTATTAGTGTATGTTCCGTCTTTTTCGGCAAAACTGCATGACGGAAGAACGAACGCGGCGAGTTTTGCCGTTTCAGTCAAAAACATATCCTGAACGACGAGAAATTCTAATTCCGTCAAAGAACACTCGGAGTGTTTTAAACACGGTGCGCTTAAAATTGGATTTGCGCCCACGATATACATCGCCTTTACTTTACGGACATATGCTTCCTTAAACATTTCAGTCAATGTTAACCCGGGTTTTGGGTTCAGATTTGTCTGATAAAATTTTTCAAATTTCTCTCTTACGGATGCATCGTCTATTTTTTGATAACCAGGGTAGACGCCGGGCAGACAACCCATATCGCAGGCGCCCTGCACATTGTTTTGTCCGCGCAAGGGGTTTAATCCCGTAGATGGTTTACCGATATTCCCCGTAAGAAGGGCCAGATTTGAAATTACAAAAACATTGTCCGTCCCATGAGTATGTTGCGTTATACCCATGCCGTAGAGAATTGTGGCGGGTTTTTGGGTTGCATATATTCTTGATGTTTTTATTATTAACTCTTTTCCGACGCCTGTAATTTTTTCTACATCTTCTAAACTGATATTACTCAAATGAGTAATATATTCGTCGTAATTCTCGCATCTTTCGCGAATAAATTTTTCATCCTGTAGATTTTCGTCTACAATAACTTTCGCAATACCATTAAGTAATGCAACATCAGTTCCGGGTTTATGGTGTAATGAGAGATAAGCGAATCGGCACAATTCAATTTTTTTAGGATTGATGACTATTAGTTTGGCGCCATGAGCAACTGCTTTTTTGATTTTAAGACCTATCACGGGGTGAGTGGCTGTAGAGTTTGAGCCGATAGAAAGAATCGTCTTTGCATCGGCGATCTCAGAAATTGAGTTCGTCATCGCCCCCGAACCAAGCGTCTGTGCCAAACCGGCAACAGATGGAGCGTGACAGAGACGGGCGCAGTGGTCAATGTTGTTTGTCTTTAAGACCGTCCGGGCAAATTTTTGTATGATATAGTCATCTTCATTAGTGCATTTTGCCGACGATATAACGGCGATTTCATCACCTTGATATTTAGCAAACTTTTCGGCAATTACACTCAATGCTTCTTCCCATGAAATTTCCTTAAAACTTCCGTCGGGTTGTCTTGCAAGTGGCGATGTAATCCTGTCTTTATGATGCACAAATTCTTTTATGCCGAATCTTCCTTTTACGCATAACTGTCCTTTATTTGCGGGTCCGTCGATATCCGGCGCAATTCTTACGATTTTTTCATTTTTTATTTCCAGTTTTATGGAACATCCAACACCACAATAAGGACATATTGTTGTCACAACTTTATCAGGATTTAATGATTGGCGAAAATCCTTTTCTAATATCGCTCCCGTCGGACAAATGTCTACACAGGCACCGCAGAATTCACAGTTGGAATTTTCCAGTTTTTTAGAAAAGGATGTGCATGGTATTGTTTTAATTCCGCGAAAAGCAAAATCAACCGCATTGTTTTTTCTTATTTCATTGCAAACACGAACACATCTTCCGCAAAGAATACACAGATTATAATCACGGTTAAAAAACGGCTCGTCATTATAAACAAGAATATCTTTTTCTATGAAAGGCAGAGTCAACCTTTCAACCCCCAAATAAGCGGCAATCGTCTGTAATTCACATCTTAAATTTTTCGCACAAGTAGTGCATGACTTATTATGCTGGCTTAAAATCAGTTCAAATATTTGACATCGCAAATTCTGAAGCAACCCTGTGTTTGTTCTGACCACCATACCGTCTTCAACATATGTGGTGCATGTCGTTGGAAATCCCTTCATACCGTCAATTTCAGCGATACAAAGTCGGCAGGCGCCGTGAGGTGCAAGTTGAGAGTAATAGCAGAGCGAAGGAATATAAACACCATTTTGTTTTGCCGCTTCAAAAACGGTTGTTTTATTTTCAAGTTCTATTTGTTTACCGTCAATAATAATTCTTTTCATCTTAATTTTTGGGAACCCCGGAACTTGTCACAATGACCATCGGGGTGGCTTATTTCCACGGCGGCGAATTTACAGAGAGTAAAACATATCCCGCACTTGATGCATTTTTCATAGATTATACTGTGAGCCTTTTTTGGTTCGCCTTTAATTGCTTCGGAAGGACAACTTTTGAAACACAAATGACAGCCGTTGCATTTATCGGACAATATCTCGTATGTTATAAGTGCCTTACAGACACCTGCTGGACATTTTTTGTTTTTTATATGACTTTCATATTCGTCGTAAAAATACTTTATCGTCGTTAAGACGGGGTTGGTCGCCGTTTTGCCAAGTCCACATAGTGCTGTTTTCTGGATCATTTCAGCAAGTTCCTGTAATTTTATTAAATCATTGCTTTCCGCCAAACCACCGGTTATTTTTTCAAGAATACCAAGCATCTGTTTTGTCCCTGTACGACAGGGCACGCATTTGCCGCATGACTCTTTCTGAGTAAAATCCAAAAAGTAACGAGCCATATCAACCATGCAGGTGTCTTCATCAAGTACCACCATTCCGCCTGAACCCATCATCGAGCCAGCGGCAGTAAGAGAATCAAAATCAATAGGTGTGTCCAGCAAACTTGATGGAAGACATCCCCCTGAGGGCCCGCCGGTCTGCACCGCCTTAAAGGTTTTACCGTCGGGAATCCCGCCGCCGAGAACAAAAATGATTTCGCGAAGAGTAATTCCCATAGGCACTTCTATCAAGCCGCAGTTTGCAATTTTCCCCGTCAGAGAAAAAATCGCCGTCCCCTTGCTTTTTTCAGTGCCACGGCTTGCGAACCAATCTGCTCCTCTGTTGATGAGCCATCGGATGTTGGCAAAGGTTTTTACATTGTTGAGAAGTGTTGGTTTGCCCCATAACCCGGACTCTGCGGGATACGGCGGGCGAAATTTGGGCATCCCTCTTTTTCCTTCTATAGACATTATAAGAGCTGTCTCCTCCCCACAGACGAATGCTCCCGCCCCTTGAAAAATTTCTATGTCAAAATCAAAATTTTTACCCAAAATATTTTTGCCGAGAAATCCCTTTTCTCTTGCTTGAGATATAGCGATTTGCAGACGCTTCACCGCCAGTGGATACTCTGCCCGAACATAAATATAACCTTGTTTGGCTCCGACGGCATAGCCAGCGATGATGAGACCTTCCAATACCGAGTGAGGGTCACCTTCTAAAACTGAACGGTCCTGGAATGCTCCGGGGTCGCCTTCATCGGCATTGCAAATTACAAAAGTTGAGAGATGAGAGGTGAGAGGTGAGAGGTCAGAGGTCAGAGGTGAGAGGTGAGAGATGAGAGATGAGAGGTGAGTTTTTTCTCTGTCCCCCGTTCTCTGTTCTCTAAACTCTAAACTTGCTTTTCGGCATGCTTCCCATTTTTGTCCCGTGGGAAAACCGGCTCCGCCAAGGCCCCGCAATCCCGAACGCTTTACCTCGCTAATAACCTGTTCCGACGACATTTCAAGAAGAACCTTGCGCAGCGCATCATAACCGCCGACGACGATGTAGTCGTTTATTTCTTCAGGGTCGATATAGCCGCAGTTTTTTAGAACGGTGCGTTGCTGCTTGCTATAAAAAGCAATGTCTTGGTGATGAGATATTGGTTTGCCGCTATCAGGGGCGCGATAAAATAGCCGCTCCACCAGCTGACCCTGCGGCAGGAATGACTGAGCGATATCTGTTACATCCGCGACCTTGACTCTTGTATAAAAGATACCTTCGGGTTCGATGACCACAAGAGGACCCTGTTGACAAAAGCCATGGCAACCCGTGCGCTTTACATAAACATTCTCACCTAAATCTAATCGCGTAATTTCTTCCCTTATCGCTGCATGAATTTGCCCGGCTCCCGCCGAAACGCAACCCGTCCCTTGACAAACGAGACAAGTTTTAACTGGCATATTGTGCCTCTTTTATTCGCTTCGCTCACCCCCCAATGAATTTGGGGGGCTATAACTATTCGCTATTTGTTATTTGCTGTTTTTTGCGGGATAGCAATCCCGCCGCTACATTAGGAGTCAATCTGCCATGGACATCTTTGTTAATTGTTATGCACGGCGCCAGTCCACAACAACCGATACAGGCAACAGAACTCAGTGTGTATTCCAAATCCCGCGTCGTCTCACCTTCTTTGATTCCAAGAACTTTTTCCAGTTCCCCGAGTATTCGCGGGGCACCTTTCACATGACAAGCCGTTCCTCTACATACCGCTATCTGTTTCTTTCCAAGCGGAACAAAACGGAACTGCGTATAAAACGATGCGATACCAAAAACCTCACTTTCTGTTATTCCACAAAATTCGGCAACTTTTTTCATCGCATCTTCCGGGAGATAGCCAAAGTCCAACTGGACTTTCTGTAAAATCGGAATTACTTTAGCTCTTTTTCCGCTGTACGATGAAAAAATATTCATTAGACGCTTTTTCATAATTCTTTTACTTGTTAGATTTTCACGCGTTGTTTACAGTCCCGACTTGGCGGGATAGACAACTATCATTGCGAGAGAGTGGAACAAATGAAGCGATTTCGTTTTTCAAGCAAAATGCAAAATTGCCACGACCCCGATGTATGAGATTATTGAAAAAAGCCATATTACCACAAAGACACAAAGAAAAATGAGAACCTCACAGAGAAATCACCCGCGAAGATGTGAGTTCTGTGTTATTAAAACTCTGAACCACGAAGACACGAAAACGCGAAATTGGTGACTTTTTTCGTGATTTCTAACTTTCGCGCTTTCGTGGTAAAGTTTTTTCTCTGTGCTCCTTGCACCGTTAAAAAAATCCTTTCTAACGGGGTGAATGCCTCTGTGGTGAGGTTTTTCAGTGGTCTCATGTATCGTGGGACGGCAATGACAAAAGTGTAAAGAACGTTGCTATTTCCTACACTTTACTGAAATAATTTTGCCACGGAAATCACGGAAAGACACGGAAATTTATACCCCCGAATAAATTCGGGGGCTCCGTATATTCTATAGTTTGTGGCTAAAACTTTAATTGCATTCTTTAAGGTTTTATTACTCTATACGCTGGTTCAAACGGCCGTTTTAAGTCCGAATTTTCCCGGCTCATATTTTTTAAGTTTAAGATTTTCTCTCGCTCCATCAATATATTTAATCGCTAATTCGAGAATTTTCTTCGGGTCGGATTCGAAATGAAGTGCTCCCGAAAATTTTTCAAGCCAACCGTCGGTCATAATTTTTGTAACTTCTTTGCTCGCAGAAACGGGGGAATCAACACCGAAAATAACAGGCACCCCTGATGCTGCAAAATAGCATCCAATAGCGACTGCTTTTTCGCTCATCCATTCGGGAGCGATTCCAACCGCCGGCATTCCTGCTATTTCGTCGGACAAACCGCCTTCCTGTGCCATTCTGGTTGCGATAGTAAGAATTCTTGAATTGTCTACGCAGGCGCCAAGATGAAGGATGGGTGGAATACCGATTGCCTCGCAAACCTCCCTGAGACCTGAAGCGGCGTTTTCAAGAGCCATCTCGGGCGTAAGATACCCCGCAACGCCGCAAGCCGCCGAGCCACATCCCGTCGAAACAATAAGGACATCGTTTTTGATTAACTCTGTGGCGATAAATCGGTGGATTGCCGTCGCTTCCACTCTTGGATTGTCGCAACCTGCAAGCCCGACTACGCCTCTGATGCGGCCAGAAATAATTGCGTCGTTAAGCGGTCTGAAAGAACCGCGATATTTTCCGCCCAGCATATACTCTATGTATTCTTCCGAAAATCCCGCTATCAGAGGTGATTTTTTTGCGGCGGGGGCGGCGGATTTTTTTCTGTCTGGATAGTTGTCTATAGCGGTGCGGATTATTTTTTTAGCGACTTCTACTGCATGATGTTCATTAAATTCAATGTGAATCGCGCCTTTGATTTTTGCCTTCGGCGATGTCGTAATAATCTGTGTGTGGAATTTTTTGGAGAGTTCAACAATAATCGGCATTATACACTGAACATCGACGACGAACGCATCCACTAGTCCCGTCATAATGGCAAGTTCCTGATTTGTAAAGCCACCCGCCGTCGGAATTCCGTGGCGCATAAGAACTTCGTTGGCGGTGCAGCACATTCCGGCCAAATTGATGCCTTTGGCGCCTTTTGTTCTAGCGTACTCCAACAATTCTTTGTCCGACGATACCATGACTATGGTCTCAGCGAGCGTCGGCTCATGTCCGTGAACTACAAGATTGACTTCGTCTTCTTTAAAAATTCCGAAACTCGCTTCCGCTCTTAAAGGATGCGGCGTTCCAAAAAGTATGTCGGTTATATCGGTGGAAATCATACACCCGCCCCACCCGTCGGCGAGAGCGGTCTTGAGTCCGTGGAGCAAAAGATGCTCGGGGTCGTGGTCGACTCCAATTGATGTTCTATGCATCGCTTCAGCAACTTCTCTGTCAATTCCTCTCGGAACAACGCCCCATTTTCTCCAACGTTCTTGAGTTTTTTTAGGGGCGCGGCTTATATAGTTTAATTCGCCCTTTTGCCGTCCGAAATCGTCGATAAATTTCAAAGCGACTTCTCGCGCGATTTCATTCGTGGTTTGTCCGTCTATTTTTACATTTAGAATTTGGGCGACTTTACGCAGTTTTGATATATCCGCTATCTTAAAATCTTTGACTTCGCCGTCTGCAACCGCAAGAAGCAGAAGCGCCATATCGCGAGCATGGTCGGAGTGCGCGGCAGTCCCGGCCGCTATCATCCTTACTATGTTTCTTGCTGCGACGGTCGCAAGGTTTGCTCCACAAACACCTCTCGCTTCTTCTTCGGCGTTTTTACCAACTAACCGGCACGGTCCCATGTGGCAATGTTTGCAGCATGCCCCGACGGCGCCAATCGGACATGGTTTCATTTTTTCGGCGCGATCAAAACATGTCTCAAAGTTTTGCGATTCAGCCCACTCAAGTATTTTTACACTCGAAGTATCGGCAGGTTTCATTTTTACCATTACTCCTCCTGGTCCCGTAAAACATCCCCTCCCCGTGCTTGATACGTGGGGGGATTAAGGGGTGTGGCTTTTCATGGTTGCGCCAATGTTTTTTTCACATCGCGGAAAAATTTCGTTTCTTTCAGCGGAATTTTCATCTGCTCAAATGCGTTGAGTTTTTCGTCAAATTTTAGTCGAAATTCCGCCTCCGCGCCCACACCGCTTTCTATAAAGACAATATCCTCACTGCAACTTAATTTGTTTGCCACGACGCCAACCGATGGAATCGCCAATTCTTTTGCAAGTTGCATAACTCTCTTTGCCGTCTGAACACTCTTTGCCGTCGGTTCGACGATAATATAAAGTTTATCTATTGACTTTGCCGTGCCGCGAGTTAAGTGCTCAATACCAGCAGGCATATCTATTATAACTTTTTCGCCGCTTTTAATCAAAAGATGGGCAAGCAGCGATTTTAAAAATGTGTTTTCGGAACAATAACAACCCGAGTCGGCTTTTTTGAGCGCCCCCAAAACAAGAAGACTCAGATTGTCGCTTTTAAGTGAGTATTTTTCCGGTATATCCGAAACTTCGGGGTTCAGTTTGTAAAACCCTTTTCCGTCGGATTCCATGCGCTCGTCGATCAACCCTTTCATTTGAATTAAAGGCACAATTTTATTGAGAGATTGCGCATCAAAACCGGCTGTAAGTCCAAGATTCCCGTCGGGATCAGCATCGATGAGATATACACCGCCGCTGCCTGACAAAATAATGCCCATCGACGCCGCAAAGAGCGTCTTGCCCGAGCCGCCTTTTCCACTAACTGCGACTTTCATAAAATTTATATCCTTCCACTTCTTCGCCGATATGGAGTTTGAATAAATTTAACAGATTTTTTATCAACAATATAGTGGTTACCGAACCGACTCCTCCCGGCACAGGGGTTATAAAGGATGCTTTTTGAGACACGGAATCATAATCAACATCTCCGACTAATTTTGTCTTTGGTTTTCCCGTTTTATCGTCAATAATCGCTGTCCCGTTGTCATCAAATATCTTTATGCGATTTATTCCAACGTCAATGATAATTGAGTCATCTTTTACCATTTCACCATTGATTAATCCCGCTTTACCGACTGCGACAATGAGGATATCCGCTTTTTTTGTATGTCCAGAAAGATTATTAGTCGCTATATGACAGACAGTGGGGGTAACAGAATTTGTCAATGAAGATAATAGCATAAGCAAGACAGGTTTTCCCACGATTTCGCTATGTCCGACGATTACCGTTTCCCTGCCTTTTAAATCAACTTTTGTTTCTTTTAAGCATTCTATAACGGATAATGCCGTGCAGGGAGCGACTATCGGATTAATTTCAGAATAGACAAGTTTGCCAAGATTTTCAACGGTTACTCCTTCAATATCTTTTGCCGGTAGTATTTTATTTTGTATTTTACGTGAGTTAATTTGAGGCGGTAGCGGAAGATTCAGCATTATGCCAGAAATATCCCCGTCGACATTTAATCCTTCGATTTTTTTAACCAATTCGGATTCGCTCACATCGTTTTTCAATTCAACTATTTCATAAGGTATTTTTAGTTCATCAAAGATTTTACATTGGTTTTTTATATAAACTTTTGTGGCGGGATTTTCTCCGACGATTATTGAAGCGACTTTCGGCATCTTTTCTGTTTTTTTCTTTAGCGATTCAATTTGACACTTTAATTCCTCCTTTATTTTTTGAGCGATTAAAACACCGTCAATGATTTGAGCACTCATAAAGCCTCCAAAATTTTTTTCAACTCGGTTTCTTTTTCCGAAACAAACGAACTATCGCTTATTGATTTGAGATTAATTTCAATATTGATTCTTGCTCCGTCAATTGCTGCTCTCAAAAAAGATTCTCCGCAGTCAACGTCACTAATTAAATTTTTGTTTCCGATTTCTCTGAGTCGGTCGCAGAATGCGCTCGCTTTTAACGAATTCAGGAGTATTTTCCATGGAACTTCCATCGCCATTTTTAACGATTCTTGAATTTTTTTAGAGCGCATCTCTTTTTCTTCAGTCGTGTCTTTCGGCAGTTGATAAGCTTTTGAAAGTTTAGCATACGCATCCACATCTTCGTCGATTAAAGTTGAGAGTTGAGAGTTGAGAGTTGAGAGTTTCGCTGCAATTTTTTTTAATTCATCTTGTTCCTGTTCATAACCCCTCTTGCCAATACTAAAATTGACTACCATTAAAAGACAGGAAACACCTGTTGCGGAAACCAATGCCGCTGCGCTCCCACCTCCCGGAGTAGGAAGTTTCGCGGACAAATCATCCAGATACTTTTTTATAGACGAGTCAATATACATAAATTCAACTTTTCCTTATCACCTTATCAAATTTTTAACAGCATTGCCATATAACATAAATTGTAGTTGCCCCGCCTTAGTGGGACATTCCGACGACAAGCCCAATAAACAGACCTATGACACCTTTGTGCGAAGACGCCTTCATACCTTTAGTGAGTAGCACCGCTTCAGCCATAAAAAACATCGCATAATAACACCTTGAAGCGCAAGAATCGTAATCTTCGGATTCAAAAGCAAGTTTCGCAGTTTCTAAAAATTTTTCTGTTTTTTTTATAAGGTCACCAATCTCATTCATATTACCATCCCCTCCTCTTTCACATTCAATATGAACGGGGATTTGTAATTTTTAAAAATGGTTTCTGGCACAGGTATAACTGAAATTAACTCTTGTTTCTCAAGAAGAATGTCAAAAATTATGTCACTCAAACTTTCTCTCACCTCAAACGGATTGAGGGAATCGTCAATTACAACTAAAACATCAATATCAGAATCTTTTGTAGCTTCACCCCTGACATAGGAACCATAAATAATAATCTCTTTTATTTTTTCCCCATACTCTTTTATCAAGTGTTTCTTTATTTGATTTACCAGTTGTTTTACCTTACACTTCATCTTTGTTTACCTTATTTAGCGGCATTCGGAATTTTGAACACCGAAAAAATTTTGCGAATCCAAAATTTGGGCAAGAGCGTCTCTTTAGCACATAAAACTTTTATGCCGTGTTATCACTATATTTCGTATGCTCTATCTTCACAAATAACCGAACATTTGTTCGGGGCGAACAGTTGTTCGATTATTTCATAATCCGGCGAGTTCGAGAACTTTCGGGACTTTACTATCCCATCCGAGCGGCATTATGTGAACTCCGTTACAAAATTGTTTCATTTCTCTAATCAGTTTTCCTGCAATTTCTACGCCCGTCTGCCCGGACTTTGTTTTTTCTTTGTCTTTTTTGAGTTCTTCTATGAAATTCTCCGTGACAAAAACACCAGCGACATTTTCATTCATAAATTTCGCCATTCCGACTGATTTTAGTATGGTAATGCCGGCCATTACCGGAATTTCTCCAAAATTTTTTCTGACCGTCTCCATAAAGTTTGCGAATTTCTCCGGCTCAAAAACAAGTTGTGTCTGAAAAAATTCTGCGCCTGCCTTAATTTTTCTTTCCATCTTAAGAAGTTGCGGCTCAATCGGCTCGGCCGAGGGAGAAACAACCGCGCCGAGGCAAAATTTGGGTGGTTCTCCGTCGAGTTTATTCCCCGCCAAATCGTAGCCGCCCATAAGTTTTTTGACAGTGTGAATCAGAGAGACAGCGTCCAAATCAAATACCGGTTTTGCGTCTTTATGGTCGCCCAAAGTCGTGTGGTCGCCTGTCAAAAGAAGCAGATTTTCAATACCGAATGCCGCCGCGGAAAGAATGTCCGACTGCAAAGCGATTCTGTTTCTGTCACGGCAGACGATTTGAAACACTGGTTCAAGTCCGCGGTCTTTCAACATATGACACGCGGCAAGCGACCCAAAACGCATCACTGATGATTGATTGTCTGTAACATTTATGGCGTCGACTTTTTCTTTCAGATAGGTTTCTGCTTCACAAAGACAATGCTCAATCTGCCATCCCTTAGGAGGACCGATTTCTGCTGTAATCACAAATTTTTTAGAAAATAAATCTTTTAAGAACATAAAATTTCTCCAATAGTGAAAGTTCTAAAGAGGCATTTACCGCCCCGTATCAAGTAAGGAGTAAATTCTGGCGCGAAAGTTAGAAAACTTGTCCCCGAGATTTGCCGGCGGGGCGCACGAAAAAATAATCCCATTATATCCCACTTTAATAAATGGAAAAATCCCCCTGCTTCGCTTCCCCACACACCCCTGTTCACTTCCCCGATAAAATCGGGGACAGGCTTTGATAGAAGGGATAAATGGGGATTGAGGGTGATTTTTACAAATGGACAGGACGTAGAATTTCACGAAGTCGTTTTGAACTCGTGCAGATGTATTTTATTGCCATCATCATACACATTTCTCATTTTTTCTATTTTCTTAAATATCTTTTCCCATCCGCAGTCCATTTCTTTATTAACTTCGCACTTGCCGTTTTTTGCACCGCCGCAAGAACCATTTAACAAACTTTTTGAGCATGTTGTTATCGGACATATAGCGCCGGTATAATTCAGTTCACATTTTCCACATTGGGCGCAGTTGTGTTCCGAAGGTGTCAGCCCTTGAAATCCATGAATGTTCAACGTATCGCAGGCGGCAAAAATCTGTTTTTTGTTCGTTTGAATTTCTTCGCAAGCAAACAACTTTCCTGAAAAACTTTGCACCCCAACCCCGCAGGAGAAAACAAGAATGGCATCGGAGTTCTCAATTTCGTTTTTATATTTTCCGATATAACTGTCTGAAAATTCGTCGTTGCACAGATAATCCAATAAAACAGAAGTGCTCTTGTTTTCCTGCAAAAATTTTTGAACTTCTTCAAACGGATATTTAACTTCTTTGCACCCGTAACATTGCACGACGAAAACATTTTTTTTATCTTTTAGAAATGTCAAAATTTCTTCTTTGGGTTTTAATTCTGTGATTAACATAATCTAATGTCGCATCCCGATGCAACATCGGGACGAATAGAAGCACCGCCTCGCTCCGAAAGGAAATTGCGGAGTTTACCCCGCACCTTTTTAGAAACGAGATTGTTTCCCCCGTATTCACTGCGGGTTCACAATGACATAGAAAGGCGCGGGGCTCGGTGCTCCACAAGGGGAGATAATCTCCCCATTACTTCGTCGCTCGCTTTTCGCCTCATCGGCGAACGCCCGCTGAACCCCTCTTAACAGGTATTTTTAACCATTTCCTTTTTTGTTTCTTTTATGGCATCCACCAACGATAATTTAGACGAGCAGATATACTCGCAACATCCGCACTCAATACAATTTAAAGCACTGTGTCTGCTTTTACTATTAAGCATTTCTATCCCGCTCTTTTCCAGTTCTTTCAGCCTCTCCGATGAGTTTTCTCTCTTATAGTACCAGTAATAAAGCGGATACAACTCCATCGGACAAACATCAACGCACCTTCCACACTTAATACAATTCCGTTCCGCATCAGCAATTATATCAAATTTGTTTAACGCAAGTAAGCATGTCGTCCCTTTTATGATAGGCGCTTCAATGTTTTTCTGAACCACACCCATCATCGGACCACCCATACGTAGGGAATAGGAAATAGGGGATAGGGGATAGGAAGTTGAGAAACAGTAGTTTATTATATCTTTAATGGGTGTGCCGATTTTAATCTCGTAATTTCCCGGTTTTGTACAATTTTCACCGGAAACAGTGATAATGCGTTTGATAAGCGGTATTCCATTTACAACGGCATTATAGACGGCAAAACTTGTCCCGACATTATTTACAACCACGCCGACTTCTGGCGGCAAACCGCCCAGGGGCACATCTCTGTTGAGAATTTTTTTGATTAGCATTCTTTCTGAACCCTGCGGATATTTTGTTTTCACTTCCGCAACTTCTATATTTGACTTCAGTCCAAGCATTGTTATTGTCTCTTTCATCACTTCAATCGCTTTTTGTTTATTGGATTCAATTGCAACAATACCTTTTTGTAGTTTTAAAATTTTGAGCAGTATTTGCATACCTACGATTATTTCCCGCGGACGCTCGACCATCAATCTGTCGTCAGCGGTAATATAAGGCTCACATTCGCATCCGTTGAGCAGCAATGTATCGATTGGTTTAGACGCTCTTAATTTAACATGTGTCGGGCATTGCGCCCCCCCGAGACCCACGATGCCTTTGTCGTGTATAATTTTTCTCAAATGTTCTTCCGTTATGTTTTCGTAGTCGTCATTTGGTTTGACAGAATCATCTAATATATTTTTGCCATCGGATTGAATCACAACCGACATAATGTCACCGTCAAGGACGGGATGCGGTCTTGGTTCCACCGCGATTACTTTCCCGCTAACACTTGAGTGTATTGGCGAGGACATAAATGATTTGGAGTCGCCTATTTTCTGACCTATTTTTACCACATCCCCCACTTTTACCAGCGATTCACATATATTGCCCAGATGTTGATGAAGTGGAATTACGACAATTTCTGTATCGGGAAATTTTTGTATTGGTTTGTCGGCTGTATGCTCCTTGTTTTCAAACGGATAAATACCGCCGTAAAAATTTTCTGCTCTTTTTGAGCGGATTGTATTATTATAGTCGTTGAACTGCTTGAAATCTATTTTGTTATATTTACGAAATTGAACGGGCTGACCCGCGAAATCAAATTGTGTCCTTTTTAATCTTTTATATATTTTTTCCCAACCGCAGTCCTTATCCTTCGACACTTCACATTTGCCGTTTTTTGCACCGCCACAGGGACCATTGAGCAATTCCTTACTGCAATTTGTGAGCGGACAGATGCCCTGCGTTAAGGATAGAAAACATGTCGCACAGCCGGCGCATTTACTTTCGCACAATGAAATCCCGTGTTGACCCGATTGTTCCATTGTGTCTCCAACCGCATACACCGCGGTGGTTTCCAATAAATCTGCTACTGTCTGAACGCCGATTCCACAGGAGAGAACCAACAAGGCATCAGATTGACCAAGTAAAATTTTTGATTGCGCAATTCTTTTTTGCAGTTGTTCTTTATTGCATAAAAAATCTATCACATAAGAGCCCACAACATTTTTATTCTGTTCTGCAAGAAATCCTCGCAAGACACCGCACTCATCTGGCACAAGAGCGACAAACTCTTCATAACATTTCCCGCAAATATAGATAAAAAGGGCATCATAATTGTTGACTAACCCGGCAATTTCTTCTCTGGGTTTCAACTTAAATTTTGTGTAATTCATACGATTTTTTATTGTCCTCGGACAGACACATAGGTCTGCCCCTACAACATTATTTCTATTTTTTAAACCCAGTCTTTATTTCTTTTATTGAAGGTAATGCTTTCCTTATCAGGTTCGCTTAACATAAACAATTCATGCAATTTTTTCCGGAGTACTTTCTTTGGAATAAGTTTTGTCTTGTATTCGGCAACAAGCGCCGGAGAAAGATTGCGGCTGAGAGCATATTCAACAACTTCATCATCCTTTGATTTACACAGAATTATACCAACGCTCGGGTTTTCATCTATCTTCTTTATATCTCGGTCAATCGCCTCAAGATAGAAATTAAGTTTGCCAAGATACTCAGGTTTAAAATCATCTATTTTAAGTTCCAACATTACAAGACATCTTAATCCCCGATGGAAGAAAAGCAAATCAATAAAATAATCATTCTTGCCTACCTGAATACGGTATTCCTGACCGATAAAGGTAAAATCCTTACCGAATTCAAGAATAAAATCTCTGAGGTTTGAAACAATGCTTTGCCGAAAGTCTTTTTCACTGTAAGTTTTTGGCAGGTTCAGAAAGTCCAGAACATAAGTATCCTTAAACGCGTTGGTTATGTCAGGATGTATTTGTGTCATTACTGGTGACACTTTTTTCTTTGAGAGCATTGCCCGTTCATAATAGCTACTGTCTATCTGCCGTTCAAGTTCACGTGAACTATATTTCTCCTTGATTACAAGTGATATATAGAATTCACGTTCTTCTTTGGTCTTTGTTTTCGAAAGAATAAGCAAATGGTTAGTCCAGCTGATTTGTGTCAGCACTGCTGACACAATATCCTTCTGACGATAGGTCTCGTAAAACTGACGCATCCGATATAACCCACGACGGGTAAATCCCTTAAACTCAGGATGCTTTATTTGTATATAATCAGCAAGTTGGTCAACAACTGCATCTCCCCATTCTGCAGATGCAAGTTTCTTGCTGATATATTCACCGATATTCCAGTACAATTTTACTAATTCTGTATTGACATTTTTTATAGCATTATATCGTGCCTGGACTGTACCCCAAAAACTGGACACAGATTTAGTATAATGGTTGACAAGAGACCCTAAAATAAGGAGGCTCTTGTATGGGTACTTATAGAAAGTTCAGCAAAGAGCAGAAACGAGCGAT
>JBGFRZ010000006.1:0-22319 GCA_041694835.1 Ignavibacteria bacterium
ATCGGTATCCCACTCGTTCCAATATATTGATAGCCGCTGGCTGAAGTCGTCCAACTTCACCGAGTTCGAGTTCATCCGCTCTAAACTTGCCAAACCCGGCAATGATCGGATGAACAGCGGCGCCGGGATTCACCGGGTATTCGTGATTCGACGCACAGAACAGTTCCTGCCCGCGTGTCTCGCTCATCCATTCCAGAAATCGCAAAGCATTGGATTTATTTTGCGTGTGGGTAGTTATGCCTGCTCCGCTGATGTTGACGTGGACACCGCGTTCTTTCGGTTCTTGATTAGCCCAAAATATCTTGATGGGAAATGCGGGATTCGCCTGGAGTAGGCGTCCCAGATAATAATGATTGGTGATTGCCACATCGCCGGCGCCAGCCGACAGGCTCTCAAGAATTTGCGTGTCGCTGTCAATCAATCGCGGTCGGTTTGCCATCCATCCACGCACAATCTCTTCGGCTCGCGCCTCGCCATGTGCGGCGAGCAAACTGGCTACCAGCGACCGGGTATAGGGATGAGTTCCATGCCTCATTATCAACCGTCCCCTCCAACGTGGGTCGGCCAAATCTTCGTATGTCGACAATTTGGCAGGTTCAACCCTGTCCGGATGGTACATTATTGTACGCATTCGCTTGCTTAGTCCAAACCATCGGCCATCTGGATCGCGTAAATGAGGGGGAATGTTTTGAATGAGAGTAGTGCTTTCAACCGGCTCCAGTAGACCCTCTTGTGCGGCAAGCCATAAGTTGCCGACATCTACCGCAAGAAACACATCAGCAGGTGTGTGTTTTCCTTCCGTCCGAATGCGCTCGCGCAGCACAGCATCAGGCCCGATAATAAATCGAACGCGGATTCCCGTTTCTCTGGTAAACTCCTCAAACACCGGCTCTATCCCATAGTGACGAGCGCTGTATATATTCACCGCCCCCTTATCGTGTCTAAATGTCAATGTCAGGACACCATACATTAGAGCTGCGCCGGCCAACAGAAACACAATTGGAATTAAAGACTCTCTCTTTTTGTGAGCAGACATTTTCAACCTCCTATGATTATTTTAGGACGCAAATTTACATGCAACTTGTCCCAATGCTCATCGGGATTCAATGGATTTCAAAAATATCTGCGTTAATCTTGTCAAATCTGCGTTTATCTGCGTCCCATTTAATATATCATCTCCTTCTGGCAGCCAAAATTAGAAAGTGTACTTTATGCCGCTCTGGACCAGTCGCGGAATACTGGTCTGGATTCCACGGGTGCGGTCCACAATATATGTAGCGTCCGCAAGGTTTTTGACCGTGAGGAACAGCGTGGGTTCAATGGGCTTGATGGTGTAGTTGAGCGTAACATTCCAAATGACCTGCACGGGGATGGTGCCGCTTTGTCCGTCTGGCGTTGTAACCCTGGTGTTTGAAAAGTTGGCAAACTGTTCGCCAACATAAACGGATTCTATCTGTCCGTCAAAACCTCCAAGAACGATTCCGAGCGCAGTATTGAACTTATGTTGGGGCGCATAAGGTTGACGATTTCCGGCTACGCTTCCGGGCGTCACCGCTCCGCCTACGACTTGGCGGAAAGGAGTTGTTTGTTCTGCAGTGGGTAGCCATGTGTAAGTCCCGCGTGCATAGATTCCGGTCCCGTGCTGGTAATTTCCAGAAAATTCCACACCTTGGAATAATGCCTCGCCTTCAGCCAAAGGAATGGTACCGCCTGCAATGGAACCAACCGCAATCAACCGTCTGAAATCATTGCGGAAATAAGAGACCTGAATAGAACTGCCTTCTGTAGGACGGGCGCGAATTCCGAGTTCAAAGTTGAAGGAATCTTCCGGGCCCACTTCCGTAGATACGCCCGTTCCTCCAATGACGTCTTCCGTGCGTGGTGGAGCAAAACCGCGATGGACCCCGCTAAACAGCGCAATTTGTTCAACCGGCTTCCAGTTCATACCGATACTTGGTATCCAAACGGTCATTAGGTCTGAACCAACCTGATTAGGATTAGTCAGCAAGTTGCTGCGCCAGGAGTTGAAGTGTTCAAGCCGAATCGCGGGCGTGACAGAAATTTGTCCGAGAATGAATTTGTTGGCAAGGAATGTGGAGTAAGCTTCGGTTTTACGCAGGTTGTGTTCTACAGCGGTTCCGGAACGAGCAGTCGGACTGCTTCCGTTTAGTTGCAGACGCTCCTGTCCTTCCAGGTGAATTTTGACTCCGGTTTCCAATTCGTTTTTTATCTCGCCCAGGTCAAAAGCGAACTTGAGTCGCGGTTCGAGTCCTCCTGTGAGATAATTGCGCAACCGTCCCTGGTTAGAGTGAATCGTATCCACGTTAATTGATTCGCCGCGCAGTCGGGCATTTCTAATAACATCTCCCCCGGGTTGACCGCCACCGGTCGTGCTGGATTGCCGCCACCAATCGCGCCGGTAATAGGACAGGTAGAAGTTGGTCGTCAATGTGGCATTCCCGCGGAAAATTTCGTGGGTCAGGGACGACCCGATTCGGTAGTTATCAAACGCATCGTGCTTGAAAGGATTATAGCGAGGACCGAAGTTTATGAGTTCAGCTTCAGTTAAACCCGAGTAAGTCACTATGGAGTTCTCCTGATAGTAGTTGGAACGTAGAGTGAGGGCTTGCTCCTCTCCCAGTTGCGACACCAATTTGAAATTCAAATCGTGCAAGATGGAGTGAGTGTTTTCGCGTGCTCCGTCGCCTTGCTTGCGTGTCATATCCAGTAATACGTTACCGCCGCCTATCCTGAGTTTGCCGCTGAAGTAACCAAGATTGCCGCCGCTGGCGGCAAATGACCCGCCAAACTGCCGGGGCGGGGTGGCTGTGATATAGTTAATCACACCGCCAATGGTCTGTGGTCCGAAGATGTTCTGACCAGCACCCTTGAGCACCTCTACGCGCTCGAAGCGGTCAATGAGCGGATGGTAGTAGCTCGCGTTGTCGCCGTAGGGGGAGTAGACAAGCGGGATGCCGTCCTCAAGGAGCGTCACTTTTGTTGAGCGCGTGGGATTAAGTCCGCGAATGCCGACATTTGGGCGCAGACCGAAGCCCTCCTCGTCGCGCACGTGGACGCCCGGGACCTTGCGCAGCGCTTCGTTGATGGTGAAGACGCGACTTGCTTCGAGTTCCTGCCTGTCAAGAATATGTCCCGAGCCAGGGATATGCTCCAGATTCTCGGCGGTGCCTATTATGTCCACGCGCGGCATGACCACGTCTGCCACAATTGGCTCATCTTCTGCAAAAACGAGCGACGACATTACAACTAACATCATACAAAAAACTGTAAATCCTTTCATCTTTAATACCTCCTTTTTAATACCTCCATTCTCCTTTAATACCTTCATCTTTAATACCTCCCAATTAAATTTTCACTACACACCCACAGGGCTGTAGCGCAAGGGCTGCCAAAGGCAGCCTATAGGATTCGGAATCCTCTATGGAGTCGGCGCTCGGAGCGCTCATGAAAATGTTAACCGCGTCTCACCTCCTTTCTAAATTTTTGTATATGCCCGCATTTAGGGCATTTAATCTCAACTAACTGTGTTTCATCTCCTCTCTGATTTTGGCAACTACTTTACCATCTAATCGTTTTAGGTAAGCCCACAACAATGTTCCTCCCCGGCGTACTTAAAACTGAAAGATGCTCGCGATAACTCTTATCAAAGATGTTCTCAACCCCAAAGGTAAGTTTTGCGCCTTTAATTCCCGGAATAGGCAAACCGGTTTTTATATCCCAAACTGCATAGCCATCAGTAGCACTGGTGCCTGAGGGAACTCTTCTCTGCTCATCTACTATCCTACCTGAAAATACTGTCCAGAATCTGTCTTCGGGGTCAACATAGCGTAAGCCCAACACCAGAGTGTCCGGTGGAATACTAGCAAGCGGAACATTAGCGGTCAGGTTATCTCCTATAAGATAATCATAAGTAGCAAATGTAGAGAGTCCTTTGCCAATATCAAACTCTACACTATTCTCAAGGCCATAGATTCTGGCTCCACCGATGTTATTTGCTCTTGTAGTAGTACGTGTTACTATTGTCTCAATAAAATCATCTGCCTCTAACCAGAACACTGAGCTATCAAACCTAAGTCTTCCAAAATTAGACTTTAGTCCTACTTCATAATTTATACTTTTTTCTGGTCGAAGGTCAGGATTTGGCACAAAGGTGTTCCCAGGGAAATGCGTACCAGTAGCGAATAATTCGGTTGGCCTTGGAGAGCGAAATCCCCAGCCGATATTGCCAAATAAATTGATTGCCTCGGTCAATTTATAGGTTGCCCCTATTTTCGGGCTAACACGGCTATCTTTTTCATCGGGTCTGCCTGTAGTTGCTGCCTTAAAGAAATTGTAGCGTAAACCAGGTATAAGCGTAAGTCCCTCAAAAAGATCTAATTCATTCTGCAAAAATATTCCTATCCCCTGAACTGTGCTGTCAGGTATACCGCCAATACCGGTAGTGCCGGTAGTTGTTCTTCTTCGGCTTACAGTCTTGTCTTCGTAGGACTCAACACCATAGGTTAAGCTATTCCCTATTCCTTTGAAATTAAACTTATTATTTGCTCTTATTTCAAATCCAAAGGTATCAAAGTCACGCGTATCTTCACGCAAACTCCCAGTAAGAGCATTCTCAAAGATTTCTGACAGATGCCAATAAATATTAGTGTGCAGAGATGGCAGGATACCGTCATCCGACTTATAGTCATAAACAACATTAAATAATTGGCGTTCAGTATCCCTGTCAACTAAAGGATTACCGCGGCCAACACTGGTTTCAGCATTTGCAGGAACCTTGGCGCCATCTTTGAAGAATTGCGCGTTAAACTTAAGGTCGCTATTTTCAGTGGGATGAAAGATTACTTTACCTATGACATTATTGCCAAAACTTGAAGAGTAAGGAATCGAGCTGGTGGGAGTTTTAAAATCCCTGGAATCCCAGTAGGTAAATCCAGCCATAAATTCAACCCGGTCTAATGGCCTGCTAAAAACTTGCATATTTCCTCTGTATTGGGTATTCACAGAGTCATATTGGCCTTTTAGGTCAAGGCCGTATTTTTCACCGGGTTTAAGTTTATCCTTAGGTTCCTTGGTGAACACCTGAATCACTCCTCCTATAGCATCTGAGCCATATAACGCAGATGCCGGGCCGCGAATTACCTCTACCCTCTCTATATCCTCCACATCTATAAAGAGCCTACCTTTATGGCCAGGAATAAAGTTATGGCGCGTCCCATCAATCTTCAACAAAACCCTTGCTCCAGACAAACCCCGGATATTAGGGCCTTCTGCCTGCAAAGCCCGAGGCCCTCCAGATATTTCAATGCCTAGCTCATCGCGTAATAGATCTCCTAAGTTTGTAGCTGCTTTTTGCCCAATCTCTTCAGATGTAATGACACTCACTGAAGCAGGAACATCCTTGACTTCTTTCTCTGTTTTAGTGGCAGTTACTATGACTTCTTCTAAACGATACTTCCCCCTTTCTTCAGCCCTTACTTCTTTAATCCCAAGGATGCAAACTACACTCATCACTATTACCAGAAACAAATTTACCGACTTACATCCAGATAAAAACTTCATTGTAATACCCTCCCTTTTCTCTGCCTACCTCTGGTTGTCCAGTCGGCTATTAGCAAATATTATCTTTTAGCTCTGCTCGTGCAGTGGCTACTTTAAAACGCTTCTTCCTCTTCTGTTCAATTTCTACTACCTTTCCATCATGTATAGTTATCATCACCTCCCCGTATTTTATTTGCTGGATAGCCTTAATTATTTCCTCTAAAATTTCCTGGTCTATGTCTGTTTTCTGGTTCGTCATTTTAAGCTTTTTTATGAAATCCATGCCACACCAGTAAAAACGCACCCAAGAGCACAAGAAATCCTAACAAAGAAAAACCGATTACCTTTCCTTCTTCTTTTACCCACTCCTTCTGGCTTTTTTCCATCTTGTGTCCTGAAACTTCACCCGGTTTAGATACTGGTTCCTTTACCTTATTCAAACTGGCAAGATATGAATTAAACAACTTAATCCCCACTAAGTTTCCGGGGGCATTAAGATTTTCTTTTACATACTCATTTAAGGCAATATTGGCGCAGACGCGCTCGCTGCAAGCAGCACCATGGTCTGCAATTGAGCGGGCATATATATTCACCAATTCTTTCAAATATTCCTCGGATACTTTCCAATACCCTTTTCTGGCTGACTCAAGCATTAAGCTAACCATATTTTGAAAGCTATGGGGATTTTCTTTATCAAACCATTTTGGCAAGCCCAACTTATATTTATCTTCAATATATATTCTAAAGGTCTCATCCCAGATGTAGTCCTTTACTATTTCAGGCTTGGTTACCTGCCAGCCAAAGAGATTCTTAGTCATCTCAGTTATTTCGCCTGCGCCTGAGAAATTATGCTTCTTCATTCCCTTTATCCATTTAGGGTTAAAGAAACGCGCTCTTGCCTCCTGCATTAAAGCTTCCTGGACATCCTGCATGTAGATATTGGAAATATTGCGCACATCGGCAAAATACCCTTTGGGGTCTTTGCCCGTAATATTACGAATAGCCATTGTCATCCCACCCATATATTCAAATACATGGTCAAGGCTCATCGGGCCATAAAGATTTGAAGACCGACTGTGAATAACTATCTCTGTATTGTTTAGCCCAGCTTCATACAAACCTTTAACGAACTGACCCCACTTGCCTTGCGTAAATACTGCACCTGTGCGGCTTAGGTAACCATCTGATAATTCTTTGGTATCCTTCCAATCGCCTGATTTATCCGCAATCGCACCCACTAAACCCGTGCCATACATCCCAGAAGGGGCTCCAAATATCCTTGCCTTGGATAATTCCTTGGCCTCTTTGGGAGAAAATCCTTTTTGCTTCAATTCCTCTTCCATCTTGAGGGTATTTTCAAAGACATAATTATCTTTATCCTTTGCCTCAGAGGCCAGTCTTACCGCCTTATCTATAAGCTCCATCCTACAAGGAAATATATCTCTATACTGTCCAGAGGCCTGAATAACCACATCAATGCGTGGCCGCTTTAATTCTTCTTGAGGAATCAACTCCACATCCTCAACATTATTTCTGCTTGACCAGAGCGGTCGTACACCTAAAAGATAGAGTATCTGAGATTCGGTTACACCAAGATGCCGAACAGTTTCTGTGCTCCAGAGATTAAAACCTATCTTTTTGGGATATCTGCCGGTTTCGCCAACCGCCTTGGCCAGCAAAGAATCCACCAATCTTATACCCATCTCCCAGGCCACCTTTGTGGGCACCTCATCAGGATTTACACCATATAAATTCTTTCCTGTGGGCAAGGCATCGGGATTGCGCACCGGATCGCCTCCTGTGCCAGGCAAGATATATCCACCCTCTAAGGCCTTCAGGACACTATCTATTTCTCCAGAGGAGGCTTGATACCTATTTAAATAATCTTTTGCTTGGGATAAACTTTTCAGTAATTCCGGCGTAGCCCTGAATGCCTCTTCATTTAAAGATTCTTCCGCAGTTTTTCCTGCAATAAGAAGGTGAGTCAATATGTCTTCTGCCTGCTCCAGTAATTCATGTCCGTGCTCATGTCCGTGCTCATGTCCATACCACTGGCCTTCTCTTTTTGCATTAGTTAGCTCTTTGATAAATTTTTCACCTAACATTCCTAGGATAACCGGGATTAACTCCTCTGTTGCCGGCACTTCTCCATGAATATGCAGACCCTTAGGAATTTTCTCGGCTTCTAATCTATGAATATAATTATCCAGATTCTTTATTTCTTCATCGCTAAGATTGCGATTTTCTAGGCCTGCAATTTTTAAATCTATATCCAGTTTCATTTTTTTAACGAAATTGGTAATTACTTTCTGGTAAGCGGATTTAAAAGCATCTTCTGCCTCCTCATATTTATACATCGTATCATGCAGGGTCTTAAAATCGCCATAAAGCTCTGAGGCTACTATCGGCGGTGTTAGGTGGCTGATTATCACCGCGTAACTGCGCCTCTTTGCAATCAAGGCTTCGCCTACATTACCGATAGTGTAAACATAAATATTGGAAATATCACCTATGAGAATATCGCTCCAACACTCTCCTGAAAGTCCAACCTGTTTGCCGGGCAAAAATTCCAATGTTCCGTGAGTGCCATAATGAATAACTGCGTCTGCCTTAAATTTTTTCTCTAACCAGAAATACGCCGCCAGATATTGATAAGGCGGTGGCACCTCGTCGCTATGTATTAAGGTATCATCCTGGTCTCTCCCTCTTTGCGGCTGGGGCAATAAGAGGACATTTCCTAAGCTTACCTTGGGTATGATGAAATATTTTTTGCCCTCTATTTCATAAACCATTTGTTCACCCGGAGGCTCTCCAAAGGCCTTTAGTAACTTTTCTTTATTCTCTAAAGAGATTTTCTCATCTAACCACTGCTTAAATTCATCCGCGTCAACCAGCTCTACCTTGCCTTCTTTAACCAGAGAATCCAACTCGCCCTTAGCCCAGGTGCCGATATTTCTGCCTGACGACTCTAAATTCTTCAATAATTCTTCAGGTATAGGTACATTTTCTATTGAGTAGCCTTCTTTTTTCATCCGTATTAAAAGATTGGTCATACTCGGCGCAAAATCGAGACCTGCTCCGCCAAAATCTCCTCTTCCCGGAGCCTTAAAATAGATAATAGCCACCTTCTTATCTTGATTAGGCATCTTACGCAGGCTACACCAGGCCAAGGTCCTATTTACTAATTTTTCAACTCTTTCAGCAATAGGCATACGCACTTTATACCCTTGGGCACCATCTTCTAGAGAATCAATAATCAGGGGCTCTATTGCTCCATCTAATTCAGGAATACTTATGGTAATTGCCTGGCCCATACCTGCCATACTGCGGGGATTTGCCAGCCATTCTTTTTGTGAATAGTTGCTACCTATTCTTAAAGAAGAAGTGACAATGAGTAGTGTGTTTTTATCCTTTAAGTATTCCACTCCCTCGCCATATAACCAGCGGGGAGGCATATTGAAATTGTAGATTACCACATCAGGATTTATTTTAGATAGTAGTTCTTTCTTTTTAGCCATTCCAAATATGCCCACTACATTTACATTCTTTTTCTCAAATTGCCTTATTAGCTCATCGGCTACTGCAGTATCACCATTCTTCCAGTCGCCTACCGGGTCAATGATAATAGTAGGAGATTCGGGCTTAAATTTTCCTTCCTTCTTATACCAAGCAATATAATCCTCATATGAGGTAAATACATCTTTTGCTTGTGGATGATAAATCCCATCACCGGGTGTTGGTAAAGGAGATTCAACCTTACCTCTTTTTTGGCCTAATTTAACTGATACATATTTAAGAAAACGCTTGTAATTTTCTAATCCACCATATTCCCAATATTTAAAAAGCTCGGGATAGAGTTTAAGCTCTACATTAGAAACCATATTTTGATATTCAGGAGGTGGGCGCACACCAATAACCTTTACCTTGTTTTTCTTTGCCTTATCTATGATGAGAATAATCTCTTCTATCGGAAATGGCGTGCCGTGGAGCTGGATAAAGGCTATCCTGCCTTTAATTCCTTGTTTAAGCATCTCTTGGTGTGTCATGGTAATAACTTTTATTCCTGTTTCCCTGCTTGCGCGATTTAGCATCTTAAGAGTTATACCGTCGTAACCAATAAAAGAAATTTGAGGGCCTGTAAGAATAAAAGAAACGGTGAGAATGCCTATTAAGAAAATCAGGGCTATAGCTAAATAAGTCCGTCTCATTTTGCTATCTCCTTCTCTGTTTCCTCCGGAACATAGATTACCTCCCCACTTTCCAGACGATAAGCAGTGCCTAATTTTACGCCCCTGCCTACACCTTTTTGATCCGTAGCTCTATATTTCTCTATCTTCTCGCCTTTTTTTATAATTATCTCCATCTGCGGGCTTCCTGGATTTTTTAGCAGAGTTAGATCTTCAGCAGATAAAAACTCACGAATTCCCATGTAAAAAACAAGCGCTACCATAAGGCAAACACTAAAAACCATAGCTGCATCAAAAAGATTGACTACTCCGCTAAGAGGGTCTTCTTGCAGGCTGTTATAGAGCAATCTTTTTTTATTTCGCTTCAAGTGACACCTCCTTTCCATTATCTACAGACCGCATTTATTTGATGAATATCCTTGTGTGCTAGGAATGAGAACTAATAATCTCAGAAAGATATTCAATATTATTTAACTCCTCTAAATACCATCTTCTTCGGACAATAGAGATAAAATAAGCGACTCCACCCACGGTCAAGCCAAGAACAGTAGTAGCAAAGGCAACTACCATCTGATTTGCCATCTCGCCAAGATTGCCCGCGGCTAGATTGGTTAAAGCCGGCCCCATTGGGATAAGAGTGCCCATTAGCCCAAGCATCGGGCCAATACGGGTTGCTAGAACCATCCTTTCTACACGATGTGACATGTCTAACTCTAAATCATCAATAATTTTTCTTATTTTTAATTTATTCCTTAAAGAGCCTCCTACCACATCCAGAAATTTTCCTAAATAACCGCTGATACACTTTCCTTTAAAAAATTCAAGAATTTCTTCTGGCACAGTTATTTTATTATTTGACTCTTCAAATTCTTCTAAAATCTGCCAGCACTCTCTTACCTTTTTGACATTTTCTTCCCTTTCTAAATATTCAGAAAGATGTCTTCCTAATAGGATTAAACTTAAACAGAAAAGTAAAATAAGAGCAATGGTGACCGGAATTAGATGAGCGTTGGAAATAAGATAAAGAATTTGTGTAAGGGTATGCATAATGCCTCCTCCTCTGTTTGGGATTGAATCTTGATTTGATAAAAGCAAGGGTAGAAAAAAAACCATAGTAATAAATAAAATTCCTAACATTATCATTAGCTTAGGAGATATTTGCGTCCAGTGCTTTGACCTCAAGGCTAGAGTTAACAGTAAGCCCACTACAAAGAAGTAGGCTATAATGCAACCTACACTTATTCCAATATTACTTATACCAACAAGCACTTTTTGGAAATAGCTTATGGTTAAGGCTATAAATACTAAAGTAAATGGGCAAGGCAAAGTAATAAGTATAGAAAAATATTTTTCATATCTATTAATGAAATGACTATTTTTCAGTTTCTCTAAACCAAAAACAGTCATTCCAATAGCAATAAGGACTTGTAAGCCTGCTATAAGAAATAGGGCAGGCGGTCTTAAAATAAAACTGGCCAATTCATTAAATGATACTCTTTCAACAAATAAACCAGTTATTATTCCAATGGCTATATAAAGTAAAAAGAAGAAGGGATAGAAACAGTAATTTTTTTTAAGGCCGAAGATTCCTAAAGTTGCTTTGAGCGCTAAGATAATACCTGCTAAACTTATGAGCAATACTGTTGTGTTCATAATTCTTTCACCTTATCGTTTAATAAGGTAATAGGATATGGGCAATTCTATTACAATGTCCTTTCCAGCACCATGTCTGAGAGGACTCACCCTTTTAATTAGAGACATAGCATCTCTGTCCAATATGCCGTGACCTGATGAGCTCTTTATATGGACATTAATAAGTTCGCCCTTTTTATCAAACTCTATAATCATAACCACTGTGCCCTCAATCCCCATTCTCTTTGCCGTGTCAGGGTATTTCTTTATGGCTTCAATTCTATTCCTTAACTCTACAATCCATGTGAAGTCAATTTCAGTGCGGATTTCTTTTATTTCCGGCACCGCCGGTATTGTCTCTGCGTGAACTGCTACTGCTGCATCAGTGATTGGTTTTTCTGCCACTTCTTCTGGTAATTCATATACATCATTTTTTACAACCTGTCTTTCAGGATGCTTTGGTATTTCGGGTGCCGGCACGGCTATTTTTGGGGTAGGTTTTTCCCTTTTCGCAATTGCCTGTTCTTTAATAGGCATCTCTTTTTTCTCTTCTACCACAGGTGAATACCTTATTTTGAATATCTTAATTGGCACAGCATCAGGTTTATCTACACTTATGTTCATTGATAAAATTGCTGCATGAAAAATTAAAGAAAATAAAAAAGCAATATGCACAATGCTTATATTAACGCTTCTCATCCCTTGCTCTCTTTTTCTCAGTGAGGATTGATATATTTTCAGCCCCTGCCTTTTTTGCTATATCCATAACCTCAACAACACTCCCGAATCGCACAGCTTTGTCTGAAATAAGTTGTAAGCCCCTGTTTGATGCACCGCTATAGAGGTTGGATAAGGCTGCATAAAGTTCAAGCAATGGAATTTCAATATCATTAAGCAGAACAGCGCCATTTTCCTTGATTGTTACAGAAACCTCCGGCTTATCCATTACCCTTGCGGTCTCTGACTCGGGGAGGTCAAGTGGTATGGATGGCCGGACAAAGATAGATGTGAGTAAAAAAAAGATAAGCAGCAAAAAAACCACATCTATCAACGACGTTAAATCCACGCCCCTTTTCTCTGATAAGTGTTCATCAAACTCTATCATTTACTAGCACCTCCGAGCAACCTTACTGTTTCTGCCCCGTAATGTTTCATCAGAAAGGCAAAATTCTTGACTTTGTCTTCAAATATGTGATGAAGGATAAGGGCTGGTATTGCCACAGATAACCCTGCTACTGTGGTTATAAGAGCCTCCCATATCCCGCCTGCAAGGACAGATGGATTAACAGGACCTTGCACTACCGCAATATTGTGAAATGCTTTTGCCATGCCGATAACAGTGCCTAAAAGTCCAAGCAGGGGAGTTATGCGGCCTGTAAGTTCAAGGATATGAAGGTTCTTGTTAAGTTTTTTGATTTCAGCGGAACCCTTTAAAGATATTGCCTCTTCTATAGCTAGTTGCGTCTCTTTTTTATGTTGCAGTGCCTCGGCAATAACAGCCGACACAGGACCTGGCGTCTCTTTTGCCAATGCATGCGCCTCATCGTATTTCCCTTCTTCAATGAGCGATTTGATTTTTGATAATGTTCCGTTTCTACTTCTTGCCCTTATGTAATGGAACGCCCTCTCCAGACCAAAGGTAAGGGTAAGTATTGAGCCTGCTAAAATGGGATACATCAATAGCCCGCCTTTATAAAAGAATTCGAGCATTTTTTTCTCCTATGAAATCCTATTTCATCTCCCACTGAATTGGGGGACTTAATGATTGAATTTGCTCATTGCCGCTGGGTCTGGAACCCGTGTATTGCGCAAATTTATTTTATTTCCTATTGATAAAAATCTTAAGCAGCAAATCTATCTGAAGTTTTCAAATGTATGGTGTCTTTAATAACCGAACATTTGTTCGGGGCGAACACTTGTTCGCGGTTATTTTGTTACCAGTGCAGATTGAGAGCGGAATTTGTGTTCGAACCTTACTGCTCACTTTTTGCCGTTGTGCCGTATAATCCGATTTTGCTGACATTGTTGCGAGGGGAACGATTTCTTGACACAACCCATTTTATTATAATGGAATAATGGATATGAAATTCAATATCAAAATCATAGAAACAAAAAAAATTAAAACTCCTTTCGCCTACATTTATTACAAACACCGTATATGGCAAGCACGTGGCTTGTGGGGGAAAACTTGAATTTTTTCGCTATTTGAGTTTGGATATTTTCAATCTTTTCATCGCTAAATTCGGAAGCTTTTCCACAGACCGTGCAAATAAGATGGTCGTGATGGGAATGTTTGTATTTGTGCTCGTACCTGGTATAACCGTCAAATTTTATTTCACTCGCCAACTGCGCTTCCTTTAGCAATTTAAGGGTTCTATATACTGTAGCCCATCCGAATTTTGGATATATTTTTCTTATTTCATAATACAATTCATGGGGGTTAAGATGTTTTTCATGTTTCAAGAAAAATTCGAGAAGTTTCATCCTCTGAGAAGTTATTTTTTTTTGGTGTTGTTTTAAATAGTTGATAAGAATTTGTTTTTCTTTTAGCATATTATATTATAGAATTTGATATTCAATATCATTATATAAAAAAAACAACTATTTGTCAAGTTGTGTGAATCCGATGATTCGACCTGGTTTTTAAAAAATATTTTTGATGACGGAAACAGTCGTTGCAGACACGATATTTTTAATTCATGTTTACTAAAAAAAATAATTGTCGCCTTAAGGCATGTAGTTCTGGAACGGGATACTGCACAGAAGAGTAAAAGTTGTGCGTCAAATATTTTATGGTCATATTCGCATTATTTTGAGGGATTTTTTGATTATTTGGGAAAGTTCTTCGCTTTCGCCTTTTCCGACTTTTATAAGAAAGTTGGCTATGCTCATATATGAGCGCATCTTGAAAAAAGATATAAGACGCTCCCGGTTTTTCCACGCGGTTTTTTTTATGCGAACTCGCAACGCTCCAAAATACGCCGCCGTGAAATCTTCTTCGCGATAAAGACGCCGTACTTCTTCCACACCGAAAAACTGATTTTCAAACTGAGCCCAAAAATATCCGACATCAAAAGCCGGCAAATGCACTGACGCACTTGCGAAATCTATCACGGAAACAAAGAGAGTGGAAATGTCGTGGGATATGTCTTGTCCGATGATTATATTTTTGGGATGGTAGTCGCCATGGCAGAGAACGCAGAGAGTATCGGAAGCAATCATTTTTTTTTCGTTATGGATGAGATAGGTGATTATTTTCCGAGCGTCATCCGTGTGCGGACTTTTCGTGGAAACAAACGATTTTTCATATCGCTCAAGTCGTTGAATTTCACGCTCAAGAGTTTTTGCACGGTCGCCCGCAATGATTTTATGAAGCTTTACGGAATGAAATTTTGCAAGCCACGCGCCAGCGAGTTGCAGATATTTTTTCCCGACATCGGGTGAAGAATTGCGGATTACCTCATAAAGGTTTTTACCGCGTTGTCCTTCTTCTATTATTATTTTTTCCGATTGTCGTATGTCGAGCGTTGCCGGGACCCTGAAAGTTCCCGACGAAAATCCTTTCTCACGCGCCGCACCTGAGATTTCCGCCGCTGAAATGGATTTTTTGAATTGTTTGTCCACGTCGAAAGATTTTAATATTATCCGTCTGCGATATTCGTCAGGGCCTTTTGTACCTATGGTTATTTCGGTGACGGTGACATTGCCGCCGGATTTCGGTATCTCTTTGAAAAACGGCCTTACTCTGCGGTTCTTTATCTCGCGAGCGATTTCTTCGACGCTTGTAACAGGATGGTCAAATATAGTTGGATATATCCCAGCCGTTTCTATGGAGTGTGCATCGGATCCGGCTACAGCGGTGAATTTAAGTCGATGCCACGTTGCGATGGCAGAGTAGTTTTCCGTGACGGAATGATTGGAGTTGAAAATCTCAATGGCGTCAAAATCCGACGATAAAAGCAGAGCGTCATTGGGGATTAAACCTTTTCTGAACGGATGGGCGAGTACAA
Source organism: Ignavibacteria bacterium (assembly GCA_041694835.1). Taxonomy (GTDB): domain Bacteria; phylum Elusimicrobiota; class Endomicrobiia; order PHAN01; family PHAN01; genus JBGFRZ01. The sequence goes on from JBGFRZ010000006.1 coordinate 15,389, forward strand.
TTGCCGCATCCGGAAAACTTTCTCTGATAGCTGCTATTCGCACATGCCCGTCTATGGTTTTATCGGCGCCGTAGACAATAACATGACCCTTTTCGGTTTCGATTTCTTGAGCGGCCAATATGACAAAATTTCTTTCCGCTCCGCTTGTCGTCCGCAACTCGTCTATTTCGTGAGGAGTCCACAAGTAATGATGTTCGGTGATGAGCACTCCCTGAAGTTTTTGGGCGCTCACGCGCCGCACCAAAGCCACGGGGTCGATTCGGCTGCATGGAGAGTATTTTTTTGTGTGCGCGTGTATTTCAAGAAGCATTTGTCCTCATCGGTTGTTTCAAACGCCTACTATCATCATAACCAAAAAACCCAAAATAGCACCACCAGTAGCCAAATCAGAATTGGCGTTGCGTTGAGATTCGGGAATCAACTCTTCAATCACTACAAAAACCATGGCGCCCGCCGCAAACGCTAAAGCATAAGGCAAAATAGATTGGGCCAATAAAACAGCGCTCGCTCCTATGACGGCAAAAATCGGTTCAACTGCCGCCGATAGTTGTCCATAGCAAAAACTTTTGAAGCGGGACAATCCTTCTCGGCGAAGCGGTGCAGAAATAACAAAACCCTCAGGGAAATTGTGAATAGCTATGCCTATGGTTAAAGTTATCGCCGCTATTGGCATCTCTGTGGAGGTGCCCGAGGCTATTGCACCAAAAGCAACTCCAATCGCAAGACCTTCGGGGATGTTATGCAACGCCACGGAAAGAATAAGCAAAGTGCTTCGTCGCCAAGATGTTTTAATTCCCTCCGATTCTTCTATCGGAAACCCGATGTGCAAGTGCGGCAGTATTTTGTCAATCACTCCCAAACAAATTGCTCCCATCAAAAATCCCGCCGCCGCTGGTATCCACGGCGCCACGGAATGATTTTTCGACATTTCAATAGACGGAAGCAATAGCGACCAGAAACTGGCGGAAATCATCACACCGGCGGCAAATCCCAGCATAAAGTCAAGAAACCTTTGACTTATTTTTTTTGTTGAAAATATGAATGCAGAACCCATCGCCGTCGTAAGCCATGTAAAAAGACCGGCAATGAACGCTTGCGCCACCGGATTAAGTCTTTGAATAAAATCAAGCATATTTACCACACACCACAGAAAGCCCCGTCTGTAAAGACGGGGATGAAGGGGAACGGTTTTCCCGCAGAGTTATTCCCCCAAGCCCCGCCTCTAAAGGCGTGGGGCGGGGTTTACTTACCAAAAATTGGATTTAAGTTTGTGTTCCGATGAACGCCTCGAATTGTAGCAATTATGAAAAATAGGTGAGGGACTTCTATATGGATTAACGCTTGGAGAATTGGAAACGTTTTCTGGCTTTCGGTTTTCCAGCCTTTTTTCTCTCGACCATTCTGGAGTCTCTGGTGAACATACCCTCTTTCTTTAGAGCGGATTTGAACGACGGGTCGAGTTTTAGGAGGGCTCTTGATATAGCAAGACGAATCGCGCCCGATTGTCCGGTGATGCCTCCGCCTATAGCTTTGATTTCGATGTCGTATTTTTTTTCAGTGTTGGTCACTTTTAGAGGTTGAGTTGCGTTAAATATATGTCTTTTATGTTTGCCAAAGTAGTTGTCAATTTCCTTCCCATTTATCGATATTTTACCGTTTCCAGTTGTGAAAAAAGTCGAGGCGACAGCATTCTTCCTTCTTCCCGTACCGTGAGTTAATATATTGTTCGTGTCCAATTTATTCTCCTTTCAGTTGTGCCGCATGAGGATGTTCTGCTCCGGGATAAACCCGCAAGTGTGTAAGCATTTTGTCGCCAAGTTTGTTTTTGGGAAGCATGCCTCTAACCGCCCACAAGATGGCTTTCTCTGGCATTGTTGTCATTATCTTTTTGTACGGCGTGTATTTATCGCCACCGAGATATCTTGAGTGAGTGAACCTTATTTTCTGCTCAAGTTTCTTGCCGGTCAATCTGATTTCTTTGGCATTTATCACTATCACCCCCCCGCCACACAGGATGTTTGGAGTGAAATATGGCTTGTCTTTCCCAATGAGAATTCCGGCGACTTCGGACGCAACCCTTCCCAGAACCTTGCCCTTGGCGTCCACAATACGCCATTTCGGTTTTATCTGCGCCTGTTTTAAAAGTGTTGTTTTCATTATTCTAAACCTTTTTTATCTGACTTTGCATATTTTACACAATTTTTCAGAAAAAGTCAAATTACCTATATATTCATTTATTGAGTTTCGCATAATTAGTCGATATTTTGGATGCATAGATTTGAGCTCATTTCAAGGAGTGAGGAGTGCGGTGTAGCCGCAGTGCTACATAAACGACGAACGACACAGAAATCAGCCAAAGCTCTGCATCCCTTTAGGGCTGGCGCTTTTGGGCTACAACTTCATCGCTCGCCCCTCACCTTCTGTTGACGTAATAGTGAACAAGACGAAATCTTTCGCACAACTCTTATGCACCCTGACAGAAGGTGTGGGGCTCGTGCAAAATGTCAAATAATTATGCGAAACTCAATAGATTACTGCGACGCGATGTTTGATTTTTGCCGACAAAGTTTAAGTAAAATAAGCTATAACAAAGTGCTATGAGAGTAACTTGAAATTTTGAAATATTTTGTGTAGAATTGTATCGGCAGTGGGGGTTGAAGTTTAAATGTTACATCTCAAACTTTCAGCGAGAGCGTTGGCTTTGTGAATAGTTTCTTTATATTCTCTTTCAGGGATTGAGTCGGCGACGATTCCCGCTCCAGCGTAAAAATAAACTTTGTTTTTTAATTTTACAATCGTTCTTATCAAAATATTTAAGTCCATATCTCCATTGTATGAAATCCACCCCGCACTTCCGCAGTATGCCCCTCTTTCTACGGGCTCTATCTCATCTATTATCTCAATCGCTCTGATTTTGGGACATCCTGTTATGGTTCCGCCGGGAAAGACCGCTTTTATTATTTCATAAGGCGAGGTATTTTTTTTTAGAATACCGCGGACATTGGAAACAATATGGCTGACATGCGAATATTTTTCGATTACCATGTTTTCCGTGATTTTTACGGTGTCGAATTTAGATATTTTGCCAAGGTCGTTTCTTTCCAAATCCACGAGCATTATGTGCTCCGCCCGTTCTTTGGCGTCAAGGAGAAGTTCTCCCGCAAGGATTTTGTCTTCGTCGGAGGTGAGTCCCCGCCTTCTCGTTCCAGCTATGGGTCTGGTCTCAACTATATTTTTTCTTCGCCTCAAAAGAAGTTCGGGCGAACAAGAAATAATTTCCACCTCAGGAAATTTGATGTAACAGGCATACGGCGAAGGGTTTATTTTTCTTAAGTTTAGATATACCGCTTTTGAGTCGCCGGAAAAATCCCCGCCCCACATCTGAGCGATGTTCGCCTGAAATAGGTCGCCTTCTTCAATGTATTTTTTGACAATTTTGACGGCCTTTGAGAAAGTTTTTATATCAAAATTTGATTCGACATCCTTGAATGCAAAATCTTCAATCTTTCCACTTTTGTTTAAAACCTTCAGCGTTTCCGCTTTTTCTTTTTTGATGTCCGTTTTCTTATCCGAAAAAACGCACAAGTACGCTTTTTTTTTTATGCAATCAAAGGCGATGAATTTTTCCGCGACGATAAAATAATAATATGGAATGCCGCTGTTAATCTTTTTTCTGTTTGGCACTTCTTCGAAATGTCTCGAAAATTCGTATGAAATGTAACCGACGGCACCCCCCAAAAACGGTATTTCATCAACAAAGCGGGGAACCGAACGATTTTCAAGTAGTTCAAAAAGTATTTTCAGCGGCGAGGTTGTTTTAATAATTTCTTTCCTCTCGTCGTTTTTTATTTCCACATAGTCGCCGTGTGATTTGAGCGTAATTTTGGGGCGTGAGATAGAAAGATATGACCATCGGGAGTTTTTATTGGTTATACCCCTAGCTGCACTATCCAGAAAAAAATAAGAAGGCAGAGCAATTTTTTTAAACCATTCAACGGGCTCTGTCCACGGTAGTTCAATAATAGCGGGCCGTGATTTTTTATGGTGAATTTTTAAGAAGCTCATTTAGATAAGAGAGTATTTGTGAATTTTGAAACAGTCGCGCACCCGACAGAAAAGACAAGAAATCCACAGTGAACAAGGCGGCGATTGAACCCGTTATGAGTCCAGCGAGACGGTTGAAAAATCCAAGTTTTATTAGGTCGAGGAGTTTTGAAATCAACACTCCAGCTATGTAAATAGCCACGGCAAAAATGAGCCATGTAACAATATGGGAGAGCATCGGAGATTGAGGCAGAATATCGAATTGAAAATTTTTTGTTATGACAGTCGCTCCAATCGGTGAAAGAAACAGGAATAGAATTTTAACAAAACCAACCCTGAATCCGATGTAGCCGAAAATCATCGCAACAGCGATAATGAAAATATCCGATGGAGTCATTGTAGATAATAAATGACAAATGGCAGATGTTGAACGACGAATGGGGTGTTTAACCGTCATCCGTCATTGATTATTTGTCATTTTATTTAGCCACAGATTAACACTGATTGACGCGGATTTTTTATCTGTGTTCATCTGTGTCCATCTGTGGTTTCAATCTTTTTTTATTTCAACTACCGATTAGCACGGGTAAACACAGATTAAATTATTGTAATTCCTCTCTTTATCTATGTTCGTCAGTGGTTTATTTTTATCATTTTGAAAATTTGTAGAGCACCATACCTGCAAAAACTTTCGGGTAAAAATAAGTCGATTTCTGGGGCATATGTTCGCGATTCCGAGATATTTTAAGCAATGCTTCAAGCGGTATGGGCGGAAGTATAACAGCAATATTCTTTTCGTCATCCGCTTTTTTGAGCGCCTCTGATTCGGAGTGCGTGTAGTATATGTTCGATGGTTCTATTTTACTCAGAAGAAGATGACTGGTGATTGACGGAGATATGTTTCTGAGTTCAAACGACTGCGTTGGCAGAATTTTGTGCATTATATTTTTGTTTTTGAGGTTTAAGAATAAAGTTTTTTTGTTGAGCCGTATTTGAAGAGGTTGTGGCAGATTGAATTTCAATTTTATAAAATCGGATTTTGTTATTTTGGAAAAATTACCCAGCGACTCGCTGATGTCAGGCGGAATTTCGCAGACCCTGTGGGTCGGGAATATCACAAGATTTTTATCTCCAGAATCCGAGATAAAGCCAAGCACATATTTTGCATCTTCGGTTTCGCTTTTCAACGAATAATCGTAAGCGACGGCATATCTGTGATGGCCGTCTGCGATGTATAATCTTTTATTCTTGAAAGTGTTAGTGAGCGATTGTAGTTTGTTTTTGTCCGAGATTTTCCAAAGTTTGTGGACGATGTTTTTTGTTTTTGCCGTCTGGACGGGTTTTGTAGCGGAGATTATTTTTTTGAGCATTTTCTTGCGGTTCTTGTCAGAATCGGCGATGAAAAAAAGCGGGCTTGTGTTGGCTTTGAGCGCAGAGAGAAGTAAGAGTCTGTCTTTTCTTGCTGCAACGAGAGTTTTTTCATGCGGAAATATATTGTCTCTTTCGGGATTTTCAAGTTTAATAAGCGAGATGATGCCCGAACGCTCGTATTTTTTGCCGTTGTTCTTAAACTCCTGTGCGTAAATATAAATTGATGGCTCGTCGGTTACGAGGATTTTCTTCTTGAGCATATGATTGAGGAGTTTTTTTGCGTTCTTATATTTGTCATCAAAGTTTGAGTCATAAGGGAGTTCAATGTTTACGAAGTTATCAGGTGACGAGGAGGCGAGTCGCTCTCGTTCAGATTCAGAGATGATATCGTACGGGGGACATATTAACTCTGAAATGTCGCTGCGATTATATCTTATTCCATTAAAAGGTTTAAGCGTTATCATAAAGTGTTATTGCAAAGTAAAAAGGTGGAATGGTGGAAGATGAACGGTAGATGAGGCATTGAAAATACCGTAAAGCGTATATCGGAAAGCGGGAAGCGGAAAGAGTTAAAAGCCGTTCACCCTTCGCGCTTTATGCTTTGCGTTCTTCTATTCCCGCTTTCCGTTTTCTGTCCCCTCGCCTCTGACCTCTGTCCTCTGACCTCTATATTCTCATTTTATCTTCCATAACAATTTATGGAGTTGCGGCATTACACTCACATTTTTGAGGCGCCGTCTTGCAGTGTTAAGAAATTTATACAACTTTTCTGGTCCGACTGTTTTGATTTTTCTGACAGACGTTGCCGGCTGAAAAACAACAGGAATGTCAGACGATACTTTTTTTATAAGATTCACCGCTTTTTTGAATTCAGATTCTTTTGTCTCATCCGTGAGAACGATTTTTATAAAATCTTTTTTTGAGAGCGATTTTATAAAACACAAATTGCGTTTCCGCCAATTCCGATAAACACCACCGCTATTCTCCGATGGGAGTTTTATGTCCATCGCGGTAATATCGATATATTTTGAGACCTCGCTATAATTATCAGGGAGTGTTCCATTGGTTTCAAGATATATTTCATAACCGCATGTTTTTAGTTTTGGAAGTAATTCTTTTAAGAAACTTATACGCAAAAGTGGTTCGCCGCCGGTAATAGAAATAGTGGATAGTGGATAGGGAATAGATGTTCGTATTTTTTTTATTTTTTCGATAACCTGCCCGACCGTTAACAGCGGTTTGTCGTCGGCAATGCGGTTCTTTGATGTGTCACAGTATTTGCACGACAAATTGCAATCAGTGAATCTCACAAATATCTGTGGCTTGCCGACATACAACCCCTCCCCCTGAAACGAAAAAAATATATCAGATACAGATGCTCTTATATTTTTTTTCATATAATGAGAGCGTTGAAAAACCCTCTTTAGTTCTTTGAAATAATTCTCGTCGGTAAATCCGACGATAAAACATTTGCATTTTCTCTCCGGAATTGCTATAATATTTCTGACGAAAACAA
>JBGFRZ010000023.1:0-21912 GCA_041694835.1 Ignavibacteria bacterium
CCATAATTTGATAACATTAAATTGTTCTGCTATAATTCTACACATTTATATGATACCAAATTTAATAAAAATAGGCAAAAAATTTTAGGGAGTTCCTTGTCGTTGCTCGCGTATGGGCGGGTGGGACAAGGGCAATACCTCTTTCTGGCGGCGCATTTCGCAAGGCGAAATACGAAAAATTGCGGCGGCGAAAAAGCGAGGGCGGGGCGGGAATTTATTTTCCCCACACCCCTTTTTCTTCCCGCCCCGCCCGAGTGTTCCGTTTTTGTTTCAGCCGCGCGAAGCGCGGCAATCAATCAGGATTTTGCTCAAAATGGGTTCGCACTTCGTTCAGTAATTGCGACCAATCTAAGCATAGCGAATTTTGCGGGCAGTTTGTTTGCTCGCTCGCCGCGTCTTCGGCGGGTGCGGAGTTTATCCGACCTCTGGCGGACTCGCATTTTTCCTTGTATTTCGGCACAAAATCAAACGGACGGACAAAATCAAAAATCAGCTTTCTGTCCAGCGGGCGGCGGTTCGGGGCGGCGAAGCCGCCAGAGCAAAAACACACCATTAAGAAATTTATTGAAATGTTTTTGCTTTCCAATTTTTTCCGCGTGTCCCGATGAAATCGGAACACTACGAAGCCAGTTTTTTAATCCCGCGCTTTTTCCGCCGAAGGCGGAATGGCCAAAGGCGACTTATTAAAGTTAAGGAGTAAAACACTATGAAGGCAAAATATTTTCTTTACGCTCGCAAATCAACGGAAGACGAAGAAAGACAGGTTATGTCCGTTGAAGCGCAACTTACAGAGTTTGCGGATTTTGCCAAAAGAGAAAACATTGATATTGCCGAACAGTTTATTGAAAGCAAAAGCGCAAAGAAGCCCGGCCGAGAAATTTTTAACGAAATGATGCAGAAAATCTACGAGAGCAAAGAGCCAGTCGGAATTTTAGCGTGGTACCCCGACAGGTTAGCAAGAAACAGCGTTGACGGCGGACAAGTGATTTATTTGATAGACATCGGCAAGATCGTTTCTTTGCGCTTTCCCACTTTTTGGTTTGAACCAACTCCGCAAGGGCTTTTTATGCTTCAAGTCGCCTTTGGCCAATCAAAATATTATTCCGACAATTTGTCGGAAAATGTTAAGCGCGGGATTAGGCAAAAACTCAGGCGTGGCGAATGGCCCGGCCTTGCGCCGTTTGGCTATGTGAACAATCCAAAAACAAGAACGATTGAGCCAGACCCGACCAAAGCCAGAGTTATCAAAAAAGCATTTGAGGAATATGCGCAAGGCCTCCACACTTTACTTTCGCTTGGAGAACGTCTGAGTTTTTGGGGCGTGGTGAGCGGCACCGGAAAACCGCTTTGTAAAGCGACTTTGCAACGGATGCTAACAAACAAAGTTTATCTCGGCTTAATCGTTCACAACGGCGAAACTTACGAGGGCGGTTTTCCGGCAATTGTTTCCAGAGCGACTTTTGAGAAAGTGCAGGAAGTGTTAAAGAACCGAGCCAAGCCGCACCATTCCAAAAAGCGGCATTACTTTCCGTTCACCGGACTTTTAACTTGCGGCGAGTGCGGCGCGGCTATTACCGCTCAATGGGCGCACGGCAACGGCGGAACATACCGCTATTATCGTTGCACCAAGCGACTTGGCTCGTGTTCGCAAAAATATTTAAGAGAGGATTTGCTGGTTGAGCAGTTGAAAGACAAAATCTCAAAAGTCGCTCTTTGTGAAGACTGGAAAGAAAAAATGCTGGCAAAAGTGGAAGTATGGGAAAAGGAAAATATCCAGTCTTCGCAATCTTTCGCCCAAAATTTGGAAAAAGAAATCAAGGAAACGGAACAAAAACTTGATAAATTGGTAAACGCCTTTTTGGACGGAAGCATTGAAAAGGAAACTTACCTTGCCAAAAAGGACGAACTTATCAAAACAAAAACAGACCTCAACAAAAGAAGGGCTGATTTTGGGCGAAATGGAAACAATTGGATTGAACCATTGAAAGAGTGGATTTTGTCCACTCACCACGCTGAAAAACTGACTTCGTCAAACGATTTTGATGAAATCAAATCGTTTGCGGAAAAAATTGGAACGAACCGCCGCCTGATGGACAGAAAACTGATTTTTGATTTTCAAAAGCCCTTTGATTTTGTGCCGAAATACAAGGAAAAATGCGAGTTCGCCAGAGGTCGGATAAACTCCGCACCCGCCGAAGGCGGGGCGAGCGAGCAAACAAACTGCCCGCAAAATTCGCTATGTTTAGATTGGTCGGGGTGGTCAGATTTGAACTGACGGCCTCCCCGCACCAAAACATCGGAGCGGTGGGATTTGAACCCACGACCTCATGGTCCCAAACCATGCGCGCTGAACCAACTGCGCTACGCTCCGCAATTTTGGTGCGGGGCTGACCCTAAACCAGATGAGCTACCCCCCGAACTATGAGAGGGTGTAGCATTACTTTTCCGCTACCCCCCGATGACCATATTTTATCAATTTTTTATTTTTTCTCAAAAGTGTTAAAATAGATGCGCAGATGATTAAAATAATCGCCGGCGAGAGTCGCGGGAGAAATATAAAAACACAGAAAGGTCTTGCAGTAAGACCTATTCTTGCTCGCACAAGAAAGTCACTCTTTGATATTTTGACTCCAAGGATAGTTGGGGCAAGATTTTTGGACCTTTATGCCGGTAACGGTGTCGTCGGTCTTGAAGCGCTTTCACGCGGCGCCGCTTTTGCCGTTTTTGTAGAGAACAACAAAGATGCCGTAAAAATAGTTGAAGAAAATATAAAAAACCTGAGTTGCGCAAATCGCGCCATAGTTTTTCAAAGAGATGCTCTTTCAGGACTTATTTCCGCCGAGCATCTGGGCGGACAATTCGATATTATTTATATGGGGCCGCCGTATAAAGACGAGCACGGAAATCCTGTGTCCTTTGTCGCTCCGACGCTCGCGAACATACTTTCTTCGGATATACTTAAAGAAGATGGAGTTGTCATAGCTCAACACCACAAAAAAGAAAATGTTTTTTGCGACGGATGGAAGCTTTTCAGGACGAAAGAATACGGTGACACAACGCTTTCATTTTTTGCGAAAAAATAAGATAGAGTAATCAGTCAAAGATTTCGCAAAAACGCAAGGTCGCCCAGCGAGTGCTCTTGCTCTAAATTGTCCTCTCTCTTCCTTAGGAAACCATGTCCGTTCGGACAATTAAGGTTTTGCTTCACCATTGCTCGATAAAAATGAAGTGAGCGCTGCGAATAGATTTCATTGGAGCAAATGATAATTAGAAAGGTTTTATCTTATTTTAGATCGGCTACGATAAGTTATTCAAAGCTGAGCGCTTTCATTTTTTGTCCGTTCAAGTACAAACTGATTTATGTAAATGATTGGAAGGTTCAGCCGACGCCACATATTTCGCTGGGTCAGACGGTTCATAAAGTATTGGAAGAGTTCCATAAAAGAAAGTTGAGCACGATTGATGAGCTTTTTTCGCTTTATGACGAACTCTGGGTGAATCTCGGCTTCGAAAACGCGGCGGAAACCGTTGAATTTTATGAAAGCGGGAGAAAAATGCTCGTTGATTATCTTTCATGGGAAGACAGTCGTAAGAGAGAAGGTATAGTTACCGCCTCCGTCGAAAAAGAGTTCGAGTTCAATCTTGGACGGCATAAAATAAAGGGCATAATAGACAGGATAGACAGGTATCCCAACGGTAGTTATGAGGTCATTGATTACAAAACCCATCGCGCCGAGTGGTCGACGGAAAGACTTGAAAACGATTTGCAGCTTGCGATATATTCTATGGGTTCGAAAAAAGCGCTCGGCATCGCGCCGTCGAAATTATCGTATCTTTTTTTAAACCAGAATAAATATTTATCCGTGGTAAAGACATCAAAACATGAACGCGAGGCCAAAAGAATTATTCTGGATGTCGCTGGGAAAATAACGGGGGAAGAGTTTGTCCCCAATACGAAAAACTGCGGGAGATGCGATTTTAGACAGAAATGCCCTCAATCCGTTGAAAAAGGCAAAGTGTTTTAAGAGTAATAAATCATGCAAAGGTTTTTCTTCACCGATGCATAGAAATTAATTGGTTTAAGAGGGAAATATATGAAAACGGCTGTAATAAAGATAGGCGGAAGCGTTTTAGCGAAAAGCAGGAAGGATTTCATTGGTTTCCTTAAGAAAGAAACCAAAAAAAGCGACGTTGTGGTCGTTCATGGCGGTGGCCCCGAGATAAATTCATGGCTTGAAAAATTTGACATAAAGCCGGGATTTGTCTCCGGGTTAAGATATACGGACGCAAAAACTTTGGAAGTTGTCTGCATGGTTTTAGCGGGAAAAGTCAACAAGGAACTGGTCGCCGCGCTTAATGACTCCGGAATACCATCTGTCGGTTTTTCAGCCTCCGACGGGAAAATAGCCGTTTGTAGAAGAATAAATGCCCTTGGTTTTGTCGGCTCGCCGGTGAAGATAAACAGAAAACCAGTCATGGACATGGTAAACGGTGGAATCATTCCTGTAATCGCCTCGCTCGGTTACGGCCACGGTGGTGTGCTTTTGAACATAAATGCCGACGTCCTGGCGATGGCTTTGGCCTGCGATATAAAGGCCGGGAAGCTTGTTTTTGTGACCGATGTGCCTGGTATCATGAAAGGTGGTCGCAAAGTGATAAAAAACTTATCGGAAAAGTTGGCGAAGAAATATATCGCCGACGGGACGATAACGGGTGGGATGCTCCCGAAAGTGAAGTCCTGTCTTCAAGCCGTCAGAAAAGGCGTGGGCGAGGTCGTCATCACAAATCTTGAAGGCAAAGGCACGGTGATTAAAGGTGAGAGGAGAGAGATTAGAGAATAGAGGATAGAGAATAGGGGTTTGAAAAAGGGAGATTAATGAGGATTTCATAAATGTAGAGTGAAGTAAATGTTTGTGGCCCGGAATTTATCGGCGGATTTCAACATAATATGAACATTATTAAAATAGAAAAAAAGTGTCATCTTCAGGTTTATAAAAGAAACGAAATTGTAGTTAAAAAAGCATCCGGCAAGTATATTTACGACGAAGAAGGTAAAAAATACCTGGATTTTTTTACAGGTGTGAGTGTCTGCAATTTTGAGCATTGCCATCCGAGAATAGTTTCAGCGATTAAGGGACAATTAAATGATTATATGCATGTCTCAAATCTTTATTATGCCCCCGTCCAGGTCAATTTAGCAGACAAATTAATAAGTCGCTCGTTCAAGGGGAAAGTGTTTTTTTCAAACTCAGGTGCGGAAGCAAACGAGTGTGCAATAAAAATAGCAAGAAAGTTAGATAGCGACAAAGCGAGAAATAAAAAAAGATATGAAATAATAACTTTTAACAACTCTTTTCACGGAAGAACTCTTGCGACTCTGACCGCAACGGGTCAGGAAAAATTCAAAAAGGGATTTGAGCCGCTGCCGGTTGGTTTTAAACATGCCGATTACAACGACATAAATTCTGTCAAAAAAGTCGTTTCAGAAAAAACCGTTGCCATCATCGTTGAACCCGTTCAGGGTGAAGGCGGCGTAGTGCCGGCAAAAAAGGAATTTCTCGTTCAGTTAAGAAAACTCTGTACTCAGAAAAAACTTGTTCTCATATTTGATGAAATTCAGACGGGGATGGGCCGATGTGGCGAAATTTTTGCGTGGAAAGTTTATGGCGTCAGGCCCGACATTTTTACACTCGCAAAATCACTTGGCGGGGGACTTCCACTCGGGGCGACAATAGTTGCAGCTCAATATGATGGTGTTCTCGGTTTTGGGGACCACGGCTCGACTTTTGGTGGAAATCCCGTTTCCTGCGCCGCCGCCAATGCCGCCATCGACCTTTTAGATGAGGAATTGTTAAAAAATGTGAAAGAAGTTGGACGATATTTCATGCAAGAATTACTTAAATTGAAGTCGAAACATAAAGTAATCAAAGATGTTCGCGGTTTGGGCTTGATGGTAGGAGTTGAACTTACAGAGAAAGGAGCGGCTATCGTCAAAAAATGTCAAGACAATGGATTACTGCTCAACTGCACAAAAGATTATGTCCTGAGATTTCTCCCGCCGCTAACAATAACTAAAAAAGATGTGGACACAACAATAAAAATTCTGGATAAAGTTTTAAAGAGTGTGGAAAATATTCGTTTTAGACCATTGAAGCAATCAGGTCGCCGACTTCCGTCGTAGAGAGTCCCATCTTTCCCGCCGCAAGCGACTTGATTTTTCCCAAAGAGAGTGCTTCAATTACCGCCTTTTCAACCGCTTTGCCGGCTTTTTCTTCGCCAATAAATTCAAGGAGCATTCCGCCCGCACAGATTGCAGCCATTGGATTGATGACATTTTTTCCCGTATATTTCGGAGCAGAGCCGCCGATTGGCTCGAACATTGAAGTGCCTTCGGGATTTAAGTTTCCTCCTGCCGCGACGCCCATTCCGCCCTGAATCATCGCACCTAAATCTGTGATGATGTCGCCGAACATGTTATCGGTGACTATTACATCAAACCATTCCGGATTTTTAACAAACCACATCGTGATTGCATCCACATGTGCATAATCAGTTTTTATTTCGGGGTATTCTTTTGCAACCTCGTAAAAAGTTCTTTCCCATAGGTCAAAAGCATAGGTCAGCACATTCGTCTTTCCGCAGAGGGTTAGTTGTTTTCTGTTGTTTCTTTTTTTTGTGTAATCAAACGCAAATCGAAGGCATCTTTCGACGCCTTTTTTTGTATTTACGGATGTTTGAATGGCGACTTCATCCTTCGTTCCTTTCTTCAGAAATCCGCCGGCACCAGCATAAAGCCCCTCGGTATTCTCGCGGACAACCACGAAATCTATATCTTTTGGCTCTTTGTTTTTCAAAGGGCAGTCGACATTGGGAAAAAGTTTTACAGGCCTCAAATTTATGTATTGGTCTAACTCAAATCTTAGTCGCAAAAGTAGTCCCTTTTCAAGTATGCCGGGTTTTACTTCGGGATGTCCTATCGCTCCCAAAAAAATCGCCTTGAATTTTTTAAGTTCCTCAAGCACGCTCTCGGGCAGTATCTCACCTGTTTTTTTATATCTTTCTCCGCCGAGGTCGTAGTTGACATACTCAAGTTTAAAGTTGAATTTTTGAGCTGCGGCGTCCAGGACCTTCTTTCCTTCGTTTACTACTTCCGGACCTGTTCCATCGCCGCCGATAACCGCTATCTTATATGTTGTCATAATCTTTCTCCTTTCGTCGCACCAGATTAAACATACATTTTTTTTGCTTTTTCGACGAAGGCCTTTATTTTTTGGGTTGTTTCAGGCGAGTCGCTTGTGAATTTTATGCCATAAAACCTACGTCTCACCCGCTCCTCCACTCTGATTATTTCTATCGGCAACGTTATGATTTCGCCTTCAAGCATGAATCTTACAGAGGCTTTCTGACCGCCAACGAAAGGTGTGTGCGACTCAAGTCCGGCGCCGCCTTCCGAGATATCGAATATCTCGCCTATGCCCAGGATAGAATCTTCCTCCCTCAATTCAGTGAAAATCTGGCATTCAATTCTTGGATACTTTCTTTTTTCTAACATAGTTTATAAGTCCCCCTGCATCAATTATTTTCTCGATAAACTTTGGTATTGGGTCAATCGAGAATTTTTTGTTTCCGGTTTTGTTTCTTAAAATTCCATTATCAGCGTCTATTTCGACAATATCGCCTGTTTTTATCTCGGACGTATTCTTGAGGATAAAAACCGGCAAACCGGTATTTATAGCGTTTCTAAAAAAGATTCTCGCATACGACTCGGCAATAATCGCGGAAATTCCCGATGCTTTTATCGATACTACCGCATGTTCGCGGGAAGAGCCGCAGCCGAAATTTTTCCCTACGACGAGAATATCACCTTTTTTCACTTTTTTGACGAAGTCCTTGTCGAGATCCTCAAGGCAGTGGCGCGCCAATTTTGCCGGATCTGTTGTGTTGAGATATCTTGCCGGGATTATTTCGTCGGTGTTTATGTTATTGCCGTATTTGTGAACTCTTCCTTTGATGAGCATTGTTGTTTCCTTCGTAGATAAGGATTCACGGCGTTGAAACGTCTTTATTCTCCCCGATAAATCGGGGGGCTACATTTCTTCCGGATGCACTATGTATCCCTTTATCGCACAAGCCGCGGCGACATAGGGAGAGACAAGATAAACTTCGCTCCTGGGGTGACCCATACGTCCTACGAAATTTCTGTTTGTGGTGGCAACGCATCTTTCTCCCTCGGCAAGTATGCCCATGTGCCCTCCCAGACAAGGTCCACAAGTTGGAGGAGAGATTATCGCATTGGCATCCATAAAAATTTTAAGCAATCCTTCTTTTAGTGCAGCGGCATAAATTTTTGGTGTTGCAGGCATTATGAGCAATCGGACATTCGGATTTGTCTTTCTATTTTTTAAAACTGATGCCGCTTGCCTTAAATCCTCAATTCTTCCGTTGGTGCATGAACCAATGACAACCTGGTCGATAAAAATTTTCTTAATTTTTGAAACTGGCACCGTGTTTGAGGGAAGATGTGGAAGTGAGACGGTCGGCTCGATTTTTGAAACATCGATATCAAGAATTCTTTCATAATCAGCGTCGGGGTCAGAGAAATAAATATCCGGTTTTTTCCACAGATTTTTTCCGTAAGCAAGAGTGGTCTTGTCCACATGGAATATTCCATTTTCTCCGCCCGCTTCAATAGCCATATTTGCGACGGTAAATCTGTCTGCCATCGTCAGTTCGCCAACAGCATCTCCGCCGAACTCCATCGCTCTGTAATTTGCGCCTTCAACTCCTATCAGACCGATTATGTGAAGAATTAAATCCTTGCCCGTGACCCATTTGGAGAATTTTCCATTGCATCTAAAAAGTATCGTCGGAGGAACTTTTAACCAGACGAGACCGGTTGCAAATATCGCGGCCAGGTCCGTCGAGCCCATCCCCGTTGAAAAAGCGCCGAGAGCTCCGTATGTGCAAGTGTGAGAATCGGCGCCGATGACGATGTATCCCGGCCTGACCACTCCCAACTCGGGAAGCAATGCGTGTTCCACACCGCAGTTTCCTCCTTCGTAATAATGTTTAATTTTATATTTTTTTGCAAATTCTCTTACCTTTTTAACCTGTCCCGCTGCGTCGATGTCTTTATTTGGTGTAAAATGGTCCATGACGAGAGCGATTTTGTTTTGAGCAAAAACCTTTTTTGCGCCGACTTTTTCAAACTTCTCGATTGCAAGAGGAGCCGTCACATCGTTGGCCAAAGCGATATCGACTTTTGCCTCGACGAATTCGCCCACCCGTAATTCTTTTTTGCCCACATGTCGGGCTATGATTTTTTGAGTTATTGTCTGTTTCATAAATTCAGGGACGAGGGACCAGAGATGAGAGGTGAGAGAATAAAATGCCGTAAAGCGGAAAGCGGGAAGCGGGAAGCGGGAAGAGTTAAAAGCCGTTCACCCTTCACGCTTTACGCTTTGCGTTCTTCTCTTCCCGCTTTCAGTATATTTCTCTTCTCTCTCCTCTGTTCTCTGTCCTCTTACTATAATGTCTCTTTCACTTTCAATTTTTTATACGTCAGTATTTTGTTGATTGCATTCAGATACGACTTTGCGCTTGCTTCGATTACATCCGTCGAACTTCCTCTGCCCGAATAGGTTATGCCCTTATGTTTCAATTTGACGAGCACCTCCCCGAGGGCGTCTTTTCCAGACGATATGGATTTTATGGAATAATCTTCAAGCGTAGTCTTTATCTTCGTTATTTTATCTATCGCCTGAAACGTCGCATCAACTGGTCCGTCCCCTGTCGCCGTTTCTTTTATCGTTTCATTTGTAGTTTTTAAAGCGACAGAGGCTCTGGGCACTTGTTTGGTACCCGAAGTTATGCTGATGTATTCAAGCATATAAATCTCGTTTATCTCGGAGAATTTTTCGTCCATTAGCGCTAATAGGTCGTCGTCGAATATAACTTTCTTTTTATCCGTGAGTTCTTTGAATTTTTTATATATGCTCTCTATCTCTGTGTCCGAAGGAAAATATCCCAGAGTCTGAAGTCTTTTTTTAAGAGCGTGCCTTCCGGAGTGTTTTCCCAGAACCAGAGAACTCGAAGGAATCCCGACATCTTCTGGCCTCATTATCTCGTAAGTCCTTCTCTCTTTTAAAACCCCGTCCTGATGTATGCCCGCTTCGTGGGCGAAAGCGTTCGCTCCGACGATGGCTTTGTTGGGTTGAGGATGTATCCCGGTCAGCGTCGCAACCAGCCTGCTTGTCTTATACAATTTTCTCGTATCGATGTTTGTAGTGACGTTGTATATTTTCGGTCTTGTTTTTATGGCCATGACGATTTCTTCAAGCGCCGCGTTGCCCGCTCTCTCACCTATCCCATTTATCGTACATTCCACCTGCTTTGCTCCGTTCAAAACCGCCTCGAGTGAATTTGCTACGGCAAGTCCGAGGTCGTTGTGACAGTGGACGCTAAATACCGCTTTTTGCGAATTTTTCACGCTTGATTTAATATTTTTTATGAGCGCGCCGTATTCGGCAGGCGTCGAGTATCCGACGGTATCGGGTATGTTTATGGTCGAGGCGCCTTCATCTATTACGGCTTCAATTATTTTAACAAGGAATCCGATATCGCTTCTTGCGGCATCCTCACAAGAAAACTCCACGTCGTCGACGAGGGATCTGGCAAATCGCACGAACTTGCACGCTATTTCCAGCACCTCGTCCCTTGTTTTTTTCAGTTTTTTTTCTATGTGTATGTCGGATGTGGCGATGAAAGTGTGTATTCGCGGTTTTTGAGAGTATTTTACCGCATCATAGCACATCTGAATGTCCTTTGAATTCGCTCGGGAAAGTCCGCAAACAATAGGTCCCCTGATTTCTTTTGCAACACGCTTTACCGATTCAAAATCGTCGGAACTTGTTATCGGAAAGCCGGCTTCAATAACATCTACTCCAAGTTCCGAGAGCTGGTGTGCGACTTGGAGTTTTTCCTTCAGGTTTAAGCTCGCTCCAGGCGACTGCTCCCCATCTCTTAAAGTTGTGTCGAAAATTATTATTTTTTCCTTCACAAGTTTTTATCTCCACCGTATTTGCGCGCGTAATGTTTAAGTCTTATCATGCGGACAATATATCCGATGATGCCAATCAGAAAATAAATCAGGAAAATCAGAAAAATCGTATTTTGAGGATACGATACTATGAGAAGTATTGCAACTACGACGAGAGCGAGTATTTGCACCGACTGAGCTCTTTCGAACTTAAATTTTTTAAAACCGGGGTAGTATATCTTTGAAAGCATCATCAAAGAGACAAGAATCATCGTAATCGGTATTGTCTTAAAGAAAAAAGGCATCCTTTTTTCAACCAACGGGATTATTTTTACTGTGATTTCATGCCCTGCTTCAAAAAGTTCATAACTTAAAACGAAGGATGCAAGTATGCCCGCCGCCGCAGGGGATGGTAGCCCCTCAAAGTGGAGCGCCGGGCGAGAAAATTCTTCAGATGCGGAGACATTGAATCTGGCGAGTCTTATGGCAGTGGCTATTACGTAAAAAAGAGCTATCGCTATTCCGGGCGTATTTAACCTTGCCAATGCTATTTTATACATCATAAAACTCGGCGCCACTCCGAAGGAAATGATGTCGGCGATGGAATCTATCTGAATACCAAAAAGGCTTTGGGTGTTAGTCCATCGAGCTACCTTTCCGTCAATCATGTCTATGACTATACAGACAATTATCATCCATGCCGCTCTCGAATAAAGATCGGTGGATGAAGATATTATGGAAAGCATTCCAAAAGAAACGTTGCCCAGGGTAAGAAGTGTCGGTAAAAGATATATGCCTTTTTTCATGGAGGATTCCTATTGTTTTTTCGCCAAAATGGTCAGTCCGCCAAAGACTTTATCTTTAGGTTTAACCAAGACATTATAATTTTTCGGCATAGATATATCGACCTGTGAGCCGAATTTAATGAGCCCTATTTTATCGCCTTGATTGACGGGCTGATTTTCGTTTACCCGCAGAGTTAATCGTCTGGCAATTATGCCGACAATTTGGTGAACCTTAAAAATTTCGTTGTCGACTGTCTTGATATGTATAATGTTTTGTTCGTTCAATGTATGCGCTTTTGGATGATTTGCCGCATAAAACTTACCCTTTTTTCTCTCAATCTTAAAGATAGTTCCCGCCACTGGCGAACGTTGGAGATGGACATTGAAGATGGAAAGAAATATTTTCACTTTCTTTTCGTTGGAATTATCGACGATTTCAAACACCGTGCCGTCGGCGGGCGAAAGAACATTCGACGGATTTACTGAAATAACACGCTCTGGATCACGGAAGAAAAACACTAAAAACACCGCTTTGATAAGTCCCGTTACAGCAAGCACGCAAAAAATCCAGTGCCGTCCTGACAAACTCAAAAAAACAGCGCTTAGTATCAATGTTGGCGCTATAAAAAAATAACCGTCTTTAACAATTTTCATTGTTAATTTAGAGCATAGAGGATAGAGCGTAGAGCACAGCGGATAGAGAAAGGCAATTGAATAAAAATTTTCTTTTCCCTAATCTCTATTCTCTCTCCTCTGTTCTCTGATCTCTGTCCTCTGTTCTCTGCTTTTTAAGCCATTGCATCATTGAGCGAAGTTCTTTTCCAACTTTTTCTATTTTATGTTCAGCGAGTTCTTTGCGTTTTGCGTTAAACACCGGCCTATTGACCTGATTTTCAACCAGCCACTCTCGAGCGAAACTGCCGTTTTTTATCTCGGCAAGAACTTTTTTCATCTCTTTTTTCGTCTCGGGAGTTATGATTCTTGGTCCCACAGCATATTCTCCATACTCGGCTGTGTCGGAAATCGAGTAGTTCATATATCCGATGCCTTTCTCATAAATCAAATCGATTATCAGTTTCATTTCGTGAAGGCACTCGAAGTAAGCGACCTCCGGCTGGTATCCCGCTTCAATCAATGTCTCAAAACCGTTTTTGATTAGTTCTACAAGTCCACCGCACAAGACCGCTTGTTCGCCGAATAAATCCGTCTCGGTTTCTTCTTCAAAAGTCGTTTCGATAACGCCCGCTTTCGTGCCACCGATTGCTTTTGCGTAGGCAAGTGCTGATTTTTTTGCCTTTTTTGAATGGTCCTGCCATACGGCAATCAGCATCGGCACACCTTTTTTCTCCTCATACATTCTTCTAACGAGATGGCCAGGACCTTTCGGTGCTATCATTACAACATCGCAGTCCTTCGGCGGAACTATCTGTGAAAATCTTATGTTGAAGCCGTGCGAAAAACCGACGATAGCACCTTTTTTTAAGTTTGGCAATATCTCAAAGTCCCAGACCTTTTTCTGGACCTGGTCGGGAACGAGTATTTGAATCCAGTCGGATTTTTTCGTAGCATCTGCCGCGCTCATTAGGTTTTTTCCTTCAACCCAGCCGTGTTGGAGTGCAATTTTATAGTTGTCGCTCCCCTTGACTTCGGCGACGAGCACATCCATATCCGAGTCCTTGAGGCTCAAAGCGTGTGCGTGTCCCTGAGAGCCGTATCCGAGAACGGCTATCGTTTTTCCCTTCAAATCCTGCAGATTTGCGTCTTTTTCATAATACATTTTTGCCATAATAATGCCTCCTATGATACCTCACCGCAGAGACCACGGAGCACAAGAACACAAGAGCATAAGTGCACAAGTCACTATTCGCTGTTCCATGCCTACCGTCTACCTTTTACCCCTTTACATTTCTACCCGAATAAATTCGGGGGCTATATTTTTGTACGAATCTTTATTCGCTGCGCACGCCCTGCTAATCTCCTCATCGCTTCGCCACCAACTTATCTTAAAAGACGTTTTGTGAGTTTATTTGGAAAAGTATATAAAAAAACCAGAAAAAAGTCAAAAATTTAAAATTTTACCCTAAAATTTGATAGAATACGCAATACATATAAAGGTTCATATTAAATTTTCAAATTAACTACAAAATCTGTGGTCGAAAAATTCTTCACATATCGCTACATATTCAGATTCAAAGACGACTCCAAAAAGGAGTTCACGGTTCATTTGAATCCCAAAACGCTCGCTCTTGTGGCTGAAAAAAATGAGGGTCGTCCCGAATGGTCAAAACTTAAATTTCATAAATGCCCGATATGTCCTTTGGATGAAGCAAGAGAGAAATTTTGTCCTGTGGCCGTCAATATAACGGAACTCGTTGAATTTTTCAAGGACTCTATTTCTTATGAAGAGGCGGAAGTCAATGTTGTTTCCGAGTCAAGAAATTATTCTAAAAGAGTCAAACTTCAAGAGGCTATAAGTTCGCTTCTTGGAATTTATATGGTCACAAGCGGCTGCCCTGTAATGGACAAATTGAGACCGATGGTTTATGTACACTTACCTTTCGCGAAGAGCATTGAGACGGTCTATAGGGTTCTTGGGATGTATCTGATAGCACAGTATTTTTTGCATAAGGACGGTAAGACGGCCGACTGGGAATTAAGAAATCTTCAGGAAATTTACAGAGATGTCAGAGCGGTAAATAAAAGTTTTTGTAGCAGAATATCAAACGCAATAAGCAAAGACGCTGGCATAAACGCTCTTGTGATTCTTGATTGTTTTGCCATCGCAACTGCAATGACTATCAATACAAACAGGATAAACTCGCTTAAAAATTTATTTAAAGCGTATTTCTGATCGGATTTTATTTTTATCGGAGGATAGTTATGATGGTTTTCTGGCTTTTGTTGTTGACCGTTGTTGTGTGGGGAATTGCGCCTATTGTCGATAAACTCGCTGTTCAAGGGACATCGCTTTTTTTGGGCAATATTTTTAGGTCGTTTACGATTGCTGTGGTTATGATTTGTGTTACTTTATTTACGGGCGAAATAAAAGAATTTTTCAAAATGCCTTTCAAGAACGTTGCTTATTACATTGTCAGCGGCCTGCTTGCAGGGGGCATAGGCGTAGTGGCGTATTACAGAATGCTACAACTCGCTCCGACATCGAAAGTTGTTCCCCTTGCCGCATCGTATCCTCTGGTCACTGCCATACTTAGCATTATTTTTCTCGGCGAGCAGATAACCCCCGCAAGATTCATCGGCACCATACTTATCATTTCCGGGATTTACCTTGTAAAATAATAATGTACAACCATCCTGAAAAATTCGATGTCATAGTCGTCGGCGCCGGCCATGCGGGCTCTGAGGCGGCTTTGATTGCCTCAAAGCTCGGCGCAAAAACACTTCTTGCCACGATGAAAATTGACGCAGCAGCTCGGATGTCTTGCAACCCCGCCGTCGGCGGTCTCGCCAAGGGTCAAGTCGCTTCAGAAGTCGATGCTCTCGGTGGAGCGATGGCTCGGATAGCCGATGCGTCGGGCTTGAATTTCAAGATACTAAATTTTTCAAAAGGCCCGGCTGTTCAATCTCCGAGGGTTCAATGCGATAAAAAACTCTATAGCGCGTTTATGAAAAAAAATATTGAGTCACAGAGCAATCTGATTGTCGAACAAACAGAGCTCGTCGATATTTTGACCGATGACAGCAGGGTCGTTGGAGTTATGAGTAAATCTGGCGCGGTGTATAAATCAAAATCAGTGATTGTAACCACAGGGACATTTTTAAACGGCGTCCTGCACATCGGGCTTAACCAATTTGAAGGGGGAAGGTTTGATGAACCACCATCGCGCGCGCTATCCGACTCCCTCAAAAAACTTGGTTTCGAGTTAAAAAGGTTTAAGACGGGAACTCCCCCGCGGCTTGATTCAAGGACAATAAATTTCGACGCACTTGTGCCCCAAAACGGAGATACACCGCCATTGCCAATTTCCCATTTTACCGCCGATGTCAAACAAAAACAATTGCCATGCTGGATTACTTTTACCAATGAAAAAACGCACGAGGTCATAAGAAAAAATCTTGACAGGTCTCCGCTTTATAGCGGCATTATAAAAGCAACAGGACCGAGGTATTGCCCGTCGCTCGAAGATAAAGTCGTGAAATTTCCCGACAGAACGAGGCATCAGGTTTTTCTTGAACCGGAGGGATTTGACACTGACGAAATATACGCAAACGGCATCTCGACAAGTTTACCTGAAGATATCCAAAGGGATATTGTTCATTCGATAATCGGCTGCGAAAAAACAGAACTCTTAAAATATGGTTATGCCGTCGAGTATGATTTCTGTCCGCCGATGCAGTTGAAAAATACTCTCGAAACAAAAGATATCGAAAATCTGTATTTTGCGGGGCAACTCAACGGAACAACGGGTTACGAAGAAGCCGCTGCGCTCGGTATAATGGCGGGGATAAATGCCGTCTTGAAAATCAGACAAGAAGAGCCTTTCGTTTTGGGAAGAGATGAGGCGTATATTGGAGTTTTAATTGATGACCTTGTTACGAAAGGCGTAACAGAGCCATACAGATTGTTCACTTCGCGCGCGGAGTATCGTCTTCTTTTAAGATGGGACAACACGGATTTGCGTCTTATGCCGCATGCTTTTAGATTGGGTTTGCTGGATGAAAAAATAAAAAAAAATTTTTTGCTTTACAAAGATGCCGTTGAGAGCGGCGTTGAGTTTTTCTCGGGCAAATATGCCGATGCGTTGCTCGTTGAGGAGTCGCTTAAATATGAGCCCGACGAAAAATCCCCGTGGACAAAGAAAAAAGTCGTCAATGAAATTATGATTCAAATTAAATATGGCGGCTACATAAAACAACAACAAGAACAGATAGAAAAAATGAAAAAATTCGAATCAAAAAAAATCCCGGACACTTTTGATTACGAACTGCTGAAAGGCGTTTTGAACGAAACGAAGGAAAAACTCAAAAAAATCAGACCTTCAACTCTTGGTCAAGCGTCGAGAATTTCCGGAATAACTCCGTCTGACTTGGCTGTTTTGAATTTGTACATTTCAAGGGCAAGAAATTGAGGACATAAGACCGTTGACGCTTTGCTAAAACCTTGCCGCAGAAACACGGGAACTATAAGGGTTGCATAAAAACTAATGGGACGCGGATGAACGCAGAAACAACTTTGATAAACGCAGATTAAAGCAACTATAATCTCATCTGCGAAAGTCCGCGTCCTAAAAAGCTAATTGAACGCGGATGAACGCAGATAAATACAAAAAACTGTGTTTGTCCTTAAAGTAATCTGCGTTCATCCTGTAAATCTGCGTCCTAAAATTCATTGGTAACATTTCTAATGGGACGCAGATGAACGCAGAAAAAATATGGAAATCCAAAAAGAAAATTATTTGAAACTGAAAGAGTTTACTCGACAACTTGGCGCTGCTGTTTTTGGTGTAGCGGAGTTAAAAGAGATTAAAAAAAACTTCATTCTTCCGAAAGAAGTTACTGACGACTTGACTTTTGGAGTTTCGTTCGGTGTCTCGCTTTCAAGGAAAATTCTTGAGACGGTCAAAGATAAACCAAATCAACTTTATTATTTTCACTACCAACGGACAAACATACTTATAGACACCATATCTCTCAGAATTTCAGACTTCATACAGAAAGAAGGTTTCGGCGCTATGCCTATTCCCGCTTCTCAGGTGTCTGATTGGGAGAACCAACTCGGTCATATCTCACATAGGGAAGTGGCGTTTTATGCGGGGCTTGGCTGGCGGGGAAAAAATAATTTGCTTGTCAACAAGGGACATGGCGCACTTTTAAGATTCGGCGCTGTCCTGACGGACTTTCCGCTTTCAACGGATAAGCCTGTCGAAAATTTCTGCGGCGAATGTGCGATATGTGTTGAACTTTGTCCTGCCGGTGCGATTTCAGAAAAAGGTTTCAATAAAGAACTTTGCCGCCAGAAACTGAAAGAGTTTATGAGGACAGAAAAAATCGGTCAGATGGTCTGTGGTGTCTGTGTAAAAGCATGCCCGCCCCGTAAAGAAGTAGATAGTAGCGAGTAGATAGGAGATAGGGGACAGAAAACAGTAAATGGCAAGTAGCAGATAGTGACTGGTGACTTGTGGCTGGTGACTGGAGGAAACGAGCCACGAATCACGAGCCCCGCACCTATCATTAGGTTAATGAAGCAGGAAGTGAAAAGTTTCAGCACATTACAAAAACAATTTGACGATAGGTGCGTGGCGAGCAACGAGCCACAATCTCTATTGCTCTGATGCTCTGTCCTCTCATCTCTGACCTCTGATCGCTATTTTCTAATTTATGGAATTATTAAAGAATTTTCTAAAGACGGAATTAGATTTTGAATTGTCTTTCGAGATTGAAGAAAAATTCCGGGTGTATGTCCGTGAATTAAAAGAGTGGAATAAAAAAATAAATCTCACCGCCATTACTGACGAAAAAGAAATAGAGACAAAGCATTTTATCGACTCTCTGGCTGTTTTAAAAATCGGCATAAAAGAAAATGCAAGTGTGATGGATATCGGCACAGGAGCGGGTTTTCCGGGCGTGCCATTGAAGATATTTTTTCCTTCGCTCAAATTGACTCTTGTCGAGTCGGTGAGAAAAAAAATCGAATTTCTTAAAAATCTTCTCGAAAAACTTGAAATCCCGGGTGTCAAAGTGATAAATTCAAGAAGTGAAGAGCTTCCCATAAACTTGCGTGAGCGGTTTGATTGCGTCTTGTCAAGGGCTCTTGCCCCATTTGTGGTTTCATCCGAACTTGTCCTCCCATGGGTGAAAGTTGGTGGTTGCGGGGCGTTTTATCTTAAGGAGTTGCCGTGTGCCGGCAAAATCTCCGAGATATCGAGAATTATGGGAGGTGATTTTTCCAAAGTGATAGAATATGTTTTACCATGCGACAAAGAGAAAAGAAGAATACTTACGATAAAAAAAGTCGAGCCCACATCTCTTAAATATCCTCGTCGGCCAGGCATGGCAAACAAGAGGCCGCTGATAAAATTATGATACCCCTAAGGGATAACATACCTTCAAGAAAATTTCCGATAGTGAATTATTTGCTTATTTCGCTAAATGCGATTGTTTTTATTTATGAGTTAAATCTGTCTCCTCATAGGTTGGACGAGTTTTTGGCTTCATGGGCGGTCGTGCCTTCTGAAATTTTTGGCGATTTTCTCGGAGAATATAAGACGCTTTTCACCGCGATGTTTTTGCACGGCGGCTGGCTTCATTTTCTTGGAAACATGCTTTTTTTATATATTTTTGGAGACAATGTCGAAGACAAATTCGGCCATATTAGGTATCTGATTTTTTATATATTATGTGGTTTCGTGGCTTTCATTTTGCAGATATTTTTTATGATTGGTTCAAGAGTTCCTCTCATCGGGGCTTCCGGGGCCATAGCGGGAGTTTTGGGCGCCTATCTTCTGCTTTTTCCGAGGGCTCGGATTTTGACGCTGGTTCCTCTTGGAATATTTTTAAGAGTTGTAGAACTACCTGCTTTTTTCTTTCTTGGCATTTGGTTTCTTATGCAGATATTTTACGGACTCGCTTCAATAGGGGCGACTTCCGGAGTCGCATGGTGGGCACACATAGGCGGATTCCTCTGCGGGATAATCACAGTCGGGTGGTTTAAGAAATATAAAAGATAGAAAGGTGGGTGAAAGAGTAAGAAAGACACAACAGCGGCTCATATAGTTCAAATAGTGCACAAGAGCACAAGAGTACAAGTGCACAAGTCAAACTTATGCACTTATGCTTTGTTGTTCTGTTGCTCTACTGTTCCATTCTGTCGCTTTATTACTTTTGTTTTCTCAATAATCAAATTGCCAGGATAACACATGGGAGAATAATATGGATACCAAGTGGCTTCTTAATTTCATGAAGCTTTTCAGACTCGCTGTCACCAACCTAAGGATATATCCGCTGAACAACTCAAGTGTTGTTAACTCGATAAATGCGATAGAAGATTATCTAAAAGAGTATTTCATGGCAAATGATTCAATCATATTCACGGAACTTTCCGGGAAATTAAACGTAGTGGGGATAGAAAACGCCCCGCCCGAGATGCAGCCGATTTCAGAGGAGCTTGCCAGAAATTTCAGCAAATGCAAAATATCTTCTTTGACGATAAGAAAAGATTATACCCACGATGAACTAATATTCGTTCTTCAAAACCTGAGCAAATATTTCAGGGGAGATTGGCTTTCCGCCGCTTCGGAAAAAGGTTTCAATAACCTGGAGTTCAATCAGGTCAGGTATGTTGCCGTAAGCGAGGAGGAAACCGTTGTAAAAAAGATATCTGCACTTGTTTCCGAAAAAAGCAGCGATATCACAGGCATTATAACCCTTCTTAAAGAAGCGTATGATTTGATGGACGACCTTCCCCCCGAAAACAGGACCAAAGCGGTGACGCGTCTTGCAGTAGATCTTTCAACACAGGATACCGCTATCTTAAAGGAGATTTTCGAGAGGGATCTACCGAGTAAAATTGAGGAAAGCGGAATAAAAGACAAACTTCTCGCATCGCTTACAAAGGAAAAAATATCGGACGTTTATCAACAGATAATAAAATGGTACAGCGATGTAAAATCTTCCGGCGCCTCCGAGTTCGAGGCCGTCGAACAACTCGAAAAACTAAAAAAATTTCTTTCAATAATACTTAACAGCGCTTGTGCGAAAGAAGTACCTTTCAAGCTCTATGAGGAGCTTTTCAATCTTGGTCTTATAGAAAGCATTCCGACGTGGGCTAAAAAAGGCGCTCTTCCCGAAAACCTCGCCGAACAGCTCGAGATTGTCATGAATCTTTCAGACGAGAATCTTATAATGTCTTTGTGGTCAGAGAGGATACCAGAGATCACTGAAAAACTTATAGCGGCGCGCCTTAAAGAAAAGCTTGTAAAACTGCTTCTCAAAGTCGTCAATAACTATAAAAATATAGATTACAACATAAGAATCAGGGTGTCAGAGATTCTAACGGAGATGATTAAAATAATGAAGGCGCAGGGTTATGAAAATCTAATTTCGGTTTGCGAGCGCACCCTCTACGAATGGTTCGAAAATGAGGAGATGATGTCCATCTATGAGCCGCTGAGCGATATAATGTACGACAGGGTAATAAACCACATTCTCAATTCGAAGATTGAACATGCTCAACACAATTTCGAGCTGTTCAAAATGCTCGGTTCCGAGATAAATCAGAATGCCGAAAAAAGAAAATACATCGTTAGTTTTCTCGATAAACGAATATTTCAGATAATCCCGATATTGCTGAACGATGTGAAATCGAGCGACGAAGTAAAGAAAAAAAACGCTTTTGAGTTTCTATCGAAAATAGGAGCCGAGGCGCTAGATCCTCTTGTGAAAATAGTAAAAGAGGTTGACGACGCCCATATAAGATTACTCGCCGCGGGAATATTGAAAAATCTCGGTGCGCCTGCGACTCAAAGAATTAAGGAAGAACTGAATCTCGGTCTTACGAAGGAGGAGATACTAAAATTTATAGACATTTTGAGGTTTATGGGTGACGGCCAGTTTTTTGATGAAGTAAAGGGTTTGATGAGATATCCGGATCTTGGCATAAAGACAGAAATAATCAGATATTTTTCATCTATCGCCATACCAGAGGTGGACAAGCTTCTTACGGAGCTACTTTCCGACGAGGCGCTCGCCAAGCCCGCCATGAAAGCGATTGTTCAGAGAAAATCGCGGGAAGCGGTTCCATCGCTTATCCATCTTATTTCCACCACCAAAGACTGGGGCATTAAGGAAGAAGCGGCAATCGCCATGGGTGAGATTGCCGACAGGAGATTTGAAAAACCGCTCATAGAACTGCTTGGGAGCAGAAGGATGCTTTTTCGCCCGCTTTCGATGAGTCAGGAAAAAGCGCGGATAAGAGCGGCTTATGTGTTGAGAAAATTCAGAAATACCCCCGAAATTATTAAAGCCTTAAAAAAGGCATCGGGAGATAAATATCACGCTGTCGCGATTACCGCAGCTGAGTCGTTGAGGATACTGGATGATAAAAGAATTTAATGTCAGCAGCGTCAAAAGAAA
>JBGFRZ010000002.1:0-4944 GCA_041694835.1 Ignavibacteria bacterium
ACGGCTTCTGCGTCATTCCTCCTTGATGTATCGCGTGGATACACCTGCGTCGTCATTCCTTGAATCCGTCTCAAATCCTACCCTTCAAATGTAAAGGTATTAGCGAGACAGGACACTAGCGAATGTCTGACGATATAACCTTCTTTGCGTACTCCCTATCAAGAAGAGCGTTGGCGGCAGGCGCGATGAACCTGTCTCTGACAACTGTTATACTTGTCAGAAGACATAGAAATGCAAAAATTATCATCGTTACGCTCATCGGAAACGGGACTTCCTTTTTTTGACGCAATTCTTGATTTGGACTTCCTGAAAATGCATACTTCTGAACTTTTAAAAACGATGCAAGAGTTAGAATACTTGATACAACCGCTATAGACGCCCAAAGATATTTATTTGCCTCAACACATGCAATAATTATGAGCAGTTTACTCCAGAAACCGTTAAATGGCGGAATACCCGCTATCGAAAATGACGCCACAAGCGAGGTGTTTGCGGTAATAGGCATTTGCTTTCTTAATCCGCCCATTCTGGCAAGGTCCCTGGTGCCTGTTTCATACTCAACGGCGCCTGCGTTTAGGAATAAAAGTGATTTAAATACAGCATGGTTGACAAGATGAAAAATTCCGCCAAAAATTCCAAGCGGTGTAGCAAGGCCTATACCAAGTATCACATAGCCGATCTGACTGATTGAATGATATGCTAAAAGACGTTTGAAATCCCATTGATAAAGCGCAAGCAGTACGCCTATTAACATTGAAGCCGAGCCCAGAAACATAACAATTCCGGAAGACATCGGATTTATTCCGAAAACATTAAACATGATTCTTACCATGGCATAAACACCGAGTGTTTTGATTAAAACACCGGAAAGCATCGCCGAGATGGGTGCCGGCGCCGACGGATGAGCATCGGGTAACCATGAGTGAAACGGCACCAGCGCCGCTTTTATACCCAGACCAACAATTAATAATATCATAACAAAATTTTTAGGCAACTCTTCTACCTGTGGCAATTTAACTGCTATATCGGCAAAATTTAAGGTTCCTGTCAGAGCATACAAAAATCCTATTGCAACAAGTAAAAAGATGGAACCCAGCGAGCCCATAACCATATACTTAAACGAAGCCTCCAACTCTTCAGTATCAACACCAAATGCCACAAGACCATATGAAGCGATAGATGCGATTTCTAAAAAGACAAAAAGATTAAATATGTCGCCAGTTGCAACAACACCGTTCATTCCGGTAACCATAAGAAGATAAAGGGTATAGTATTTCCAGGAAGCAGTGAATCTTTTTATATAGGCAACAGAATAAATTGCCACAAGTAAAGCGACGCTGTTGATCATAAGTAATAACAATAATCCAAGGGCGTCTAAAGCAAAAATAATTCCGTAAGGGAGCGGCCATCCGCTCATTCTATATGTAACCATTCCAGCGGGGCTGTCAAAAAAATAAACTGTAAGAGGCAGAGCGGTCATTAAAGCGCAAACGCCAATCGTTATTGTATATGAAAGGATTTTAAATTTTTTACCGGCAAGTGAGTTCAAAAATGCCCCGAACAATGGCAGAGCGACAAAAAGCGGTAGATAGCGTCTTATCTCATCCATGTAATTTCCTTATTTTTGTGATGTCAAATGTTCCCGTCTTTTCATAGAGTCGTATCGCAATCGCCACCAGTAAGGCGGTAGTTGCAAGACCTATAACTATTGCCGTCAATACAAGCGCCTGAGGAAGGGGGTCAACCATATTTGTTGCGGCGACCGCAGTGTCTTTTGAAATTATAGGAAAGCCGCCGTCTTTTTTATAACCAACAAGTATAAGAAAGAGATTTACAGCGTACTCCATTATCCCTATCCCAATGATGATTTTAATTAGATTCTTTTTTACAAGTACGGCGTAAAGCCCGACGCAAAATAATGCAAATGTAAGGATATATATCATAAAATTTGGTCCTGCGGCTCGTGTGTCTTTTTTGCATCTTGCTCTCTTTTTTCTGTTATAATCGTTGTAAGTGCCAGAGCCAGAAATATGGCGAAAAGTCCTGCGCCGACTTTTAAAAATATCGCGATATTTGAGAGCAGGATTGTCCCTGCTGAAAGAAGTGTGAATGGTTCGCCGAGCGGCAGAAAATTAGCGAAAAAATATCCCGCTGTTAATCCAAAAAATGCGATTGAAACAAATAAAAGCGCGCCTATACTTTCGGTGTTTGATACAGCGGAGGGCTTAAACTTACTCAATGTGATATCTCTGCCATAAGCGAGCATAAGATGAACGAAAGATAGTGCAAAAATGACGCCCCCCGCAAATCCGCCGCCCGGCGTGAGATGTCCGTGAAACATAATATATAAACCAAAAAGCATTATAAATCCGACGGTAAATCGGGTTATTGTTTTTACAATTAATGTCATTCCTTGTTGTTTCATAAATCGTTCATTGTTTATTGTACATCTTCGTTGTTATTACTTTGTGGCCGTCAACTTTCAGTTGGCGCTTTCTACAACAATTAAAAATTACCAACTACATCTACAACAGAACCTGAAGCAACAATTAACAGTCGCTACTTTTTTCTGCCCACATGTCTCATAACCGCCAACACCCCTATTACCGCCGTAAAAAGCACCGTCGCCTCTCCCAGTGTATCAAGGGCGCGGTAGTTTAAAATAATAGCGCTTACAATATTGGCGGCGCCGGTTTCAGAGAGAGTTTTTTCTATGTAGTACTTACTTACATTCATAAGCGGCGCGCCAAACGGCGTGATACTATTAACTACCATATAAGTATAATACAAAAAAAACCCTATGAAGATAATGACAGCGGCGATTGGAAAGAACTCACGGATTTTGCCTATTCTTAAAGGAATATCCTTTTTAATCGTCGCTCTTATTAAAATTACCAAACATAAAATTTCAACAACAAGTTGAACGATTGCCAAATCAGGCGCCTGTAAAAATAAAAACGAAAGCGAGATGCCCAACCCCACGATGCCAAGCGCGACCACACTTGACAATAAATCCTTGATTTCGACCGCTGCAATTGCCGCAACAATCATAAAAATGAGCAGTATATAAAGTTGTATTTCCATAACAAGCAACCTTTATTTCATATACATTAAAAACATAACCGCCCCCGCCAGAAGACACCATGCAAGATAAGTATGCAAAATTCCCGTATGTATTGACGATAATATAGAGCCCGATGCCAAAACAAACTTTGAAAGCAATTCATATATGTCAAAATACTTCTTTTGAGCCATAGCATAAATTTTGTTTAAAAACTTCAAATCCGATATTGTTTTATAAAACTCAACCCCGGATATTTTACCGACGATTTCTTCACCGCCGGCAAAGTTTTCGTCTTTCCTTACTTTTGTTTTGTAACTCACAAAAACTATAAATCCTACGAAAATTGAAACAAACAATAAGAATGTAGTTTTTTCGGGAACCCAAAAAATATCGGTTATGTATGTTGGCACTATCTCTCTTGAAAAAATTCCTATAAGAAGTGATAGCACCGCCAAAAATAACGGAGGAAAAAACATAGACCAACTGACTTCTTTAAGACCCTTGTTTGATGTGGTAGATCTGGAAAGGTAAAGAGCATGTAAAACTTTCAGAAATGAAGCAAGAGTTAATGAACTTCCGAGCATCGCTGCGACAAGAATCAACCATCTCAATGAACCGATATTGTTCTCAATGATAGATTTGTAAATGAGCCATTTTGAACTAAACCCATTAAACGGCGGAATACCCGATATAGCAAGCGACGAAAGCAAAAAAGATAGAAAGCTTATAGGCATTATTTTTGATAATCCGCCAAGTTCTTCCATCTCGGCAGTATTCTTTTTTAATTCTGCATTTCCCCCCGAGAGATAAAGCGAAGTTTTATAAATAACATTGTTAAACATATGAAAGAGCCCGCCAAAAATCCCCAGAGGATTTAAAGATGCTATGCCCATAACCATATATCCCGTCTGACTTACCGCATGATATGCAAGTAGACGTCTGTAGTTGTGTTGGACGAGAGCGCACATTACAGCAAAAATGATTGTTGCGGCACCGAGCAGCATAAGAGCAATACTCACCGCTTTTGTGATTACAAAGAACTCGTTAACGATTAAATGAAAAAGATATATTCCTAAAATTTTGTCCATCACGACGGGCATAAACGCTACCGCCGGCAGAGGCGAGGAAGCCGCAAATTCAGGCACCCAGGTATGGAAAGGAAACACACCCACTTTTGTAAATGCGACAACAACCAGGAGCAAAAATATGGAGTAAGCAACCGGCGAAGCTCCGTTTAAATCAATCCTTATATTTGCCATAGAAGTTGTTCCCGTAATCTTCCAGATAAGGGCTATGCCCAATAACAGCAATGCATCGCCCGCGCCGAGCATAATAAAAGATTTTTTAGCAGAATGCGCCCCTTGTTCGGTTAAATTATTAAGGAGATAAAGTATTAAACCTGATATCCCCCAGAAAACCAAAAAGAGCAAAAAGTCAATGGCAAAAAAACATAATATCACCGCTGCTACTGTCCATAAAAAATATGCGCAGTATTTTTTTGCTATGTCATCTTTGCTTTCTGAAAAATAACCTATGGAATATATTGCAAGAAAAACGCTCATAAGAACTGTTGTATAAATTGAAAACATAGTAAATAAAGGAATCTCAAAAACCGATATTAAAAATACATCGCAAGTAAGGTATAAGAGAGACATAAAAAATACACATGTATGCAGGAGTTTCCATTTTATTGGAGATACAAGGATTATTAATCCCGAGAAAAATAATATAAAAATAGATTCGGGCATATGACTTTATTTATGGGTCTTCTCCATTTTTTGTTGTGCGTATAAAAACAAAGTGTTTGAGCGGGTTTAATCAAGTGTGAACACTTGATTACCCCGCTCCCGATTTATCGGGACGAGAATGAGCGAAAATAC
>JBGFRZ010000057.1:0-20962 GCA_041694835.1 Ignavibacteria bacterium
AGAGAAAATTCAGAAATTGAAAGAACTGTCAGCAATTTTTCAAACATAAATTGCTAAACCTACCGGCTAAATGGCGCTGGCTTTGCTAAATACTGACTTTTTCAACACTCTCATAATGAGACCACTGACGCTTTGCTAAAACCTCACCACAGAGGCACAGGGAACACGGAGAAAAAACTTTACCACGAAAGCACAAAAGTCAGAAATCACGGAAAATCCCCCTCTATCCCCCTTTTGTAAAGGGGGAAGCGAAGCAGGGGGATTTACAGTGACTTGTGCACTTGTGCAGACCAAGGTCTGCAACTACAAAACTTGTGCTTTGTTGCAAAAAATTTCTTACACATTTTTTTGCGTCTTGTGTGGTAATATGGCTTTTTTCAATAATCTCATAATAAAATCAAATGGCTGATTTAAATTCCAATTTTATCAAACTTGCGAAGAAACGTTTCAGCGCAAGGAACTATTTTGAAAAACCCATCAATAGAGAGAATATAGAACTCTGTCTTGAAGCGGCAAGGCTCGCACCGTCGGCATGCAACTCCCAGCCGTGGAAATTCATAATCGTCGACGAGCCCGGACTAAAAAACAGGCTCTGCGACAAGATATTTTCCGGTGCATACAAGATGAACATGTTCGCAAAAAAAGCACCGGTTATCGTCGTTGTCATATCCGAAAAAAGCTCATTTATAGCATCTGTTGGAGCGTTTTTGAGGAATACGAGATATTACCTTATAGATATAGGAATATCGGTTGAACACTTCTGCCTTCAGGCGGCGGAGATCGGGCTCGGCACCTGCTGGATAGGATGGTTCAACGAGAAAGAAGCGAAAAAAATTCTTGGCTTGTCGGAAAATAAAAAGATAGATGTAGTTATCTCGGTAGGATACACGGACGAGGCCCCCCCGAAAAAAGAAGGAAATCGCTCGGTTCAATCGCTCAATTCAACTTATAATGCATCATAATATCCGGCTTTGCCGACGGAGAGGACACAATATCTGGAGCGAAGAAATCGGGCGATTTTGAATGAATGTACAAACCGTTCAGAAAGCCATAAAGAAGGCGTCATCATGAAAGAAAAAATGCAGATTTCGTCACTTGTAAACATGAACAGCCCGGCAGCGATTATAGAGGAGGTAAAGCGCAACTTCATAGAGCACTACAACATATCGGATTTCGAGCTAATAAGGCGAACATTCAATGACTTCAACGACCTGTTCGACGGAAATTACCCGGGCTACAGGGCATGCAACACAAAATTTCACGACAAAACTCACACTACCGATGCTCTCATTGCCATATCAAGATTGATAGACGGCTATAATATCAGATGCTCCAAATTTTCGGCGAGAGAAGCTCAAATTGCCCATCTGGCTACTATTCTTCACGACAGCGGTTATATTCAGATAAAAAGCGACAAAACCGGCACGGGTGCCAAATATACACTCTTCCACGTCGAAAGAAGCATCGCTTTTATGGAAAATTACTTCAAAAGAATCAGGTTGGGGAGAAAAGATTTTATATCCGCAAGAAATATGGTTCACTGCACCGGCGTTACTACGAAAATCTCGGATATAAAATTTTCCGGAAAACACGAAAAAACGCTCGGGCTTATGCTGGGCACATCTGATTTGCTCGGACAGATGTCTTCGAGAATATATCTTGAGAAACTTATGTATCTTTATCAGGAGTTCAAGGAGGGGAATGTTCCCGGATATGACTCCGAGTTGGAGCTTTTAAAAAACACCATAAAGTTCTATGACGAGACAAAAGTAAAGTTGAAAACTGAATTTGAAAGCGTATACAATTACGCTCGCGACCATTTCAAAAAGAGATATAAAATCTCCAAAAACCTCTATGAGACAACCATAGAATCGCATATCGGATATCTAAAGAGAGCTCTGAAAATGCATCCCGACGATTTAAGAAACTTACTCAGACGCCATAAATCACTAAATTCTGACTGAGATTGCAATCCTCTCGGAAAAACCCCTTTCATCCTGTCAAGTTTTGCTACCAATCACGATTAAACAAAACATGGATTTATTCCGAAAGGCGGAGTATCACTCCATTTTTTATAGAAACTTCATAGGCAAAACTTTGCATTTTAGGGCAAAATTTTGTAGTATTGACGATATGAAATCAATGGAAGATACCCTTATATGCAAAAACCATCAGGATGCACGAAGGAATAAACCGCCGCTCTGAACGAGAACAGAGGTGAGAGGACAGAGGCGGTAAATGTGAGACGGTAGTGAGGTAAAAGGCAGAAGGTGAAAGAAATGTTTTCTGTCTACCGTCTCCCATCTTTGGCAAAGCGTCAGCAATTTCATAATATGGACAAATCGAAAATCAGAAATTTCTGCATTATAGCTCACATAGACCATGGCAAGAGCACCCTCGCTGACAGATTTTTAGCTTTAAGCGGCCTTGTTTCTCCCGAAGACCGCAGAGAGCAGATAATGGACGAGATGCAGTTGGAACGCGAAAGGGGCATCACCATAAAGGCGAAATGCATCAGGATGGAATGCGGATATAGAAGCGAAAAATACATACTTAATCTCATAGATACGCCGGGACATGTAGATTTTACCTACGAGGTCTCCCGCGCGCTTGCGGCGTGCGAAGGTGCGGTTTTACTTATAGATGCAAGTCAGGGTGTGGAAGCGCAGACGATAGCGAATTATTATCTTGCGCTTGTGGCAAACCTCGTGATAATTCCCGTCATCAACAAGATAGACCTGCCTACTGCTGACACTGAAGGCACAAAAAGGCAGATTAAAGAAATTTTGGGAGTTTTGCAAGAACCGATTCTTATAAGCGCCAAAAGCGGCGACGGAGTTGGCGAGTTGATAAAAAAGATTATTGAAGTTGTACCTTCGCCGAGGGAAGAAAAAAAAGAAGTCGTAGCACTCATATTTGACTCTTTCTACGACCCATACAGAGGAGTAATAATTTACGCGAGAATTTATTCTGGGAATTTGAGCCGGGGGGACAGGATCATATTTTACAGTAACAAAAAAAAATACGAGATTCTTGAAATAGGATGGTGGCAGCTGAAATTTGTTCCGTGCAAAATTCTTCATGCGGGAGAGACAGGGTATCTTGTATGCGGAATAAAAGATATTCGTGACATAAAAATAGGCGACACAATCACGCTTGAATCGAATCCCGTCAATGAGTCCTTGCCCGGATTCAGAGAAGTCAAACCTTTTGTCTTTGCGGGCTTTTATCCGTCAAATCCTTCTGATTACGAAAGTTTGAGCAAGTCGCTTGAAAAACTCAGCCTTACCGATAGTGCCTTCCAATATGTGGGCGAAACCTCTGTGGCGCTCGGCATGGGTTTTAGGTGCGGTTTTCTCGGTACTCTTCACATGGAAATATTGAAGGAGAGGATTGTCAGAGAGTTTGGCGTGGATGTTATCGTCACATCTCCAAATGTCGTCTATAAGGTTGCGACGAAAGAAGGCAGGGAAATGATAATAGATAATCCGAGCGTTCTGCCTCCGCCGTCTGAAATAGAGAAAATCTACGAGCCGTATGTTGGGGCCACGATAGTGGTGCCTGATACATATCTTGGAAATGTCTTTAAGTTGCTTGAGGCCAGAAGGGGCGAGCAGGTCAAACTAAAATTTCTTGAATCAAGAAGGGTAATAATGAAATACTCACTTCCTCTCTCGGAAATACTTGTCGGATTTTATGACGCTCTTAAATCGGCTTCTTCGGGACATGCTTCTTTCGATTATGAGCATTCAGGCTATAAGGAGGGCAAACTCTCAAAACTCGAAATTCTAATCAATCACGAAACTGTGGACGCATTTTCTTCAATAGTTCCATCAGAGTTTGCATATAGGAGAGGGGCGCATCTTACCGAAAAACTAAAAGAACTTATACCAAGACAGCTTTTCGAAGTTCCGCTACAGGCCAGAGTCAATAATAAGATAATAGCTCGCTCCACGATTCCGGCGATAAGAAAGGATGTTTTGGCTAAATGCTACGGAGGAGACATCACAAGAAAAAGGAAACTTCTTGAAAAACAGAAGCAAGGGAAGAAAAAGATGAAAAAGTTCGGCGAGGTTGAAATACCGTCGGAAACTTTTTTTAAAGTGTTAAAAATCGATTGAAAGGAAATCAAATGGAAACAAAGTTATTTATTGCGGCGATTGTCTTATTTATAATTTCTCGTTTTCTAAAAGGTAAAAGGAAAAAGTTTTCGGGTCTGTGGGGGAAGATTTATAACGAGATTTTCGAATGGCTCCAGACAGGTTGGTCCGTAGTGCTTCTTGCGACAATTCTTATGTATTTTTTCCTGCAGGCTTTTAAAATTCCCACAGGCTCGATGCGTCAGACGTTTCTTGAAGGCGACCATCTTTTTGTAAACAAATTCATTTACGGTTTCCGCATGCCGCTTACCGACGGAAAGAGGATTTTCCCGCTAAAGGATGTAAAAAAAGGAGATATAGTCGTTTTCAGCGCCCCGTCAATGGCACTTTCTCCGATAGAACGAAAAAAAAAGATAAAAAAGGATTTTATTAAAAGATGCGTCGCTCTTGGTGGCGATTGGGTGGAGCTTAAAAATAAAAAGCTTTATGTAAACGGAGAAATGCAGATTGAACCTAATGTAATACATGCGGATGACATAGTTTATTCGTCTCCGCCCCAGCTTTCAAAATACACGCCAGAAGAGTATCAGAGGGCATGGGAAAACGGAAGGTTTGCCGATTCCCTCGCGAGCGTAAGAGACAACTTCGGACCGGTTATGGTGCCGCCCGGGCATTATTTTGTTTTAGGTGACAACAGGGACAGATCTTTCGATTCAAGATTCTGGGGACCTCTTCCCGACAGATTTCTTAAAGGAATATCATGGTTTATATACTGGCCAATCGGGCGAATGAGAATTATTATGAGGTAGCAGGTAGGGAATGGCATATAGTGATTGGAGCGTAAGTGTGCAAGTCAAAACTTGTGCTCTTGTGAACTAACATCAGGAGGTGTTGTGAATATCGCGAACGCATGGTTTTTTGTCGGCGTTGTAATGTTCATAATTGAGATACTTACCCCCGGGATTTTCTTTTTCTTTTGTCTCGGATTGGGCGCTTTTGCGGCGGGCGTTATTTTTATTATTTTTGGGAACATATGGCTCTCATGGGCGGCTTTTATTGTTATATCACTTGTTTCTGTTTACACAATAAGGCCAATTGTAAGGAGGTATTTGAAAGCCAAAAATAAAATGTCGAATGTTGATGCGCTCATCGGCAAAAAGGCACTGGTAGTTGAAAAAATAACTCCGGAGCAGATGGGACTTGTAAAAGTTGAAAGCGAACTCTGGAAGGCAGAAAGTTTTGATGTGGTTGAAGCAGGAACGTTTGTCGAAGTATTGAGAATAGAAGGCTCGCATCTGGTTGTGAAGAAAACAGAGAATTAGGAAAACAAGAGCACAAGGCACAAGAGCACAAGTAACAGGGGCGTAGGTTTTAACTTGTGCACTTGTGCTCTTAAGCACTTGTGCACTAAAAAAAGGAGGTCTTATGCCGGCAGGTTTAATTTTCATTTTGGTTGTTCTGGTTGTTATCTATGTTTTTAGCGCTGTTAAAATAGTTCTTCAGCATGAGAAGGGACTGGTTGAGACGCTCGGGCAGTACACGAAGACGGTCGATTCAGGCATGACTGTTATACTGCCTCCTTTTCAGCGTCTCAGAAAAGCGGATATGCGCGAGCAGGTCATAGATGTTCCACCGCAAGATGTAATAACGAAGGACAATGTTATGGTGAATGTTGACGCCGTGATATATTTTCAGATTACCGACCCTTTCAAAGTCGTCTACAACATAACTAACTTTGCTCTTGCTTCAATGAAGTTGGCTCAGACAAATCTCAGAAATCTTATAGGAGACCTTGAATTAGACCAAACGCTCACATCCCGGGAGAAAATCAATCTGCAGTTGAGACAGGTTCTCGACGAAGCAACCGATAAATGGGGAGTCAAGGTCACCCGCGTTGAGATACAAAAAATAGAACCGCCCAAAGACATCACCGATGCGATGAGCAGACAAATGAAAGCCGAGAGAGAAAAACGTGCAAACATCCTCGAAGCGGAGGGTTTAAGACAGGCGGCAATTCTTAAAGCGGAGGGTTCAAAATTGTCGGCAATTTTAGAGGCGGAAGGAAAGGCGGAAGCGATTAAAAGAGTGGCGGATGCTGAAAAATATCAGATAGAAGTCGTCTACAACGCTATACACTCTGGGCGCCCCACGAACGATCTTATAGCCATAAAATATCTTGAAACCCTTGAGAAAGTCGCGAACGGTCAAGCCACAAAGATATTTTTGCCGATGGAGGCGACCGGCGTAATGGGTTCAGTAGCAGGTATTGCCGAACTATTCAAGGATAAAAAAGAAGAAAAAAAATAATTTGTTCCCGTCGAGTTCAACGATTTTCGATTGTTGGGAATTTAATATTCAACTCTCATCTCTCAACACTAAACTCTAAACTTTATGTCGGGCATATACATCCACATACCTTTCTGTAAAAAAAAATGTAATTATTGCGATTTCGCATCAATGCAGATTGATGCAGATAAAGACAAGGATTGCATAGATAGATATTTGAGCGCCCTTACAAAAGAAATCTCATCTTTCCCCCTGCCTACTACCTACTACCTACTACCTACTATGTACATCGGCGGTGGCACCCCGAGTATTTTATCCACCTCACAGATAAATTTTCTGATTTCTTCCATAAGAAAAAAATTTGATTTTAGTAATACTTCCGAGATAACATTTGAATGTAACCCGGAAAGTGTCAATGAGGAAAAATTAAAACTCTTAAAGTCGCTGGAGGTGAACAGGTTAAGTTTTGGGACGCAGTCATTTTATGACGACGAACTCAAATTTTTAGGCAGAGTTCATTCTGTGAGCGACATTTTTCAAAAGTATAATTTGGCGCGTTCCGTTGGATTTCAAAACATAAACATCGACCTCATATATGGATTGCCGGGTCAAAAGGTGAAAAAATGGCTTGAAAATCTTAAAAAAGCCATTTCGCTTTCTCCCGAACATGTTTCAATATATCCGCTGACTATTGAGGAAAACACGGATTTATTTCGCCGTGATATCAAAACTTCCGACGAAGTTCAGAATCAAATGCACTTCGCCGCCCGTGATTTTCTCGAAAAACATGGATTCATACATTATGAAATTTCGAATTTTGCACGGCATGGACGTGCGTCGCAACACAACTTAAATTATTGGCGTTGCGGCGAGTATCTGGGTTTTGGCTCCGCTGCATCAAGTTTTGCTTATGGAAAGAGATGGAAAAACTCTTCCGACATAGTAAAGTATGTAAATAATCCGTCAAATTCTAAAGAGTGTTTGGCGGCGGTTGATGGCGAAGAGATGGTTTCAGATAAAATATTTTTAGGTTTGAGGCTTTTAAATGAGGGTGTCGCCATTGACAGTGAAATTGAAAATAAATATCGTGAAAAAATCAACAATCTCCAAAAGTCAGGTTTAATAGTTAGAGAAAAAAACAGGATGAAACTTAACAGGAATTCCATATATGTATCAAATCGAATAATGAGCGAGTTTGTTTAAGGGGTTGCCAAAGAATAATGTTGATTTTTTGGCAATTCCTAATTAATTATGGAAAATAAAAAGATTGAACTTTCGGTTGTCCTTCCCGTCTTAAATGAAGAAGAGTCCATTGGAATTTGCGTCGAAAAAATCAAAAAAGTTTTTGCTGAAAATAACATATCGGGGGAGATAATTGCTGTTGATAACGGCTCGACAGACCGTTCGGCAGAAATAGCCAAAAAGTATGGAGCAAGAGTAATTTTTGAATCACAGAAGGGCTACGGAATCGCTCTGCGGTGCGGCATAGATGAGTCGAATGGAAAATTTGTCATCATGGGCGACGCCGACGATACTTATGATTTTCTCGAAATTCCAAAAATTATCTCTAAACTTGGAGATGGTTTTGAACTTGTTATGGGTTCGCGATTTAAGGGTAAAATGATGCCTGGCTCTATGACATGGTCGCACAGATATATCGGAAATCCAATTTTATCGGGGATGCTCCATCTTTTTTTTGGCGGTGCGGTCAGCGACTCACATTGTGGTCTGAGGGGTTTTACGAAAGAGGCATACAAAAAAATGAATCTCCACACCGCAGGCATGGAATTTGCGTCCGAGATGGTCATTCATTCATTGAAGAAAAAGTTAAAAATCGCAG
The DNA here is from genome assembly GCA_041694835.1 of Ignavibacteria bacterium. GTDB lineage: Bacteria > Elusimicrobiota > Endomicrobiia > PHAN01 > PHAN01 > JBGFRZ01. Next base: position 8,227 of record JBGFRZ010000057.1, read on the forward strand.
AAGTTCCCATAACATATCATCCAAGAAAGGGAGAATCAAAACTCGAGTCGTTCCGCGACGCTTGGCGGCACATAAGATTTATGCTCCTCTACAGCCCAAGCTATCTTTTTTTGCTTCCGGGTGGCATTTTGTTTTTAACCAACTTTTTGCTCACGCTCCGTCTGCTTTTTGGGCCAATATGGTTTGCAGGAAGAAACTGGGATGTGCATGTAATGGTCTTGACGAGCGTACTTGCAACGGTTGGATGGCAGATTTTTATGACAGGTCTCTCCGCTAAAATTTACGCCCATCAAATAAAACTTGAAGAAAGTCCATTAACACGAGTCCTTGTTGGCGTCCTGACTTTGGAGCGTTCACTTTTGTTTGGTGTGATTTTTGCGTTTGTTGGTTTTTCTTTTCTACTTTATATTTTTTTTGTGTGGGCTGGCACTTCTTTCGGCGAACTCACTCAGGTTAAGACGGGCTTATTTTCTCTGCTTATGTTGTCAATAGGACTTCAGACGATATTTTCCGCATTTTTATCGAGTATGTTCCAGATAAAATATAAGTAAAAAAACCATTTACCGCTGAGTTCGCGGAGAAATCAAAAGAAAAAGAATTGTAGCGGTGGGATTGCTATCCCACAAATTGTTACTATAGAATTGTCGCATAGCAATGCGACCGCTACTCTGTGGTCTTGCGGTAAAAATTAAAATGAAAATTGCGATAATATATGACCCGGTTTATCCGTATGTTATTGGCGGCGGGGAAAGGCGAAACTGGGAAATTGCCCGTCGGCTCATTAACTACAAGCATGATGTTTATCTCGTCGGAATGAAATACTGGAATGGCCAGTCCAGAATTGTCCGTGAGGGCGTTAAACTTGTCGGTATATGTCCTGCTGTGCAGTTATATAACAAAAAAGGCAGACGCTCCTATTTTGAAGCAATGTATTTTGGAGTGGCCGTTTTTTTTCATCTCCTTAAAAATCGGTATGATATAATTGACTGCGGCAACTTTCCGTACTTTTCTTGCATTTTTGCACGTCTTGCCACATTTTTTAGAAAAACGAAGTTCGTAATAACATGGCATGAAATTTGGGGCAAAAAACAATGGACGGATTATGCAGGCAGAATCGGTCTCATTGGTTGGTTTATAGAAAAAATTGTTTCAAGATTATCAAGTTCCAATATCTTTGTGTCGGAGTTCATGCGAGAGCGTGGGATTGCTTTATTAAAAATAAAAAGAGAAAATACGGTAGTGATACCCAACGGCGTAGAATACGAACGATTGAGTAAAGTTGAAGTGCTAAACCCCGTTAGAAGCAATCCCGATGCACATCGGGATGCCTCGCCTACGGCAGGGACTTCTAACGGGGTAAAAAAAGAGGAGCAGATAGTTTTCGCTGGTCGACTTATAAAACACAAAAGGGTTGCTCTTTTAATAGATGCCTTCAACGACATTTGTAAAGAATTCAGTAACTATAAACTCAAAATAATCGGACTTGGACCAGAACACGCCAACTTAAAGGCATTGGTCGAACACTTAGGGCTCGGCAATAAAGTTATTTTTACGGGATTTTTGGAAGGTAACGACTTAGAAAAAGAAATAAAAAAATCCAAACTCCTTGTTTTGCCGTCGGAAAGAGAGGGGATGGGGATTGTCATAGTTGAATCGATGGCACTTGGCACACCCGTGATTGCACTTGATGCTGAAAATTCTGCCGCAAAATGTATCATTAAAAACAACAACGACGGGCTCTTGATAAAAAATAAAGACGAAATGGTGTTGTCGCTCCGTCGTTTGCTGACTGATAAAATATTTTGTGAAAGCATCATTGAAAACGGATATAAGAGAGCGATTGGATACGATTGGGATAAATCAATACTTCCGAAAATCACAGAGTACTATGATGCTTTGTCAACAAAATAACGTATACTGGTGGGCTTATTGTCGAAAAGTTTGACTCTTCTCCAAATGTTGTTGTAACATTGGGTAAGGATTTTGCAATACCTAAAAACAAAGTATTTTCGCTCATTCTCGTCCCGATAAATCGGGAGCGGGGTAATCAAGCGTTCACACTTGATTAAACCCGCTCAAACACTTTGTTTTTATACGCACAACAAAAAATAGAGAAGACCCCAAAATTTTAATAATGCTTGATAAATCAAGCAACTACAATTTATCTGAAAAGCATTATGGAGAAGTGTTGAACGAAAAACATATATGAGAACGCTTATTTTCCAGAGATACATGGAGTACTACAGCGGCGCCGAAAATGTGGTAAATAAATTGTCAGCGTGCTTAAAAAAAAAAGGTGTTGATAATGTGGTGATGGCATTAAATGTTTCCGACGAAGTTAGGAAAATATGTGCGGACGTTGCATTCATTGTGCCTGAAAAAAAATATCCCGCTGTTTTCAGGAGTGTGGGTTTTTGGACTTCACTGGGTATTTTTCGAGAAATCTATGAGTTGAGAAAAATGATAAATAGATATAGTAATGTTTATGACATTATAAATGTTCATAACTTCCCGGCGACATGGGCGCTATACGGCATTAAAAAACCGGTAGTATGGCTCTGTAACGAAATTCCTGATTTCTATAGCAATCCAAATCCTTCATTGCCCGTCAGAGTGATAAGGCATTTCGGGATAAAGATTGACAGATTTTTAATAAAAAACACGGTGACGATTACGGTCGTAGCAGATGAAATAAACGCCCGAAAAGTCAGGCAGAGATATAATATTGAGCCGGTGAGCATACCTTACGGTATAGACACAGATATTTTTGGGGGTTTTGAAATAGATGAGAAAGAGAACTTAAAAAAATACAACATTGCTCAAGATGAATTTGTCTTATCGCAGGTTGGTGTGATTTCACCTCAAAAAAATCAAATAGAAAGTATAAAGGGACTTGAAACATTACTTGAGTGTGGTGTAAAAGCGAAACTCATCATTGCCGGCGAAGATAATACGCCGTATAAAAAAGTCATCAATAAATACATAGCCGGGAAAAAACTGTCCGATAAAATCATTTTTACAGGAGCAATAAAAAAAACCGAAGTCGCGCGCATTTATAAAATATCCAAAATTTGCCTTTTCCCTGTAAAAGAACAAGGTGGATGGTTATCGCCTTTTGAGGCGTTGTCATGTGGAACACCTGTAGTGGTTTCGTCCACAATGGGCGCATCTGATTTGCTTGGCAGACATGATTTTTGTGTCATAAGCAATGATATTTCTTCAGGTGTCAAAAAGGTTTATGATAATTACAATATTTATCGTGACAAAGCAAAGAATGCCCAAAAGTGGGTGAATGAAAATCTCACATGGGGCAATTATACAGAAAGAATGTTGAGAGTCTTTGAAGACGCTATAAAATCCGTAAGGATTTCATAGGAGATAATAAAATATGAAAATTCTTGTAACAGGCGGGTGCGGTTTTATAGGTTCGTGGGTTTGCGAGTATTATGCCAACAGAGGCGAGGAAGTAATTTCATACGACAACATGACAAAACAGGAACTTATGCGGACCGGATATAACACTGATTTGGCCAGAACATATAACTGGGATTTTCTGAATAAATCAGGTGTCCAACTTGTTAAAGCAGATGTCAGAAACAAGGAAGAACTTTTTGAATACTCTCACGACTGCGATTTTATCGTGCATACTGCTGCGCAGCCGGCCGTTACAATCAGCATGGAAAATTCAGAACTTGATTTTACTACAAATGTACTCGGAACGATAAATGTGCTTGAAGCGTCAAAAGAATTCAATATACCAACAGTTTCATGTGCTACTATACATATTTATGGCAATAAAATTAACGAAGAACTCTCGGAAAATGAAACAAGATACATCAGGGTGCCGTCTGCTATCAATGAAGAATATCCATTACTGGGTGGTTTGCTGACTCCTTTACATGCTTCCAAAGCGTCGGGGGATGCGTATGTAAGGGTTTATGCCGACACTTATAAAACAAAGGCGGCGAGTTTTCGTCTTACGGGACTTTACGGCCCACGACAACTCGGCGGAGAAGACCACGGTTGGGTCGCGAATTTCAGCATAAGGGCGAGTCTTGAAAGACCCATCACTATTTTTGGAACGGGTAAACAATTGAGAGATATTTTGTATGCCAGCGACCTTGTTAATGCTTTTGATGCCTTCTATAAAAATCCCGTAAGCGGGGTTTATAATATCGGCGGTGGCGAGAAAAACATGCTCTCCCTGATTGAATGCATAAAATTGATTGAGAAAATAACCGGCAGAAAACTGAATGTTGAGTTTGCCGACGGGCGATTTGGAGATTTGAAATATTTTGTCTGCGATATCTCTAAAGCACAAAAAATACTCAAGTGGTCGCCTAAGGTTTTGCCGGACGAAGGGATTGAAAAACTTATAGATTGGGTTGAAAAAAACATTAATTTATTTAAATAAAATGAATTTATGAAAGCTCTAATTTTGGCGGGTGGCAGAGGGAAAAGACTCGGGAAAACCTCAGAGGGCATTAATAAGTGCATGCTCAATATTTTTGGCAAGCCCCTTCTTGAATATAGCATTGAAAGCGCCGCTATGCTTGGCGAGATTGATGAAATAATAATTGTCGTCGGATACAGAGCGGAAGATATCGTGAATTATTATGGCAACACTTTCAAAAACAAGAGAATAAAATATGTAATACAGTGGGAGCAGGGTGGTCTTGTGGATGCAATTGATTGGGCGAGGGACGCCATAGGAAAAGACGATTTTATGCTTATGCTCGGCGATGAGTTTATGCTGAAGCCTCGCCACAAGGAAATGATTAACAAGTTTAAGGAAGAGTCGCTTTTCGGAGTATGCGGAATTGTCGAGGTTGGAAATGCGGAATTTATAAGAAAGACATATACACTCCTAACATCACCCGAAGGAAAAATACGGCGTTTGGTCGAAAAACCGCAAAAACCTTTCAACAACCTGATGGGGACGGGAAATTGCATATTTAGAAACGAAATCTTTTCATATATCTCCAAAACACCAATAAATCCAAACCGTCAAGAAAAAGAACTGCCTGACCTGATTCAATGTGCCATTGAAGATAATAATATCATAAACTCTTTTGTTATCTGCGACAGATACATAAACATAAACTCGCCTGTGGAACTGGAAGAAATAGAATCTTATTTCTCACATATATAAGGATTGTTTCCAAATGAAGGTTGCATTGATAAATCCTGGTAAAAATCTGGAATATGCCGATAACGAACCCCTATCACTTGGATATCTTGCTTCACAATTAGAATTAAATAATTGCGATGTTAAAATTATTGACCAACTATCGGGAGATGATGTCAGAACTGAAATTGATAAATTCACACCGGATATTGTCGGCGCGACATCTACAACCCCGGTGGTCAAAGACGCTTATGCAATTCTTGAATTTGCCAAAAGCAAAGGATGCAAGACCGTTATAGGTGGCGTCCATGCGAGTGTTATGACGGAAGAAGCGTCAAAATATGCGGATTATGTCGTCGTGGGAGAGGGAGAAAATGCAATTCTTGAAATAGTAAACGGCAATGTTAAAGAAAAGATTGTAAAGTTTGGGTATATAAAAAATATTGACGAGATAAGTCCACCTGCCCGCCATTTGATGAATATGGACTTTTACATAAAAAGAAAAAACAGAATACCCACCGCTCATCTTTATTTTTTACCTAAAAACACTCGGTTGGCTTCAATGATAACTTCAAGGGGCTGTCCTTACAACTGTACTTTTTGCCATAATAGCTGGCGTGGAATTCCCGTGAGGTATCATAGTCCGAATAGGGTTATAGATGAATTGACGCATCTTAAGGAAAGATATGGCGTAGGCGCGATATTTTTCATGGATGATGACTTCTTTATAAATAAAACACGACTTAAAACAATATGTGAAGAAATAATAAATAGAAAAATAGCCATTATCTGGTCGGCAAACGCAAGGGTTAGCAGCGTTAATATGGAGAGTTTAGAGATAGCAAGGTTGGCTGGTTGTAAGCAGATAAATTTTGGAATTGAAAGCGGTTCTCAGAGAATACTTGATGTCTTGAATAAGAAAACTACAGTTGAACAGAGCACCAATGCAGTTCGTATGGCAAAAAAAGCAGGGATGTACGTGTATGCTACTTTTATGCTCGGCAATCCAACGGAAACCTTAAATGATATTGGATTGACGAAAAATTTTATATTGAAAAATAATATTGATAGTATTGGCATTGGAATAACAACACCTTATCCCGGCACAAAAATATGGGAGTGGTGTAAAAGCCGGTCGCTCATTCCAGGTTCAATTGACTGGAACGAGTTCAATATGGAAAGTTGCCCGGTTCCGGCAAATGATGTTTTTTCAAAGAAAGAAATTGAAAAAATTAGAAGTCGTATTATTGTAGATATTTTTTTCAAAAGAAAACTTAAATTTCTAATGTTTTATCTAAAGGCAATGTCAGAACATCCGGTCATACTTTTTGACAAGATGTCAAAAGTGGTATCGCCGCTTTTAAAGAAATTAAATGAGAAGAAGAATTAAATTATTAAAACTGATTTTATCCAGGATAAAGGGATTGCTTTACCTGATTGCAAAAGAGGGATTCAAATCGGCTTACAACTATCTGTGGGTACATGCATTTACCAGAGACAGCGGTCTTGCACTTTTGGATCCGCTCTATAGAAGATTCCCGTCTCTTGTGACATATCCACAGACAATTGAAGTTGAAATTACGACACGGTGTCATCTTAAGTGTACGATGTGTGAGCACACTTATTGGGATGAATCGCCACACGATATGTCTTTGGCTGAGTTTAAAAAAATAATAGACCAGTTTCCAAAACTAAAATGGCTTGGGATGACAGGCATTGGCTCAAATTTTTTGAATAAAGATTTTCTTTCTATGTTAAGGTATGTGAAATCAAAGAAGGTTTATGTTGAATTTTTTGATACATTTGATTTGATAACTGAAAAAAATGCCGAGGAACTTATTAAAATTGGCGTCAATAAAATATGGCTTTCCATTGATGCGGCAAGACCCGAAACATACGAAAAAATAAGAGTTGGCACAAAATTTGAGAAAGTCACCAGGAATTTAAAAAATTTAATGGAATTAAAAAAAAGATACAAGACCCCATTTCCCGAGATATGGTTTCATTATATAATAACATCCGACAACGCAAGTGAATTGCCGGAGTTTGTTGAATTAGTTCACGACTTAACAAGTAATGGCTCAAATCTTGCCACAATGATATACTTCACAAACTTGCTTTGTTTTAATGAGGTAAAAGGATTATTGACGACGTTGTCAGATGAAGTAATAAAAGAAACAGAAATATTGGGTAAAAAATACGGTATATATATATCCTGGAATCAGAATATAAAACCCATAAAACCAATAAGTTTTTGCACAAGATGGACAGAGCCGTTCATACTTGCCACAGGACATGTGCAGTCATGCTGCGCCATTAACGAGGCAAACACGAGACGTTACCAGAAGGAAAAAAGTTTCGGGAATTTGCTGGAAACAGAATTTAAATATCTATGGAATAATAAGCATAAAAAATTTAGGATGCAGATTCATAATAATGAGTTACCGGAAATCTGTAAGTATTGCAGGAATTTTATACGATGAAAATTGTTTTAATACAGCCACCAAGAACAAAGGGGGCGATATTTGTAAAACTGCATAAAACCGTAAGCGAAGAAGCGGGGATTTATCCAACCCTGGGTTTGCTTTATGTAGCGACATACATTTCAACACGCACAAAACATAAAATCAAAATTATTGATTGTGCAAGTGAAAAATACGATTACACTCGGTTGAGAGAAGTTATTTTGTCTGAAAAGCCGGATATAGTCGGGATTTATTTCTGCACGGAGTATCTCTATGATTCGCTAAAAACGGCCAGGTTAGTTAAAGATATTGATAGAAAAATCATTACCGTCGCCGGTGGCCCCCATTTATTTATTTATCCAAAAGAGACGATTGCCGAACCCGATATTGACTACTGTGTCTACGGTGAGGGTGAGGTTGCATTTGACGAATTGGTAAACTCAATTGACAAAGATGAACCACCTGAAAAAATTCCCGGCATAATATCAAAAAAGAACACAAACAAGCGTCACGAACTTCAAAGAATTCAGGACATCAACTTATTGCCTTTTCCCGACAGGCGGTTGTTAAGTTTTAATAAATATAAAAGTTTCATAACGTACTCAAATCCGATAACGACAATAGTCACGTCCAGAGGATGCGCATTTAATTGCTATTACTGCAACAGCATTGAAAGAGGGCAAAAAGTGCGTTTCTTAAATCCGCAAAAAGTCGTCGAGGAAATAGAAGATATAGTCAAACTCGGGCTCAGAGACATCTTGTTTTTTGATGAAAATTTTTTTTTCAATACGAAAAGAATAGAAGGAATATGCGACGAAATAATTTCAAGAAGAATTAAGATAAGATGGCACTGCAGGAGCCGCGCTGATATGAATCTTGAAAAAAGTTTTTTGAAAAAAATAGGTGATGCCGGTTGTAGAATGATTCAGTTTGGAATAGAAAGCGGCACTCAGAGGATTCAAAATTACATAAATAAAAAATTAAACATTGAAGAAGTAAAAAAAACTATAAGGGATGTAAAAGATGCCGGGATTATGACATATGGAAATTTTATGATAGGATTACCGACTGAAACAGAGGACGAAATGAAACATACTCTAAAGTTTGCTGTGGAGTTAAATCTTGACTATGCCTCTATTAGTACTTTCAACCCCCTGCCGGACAGCATGTTTTATAAAATGGCACTTAACGACGGAACAATCGGTAGTGACTATTGGTATGAATACGTTAAAAATCCTTCCCGTAATGTCAAGTATTACTGGTGGCCGCCACATAACAAAGAAGTAATTGATAGGTTGAATTTTGACGGCTTTAAAAAATTCTATTACAGACCGTTGTATCTGTTAAAAGCAATATTCAGAAAACAATCTATATCTCAGAAAATATGGCAACTTAAATCTGCATTTAAGGTAATTATTAATGCTCCGTCTCACAAATAGGTGAGTATTTATTATTGTAGTTGCCAATTTATGGGCGACAAGTTTAGAGTATAGAGATACCACCAAATATACGGTAGATACATTTACGATGAATTTCTAAACCCTCAACTTTTTGGCCGCTCAATCGGCAACTATACAAAATGCGCAATTATTTGCAAGACAAAAGCAGTAGTAGAAAATGAAAAAGACAAAGATAAAAAAAACACCATTATCTAAAATTAAAGAGGGCATTAAGCCACAAAATGAAATTGTATCTACTTTGCCACAGTCAATTGTATACATCATTTTTATTGGATGGTTTATTTTTGTTTTTTCTGAATATTTTTCAAAGTTTTCTCCGGCTGTATTCGGTGGATTTTTTGCAAATTATCCCGCTCTGTCCGTTAGCAAATTGTTCCCAAGAATATATGAGGGATTATTGAATATAATTGTTGCTTTTGCGATAATACTTTCCGGATTTGCTATAGGTGACATATTGACAAAAAAAATTCAAAAAGGAATATTTTTCAAAGAGATATCTTTCTTGGAAAAATTTGTTTTTTCAGCCGCTCTTGGTCTTGGTGTTCTTGTCTTCGTAACTTTTTCATTGGGACTCGCTGGCCTTCTCAATAAGACATTTTTCATTATTCTTGTTTTGATATTGTCTGCCGTCGGTGTTTTAAGTATATTTTCGAGTTTGAGTGCGATTAAAATTTCATCTTTTTCGTTAACCGAGAAAATCGGAGTACTTTTAATCGCTTATATAGCGTTTTTTAATGCCCTCGGTGCACTGACGCCTGAGACATTTTATGATTCCCAGTTTTATCAGTTAGGTATTCCTGCCAAATGGCTCCTGGAAGGAAAAATAACATCAAATATTTATATGCCTCCCTCGTTTTTTCCGTTTAATGTAAACATTTTATATATGATAGCGATGATGGTGAATAACGAAATCACAGTCAAAGTTCTCCATTGGCTTTTTGGATTATTGATGGCATTTGCTGTGTATACATTTGGCAAAAAATACTTCTCAAGAAAAGTCGGTGTGTTTGCAGCACTTATTTTTTATTCTGCGATACCTGTTATGCTTGTTTCGTGGAAATCGGCGGTGGAACTTGGCATAGGTTTTTTTGAGTTTGCGACTGTTTTTGCACTTGTGAATTTTTTTGCAAATAATGAGAAAAAATGGCTTGTTTTGAGCGGTGTTTTTTGTGGTTTTTCCCTTGGTTCAAAGTATACAAGCATCGCGTTTTCTTTTCTCCCTGCCATGCTTACAATTTTTTTATGGGGTATCGCAAAAAAAGACAAAGTTTCTATAATTTTGAAAAACACATTTATTTTTACAGCGACGGCTTTATTGGTCTGTTCACCTTGGTACATACGAAACATTGTCCATAGCGGCAATCCCGTTTTCCCGTTTTTCTGGCAGAAAATTGGTTTTTTGACAGTCCGTGCGGCCGAAGGTGCTTTATTATCGGACCCCGCAGCGCCACAATTTACATTTCTGAATTATTTTGGTTTTTTGTGGCCACTTACAATGGGGACACTTCAACAGGAGTCGTATTTGGGGGTTTTGTTTTTGTCATTTTTACCATTTTTGTTTTTGTTTAAAAAAATTGATGATAAAATAGTATTTTTAATCCTTTACACTTTTTTATGTATTTTGTTTTGGGCTATTTTGGGAAGATATTACCTGAGATATTTCATACCTACTTTACCCGTAGTTGGTATTATTTACGCTTATTATCTGGTCAATCAAAACACTTCTATGTATTTTAAAAATTTGCTGTTTTTGTTAGTTTTCTATATTGTTTTTAATAACGTAAACTTTGCTTCAAACATACTTAAACACACACAAGACCCAATTGGATATGTTTCGGGCATGCAGACAAAAAAAGAGTATCTGTCTACTCAAAGACCGGGTTATCCTGCACCATATTATCAGACGCTTAACTGGGCTAATAGAAACTTGCCGAAAGAAGCCAAAATTATTTTTCTTGGAGAAACCCGCGGTTTATTTAGTGAGAGAATTTTTTATACATCCGGCGCCGGCGACTATTCACCATTTATAGAACGTCTTAAACGAGCAAGCGGTTCCGACGAACTTTATAGTTTATTCCAAAACGACGGAATAACTCACATCTTGTTAAACATTCCTGAAGCGAAACGACTGGCGAGTTATGACATTTTTTATTTTGAAGAAAATGATTTGAATATTTTTAACGATTTCTGGAGGAAGCATGTCAGAGAGGTTTACAGGGACATCGCCGATATTTACCTCCCGCAGCACGGTATTGCTTCTATGAAAAGACAGCAACCTGAGTGGTGGGCGGGGTATTTCGCCGACCCGAAAAATCATGTCTATCTATATGAAATTTTGGCCGAAGATGAAGCGAAATCAAAACCGCCTCCGTTTAATTTTCTTTTGCTCGAGGAATTTTATACGAAAAAAAGATGGCAGAATTTACGGGGAACCGCCGGGATATTGTCAAGGGGGAACAAATGAAGATTTTAAAAGTCCTGTTCGGGACACTCATCAGTGTATTTTTTTTGTGGTTTGTGTTCAGGAATATACATATAAGAGAAGTGTCGGAAGCAATAATGAACTCGAATATTTTCTACATTTTTCTGTTCATAGTGATAAGCGTTTTTGCGTTCGCTGTAAGATGCTACAGATGGAAGATAATAGGGCATGAAAAATACAAGAATATCCCATGGAGAAGTTTCTTTAAATCAACAAACATGGGATTGATGCTGAACGCCTTCGTTCCTATGAGGGGTGGGGATCTGTTTCAGGCATACAATTTGAGTAAAAGAGAAAATCTTTCAAAAAGCTATGTGCTTTCCACGGTTTTTGTGGAAAGGCTCGTCGATTTATTTCCGCCGATTTTCACAATTCTCATAAGCTCGATTTTTATCGTTTTGCCGAAAGAAATAACATTGACAAGGCTGTTCATTTTCATTTTGGCTTTGAGCGGTGTTATGGTTCTTCTGATTAAGTTCGGAAGATATCTTAAATTATTGTTTAGTAAATTTCTCGCCGAGCGTCACAGCCAAAAGATACAAGACTTAATCGACAATTTTGTTTCAGCCATCGCTCTCCTTAAAAACAGAAAAATTTTCATCGGGGTGGCGGGAATCACTGTTCTGACTTGGTCGTTAGGTGGAGCGGGGACCTTCGTAGTTCTCAAATCGATGGACATAGACCTTCCGTTTTTCGCCGCGTTTCTTGTCAATGCAATAACCGTCATAAGCGTGGCTATACCCTCAGCGCCGGGTTATGTCGGCACATGGGAATTTTTTGCGATGCTCGCCCTCGGAATCTTTGACGTGGAAAAAAACGTATCTTTGGGTTTCGCCCTCTTATACCATTTTCTGGCACTGCTCCCCACGATGGTTTTTGGGCTTTTTTATTTTTCAAAAGAAATTATCGCAAAAAAGAAATAGTACAACATTCGCCTTCTGAACCTATTAGAAATTTCTAACGGGATTGACAAGGCTCATTCGTTTTTGATACAATATTAGCAGTCTAAGGTAAAGAGTGCTAATATAGAAAAGAATTAAAAAGCCTGCCCTGAGCGGAGTCGAAGGGTAAGGAATAAGAAGATATAGACGGGAGACGGTAGATGGGAGACGGGAGACATTGTAGCCGCATCGTCTTAAGATGCCCACGAGCCACGAGTCACGATCTGCGATTCCTGTCCTTAATTTTGCATTTTTAATTT
>JBGFRZ010000075.1:0-20863 GCA_041694835.1 Ignavibacteria bacterium
TTTGTTTTCGTCAGAAATATTATAGCAATTCCGGAGAGAAAATGCAAATGTTTTATCGTCGGATTTACCGACGAGAATTATTTCAAAAAACTAAAGAGGGTTTTTCAACGCTCTCATTATACTATTTTTCCGTCTACATTTCAATGAACTCTTGCTTTTTTCAGTAAGCCCCAATTTAAAAACATTTGAACTTAAGTCATCAGCCGTATTTTCGGAGAAATTATACCAAAAAAAAACAATTTACAATCATTTAAACCGCAAATCAATAAATCATTATCGCTTTATGTATTTTATCCCGTCAGTAAGAAAAGTTATGGAGCTGGCGGCGTCGGTTCTGTATACCTTAATTTTTTTCCTGTTAAGTCTTTCTACGACCTCGTCGTGCGGATGACCGTAAGGATTTCCGCGCCCGCAGGATATAACCGCAACCGTAGGAGCGACGGCGTCAAGAAAAGGAAGAGATGTCGAAGTGCGGCTGCCGTGGTGAGGTACTTTTAGTATGGTCGATTTCAGCTCTTTTTTCCAGCCAAGAAGCTCAAGCTCCGCCTCGGTTTCGATATCCCCTGTAAACAACACTGTAAAATTTTTATATCTTAACTTCGCCACAAGCGAGGAGTTATTTGTGGGCGAAGGGTCTTTTGCGGTAAAAAGCGAGCGAAGCGTAAGGAATTTCAATTCAAAATCATCTTCTTTTACAGGGAGAATGTCGCCGGGTGAGGGGTTGATGTACTTTATCTTTTTGGCGCCAACCTTGTTTAGAAGTTCTTCAAGATATGGATTGGCCGATGTCTGCCCGTTGTTGACAAACAAATCGACCTGGAGTGAATCTATTATTTTGATGGCTCCGCCGAAGTGGTCAATATGTGGATGGGTTATTATTATGGCATCGAGTTTTGTTAAGTTGTTTTTGTTGAAATAAGGAAGTATTACGCTTTCGGCGGCATCGACTTCGGTTATCAACTCGCCCTCTTCTCCCTCTTCTATCGTAGCGCCTTTGATGGAGCCGGCGTCTATTAGTATGTTTTTCCCTTCGGGAGTCGATATTAATGCGGAGTCTCCCTGTCCAACGTCGAAAAATACAACTTTGAGGAGTTTTTCGGTCTTAAAAATTTCGCTCTCCTGAACGTTCGCCTTGACATATTTTTTTACGAAAAACCACCACAGACCGACAACGAGAAACGCGAGAAAAAATACGATGGCATTTTCTACGGTGAATATTCTTAACGTTTTTTTCCGGGTTTTCTGATATTCTTTAAATTTTTGTTCTTCCATGATATTTTGTATTCCTCAAGCAACTACCAGAGACATTATATCAAATTTGAAAATTCCAAACTTTTACCTATTTGAACCACCAGACGATTTTCTTCAATAAGTGAATCGGCAGTTTGAAAATGTTGCTGACATGGCTCCCTTTTATATAGTATTTTTTCGGAATACTTCTTAAAAACGGGGAGAGCTTGTTGTGGACTTTTTTCTCCCCCCACCAAAGCCGTTCATCGGCAAAGCTTAGGTAAAGGCGCTTCTTGGCGCGGGTTACCCCCACATAAAAAAGTCGTCTTTCCTCGTCAACACGTTTCTGTTTTTCCTTTTTCGTAAGTTGCTTGTCCTCTATGTGGGCAAGCGGCACTATGCCGTCCTCTATGCCCACAAAAAATACGGTGTCGAATTCAAGACCCTTCGCCGAATGAAGCGTCATTATGTTTACAGAGGCATCCCGCGACTTTATCGCCGACTGCTCGGTCTCCTTGGATTTTGTGGCTATAGAATCGAGAAATATCTCTATCTTTTCCCACAGCGGATACATGCTTGCGCCCGCAAAAGTTATTTTCTCGAAATCCTCGGCTTCGGAGAGCAAATTCTTATACATCTTATAGGAAAACTCTTCTTCCTTCGTCAGATTCGCTTTGTTTTCGTAACTCAAAAGCAAGCCACTGTTTTCGATAACGCCCCTTACGGCATCCGAAAACGACCCGGCGCAGGAAAGCTCGGTTATTAAACCCTTAAATCTTCCGAGATTTTTTGAATCCACACTCTCTTCACCAAATCTCATTTGTAGTTTTTTAAATGTCTCGTCGGATGTGAGGATATCGGACATGTTTATAAGATGTCCCGCTATAATCATCGCTTCTCCTTTGAGTTTAGCGGGCGGGAGTCCCATGATAAGTTTTATGTTCTCGTTTAACTTGTCCGCGAGGACTTTTGGAATATCTCTGCCTTCCTTCCACAGACAGTAGTACAGCAACACAGTCAGGTATCCCTTGATGTGCCTGACTTCGGGGCGGGCCCAAAATCGCGGGTCGTAAATTATACACGGGATTTTCTCTTCATCAAGAATTTTTCTTATGATTTTATTCTGGAAGTTCGTTCTATAAAGTATAGCGAAGTCGCCGTAATTCAGTCCAGCGTGAAGCGATTTGAGGCGGTTGATTTCAAACGCTACGAATTTTATCTCATCATGCTCATCCCTCGCATGATATACCGATATCTTCTCCCCCCAGTCAAGTTCTCCAGTGAATTTATTTTTCAGCGGCTCTATGATTTTGAGCAAATGCTTTGGTTTGACCGACCTGAATATCTCGTTGGCCGCGGATATTATGGTGGCCGTGGAGCGGTAGTTCTTCACGAGTTTTATCCTTGTCGTCTGGGGATAGTCCTTCTCGAAAAACAGTATGTTTCTTATGTCGGCTCCACGCCAGCCGTAAATGGATTGGTCGTCGTCACCAACGCAAAAAAAATTCTGCCTGACGCCAACGAGAAGTTTGCACATCGTATACTGGGCGTAGTTCGTGTCCTGATACTCATCAACGAGGACATATTTGAATTTCGCATGGTAGTGCTCAAGTATGTTTGGATATTCTCTGAAAAGTTTGACGGTGTATATGAGCATGTCGTTGAAGTCAATCGCGCCACGATTTTTAAGCAACTCCTGATATCTTTCATAGATAGCTGCGCTCGTTTTTTCCTTCCGCGTGGCTTTTTTCTTAAAGGTCTCCACATCGAGAAGCTCATTTTTCACGTGCTCTATTTTAGAGGCGATATCGTCGTATTTAACGCCTTTATGATGGCCGGAAAAAAAAGTGTCGTATGCCTCCTTGATGATTTTATAGTTGTCTTCGATTATTCCAAAACCCGGCCTCAAGTTTACAATCTCACAGTTATACTGCCCCGTGATGTTTTCCTTGAGAATTTTTAGCGCTATCGAGTGGAACGTCCCCATCCACATCTTGGATATCTCGGTAAGAATTGGGCCGGGGTCTGAGGCGGGCAGCGCCTCCAGCCATAATTCTTCAACGAATTTTCTTATCCTTGCGCGCATCTCCTCGGATGCCTTTACGGTGAAGGTCAGGGCGATTATTTGCGACGGCTCCACACCTTTAAGGAGCAGAAAAATTATCCTGTATACAAGCGCTGTGGTTTTGCCAGAGCCGGCGCAGGCGAGTATGAGAAGTGGCCCATCGGTTTTATGGTCATGTAGAACACTCTCCATCTGCTCCGGATTAAGGTGAGAGCATATCTTCAGAAAACCCGGAAAAAGTTTGGTGTTCTTAAAATACTCGTATTCCCTGTCGAATATTTTCCTCTGAGCGGGGTTTAGCTGCGAAGTTATCTGCGCATGCTCCGTCATAATTTTTCAATGCAAACCTCTTTGTACATGCACATCGCACACCTTAAAGGTTCGCAGTGACTCCTTTTGACGCTTATTTCCTCTTTGTTTTCAATCTTCCTTTTTACCTCAGCCAGCTCCTGCGCCGCTCTTGTAATCTCGCCCAGAAACGAGGCATCGTTGACTATGGTATCCTCAGAGTTGTCCTCGAGGTATTTTATTATTCCTTTTTGGGGTCTTAAATTGTATTCGTTTTCCACAAGAAGAAAATACGCTGAAAGCTGGACTTGATACTCAATTGGCATAGTAGTTTTTTTAATGCCCGACTTATAATCTATGACGATTACTTCTTTTGTTTCTTTGTTTTTAATTACCATATCCGGCCGACCGTAGAGCATGGTCTCGTCGTTGAGCCACATGCTAAGCGCGCCCCTTTCGGGGACATCTTCATAAATTACCTCATAATCTCCCGAAGCGGTGTAAAACTTTCCCTTCCCTGCCGTCGCTCTTTTTCGTTTCTTTCTTTGGTAAGTAAAAAGCAAATCAAGGATTATTATAAGCACCATCAACGACAAAAACGCCATCAGATAGTAGATGTATCTCATTTGTTTTTTTCCGGATTTGGAATTGTCGGCAGTTTTTTCTTTTTCCTCATTACTTCAAAAAGCCATTTTTTTTTGCAATAGAACCAACTGCCCAATTCTGAGGGGAGAATCCTGGTGGTTTTTTTTTCCATTATTTCAGAATTGTTTTGATAGTATAATTTTCTCCGTCCGATGTCCAGATGGCGGCGCCCTGCTTGTCCGTTCTTATAGGCTTGATATCATGAATGTCTAAATTCTGGATGGTGCGTTGGATTTCGGATTCGTGGAAGTAATCGTCTGTTCTTCTCGCTCTTGGTACAAAACCATACTGGAAGACCGCATATTTAGGGGCGACAGTCTCGAGGAGTTCAGCGGTGAGAGCGGCGGGATTTCCGTTTTTTGGGAGCAAGAGCACGTCGCTTGGAAGCGCATCGGCGCGCTTTTCCACAAGTTCCCACTGAGCAGCACGGCCCAATTGTGTAGTAATCAACACGCTCGTTTTTCCATAGCTAACCCTGACGGTTGAGGCGTTATCCTCGGCACCGGCGGCATCCGCTCCTTGCAGGAGCGCGACCTTAAATACATTGTCCCCGAATTTTCTTTCATAAATTATATCGCCCGAAACGGCTTTTTTCACTTTTGTATTGTCTCTGGTTATAATCTCCTTAAGTTCGTACCACGCCAGATAGAGATTCGCCGCTTGAGAAGAGCGCGGATTTGCAAGAAGACGCCAGTCGCCGTAAATCGTCAAAAATTTATGATAACCGGTCCCGTAAGTCAGGTCGTCCGGGTTGTAAGGCAGATATATCTTCCCTGCCCGCCAGTGGTTTAAGATATGAGACGCTCCGCTGATGTTCGATGGCTTGATAGCGGTAAGCACAAGATAATCGAGTTTTCTTATATTATATCTGGAAAATGCCGGAGCGATGACACTGGAACCTGCCCCCCACTCCCCGCCGGTCCCGGCATCTATGAGAATCGATTTTCTATCAGGGGTTTCTATTAAGACGGAATTGCCAAAGCCAACATCGAAAAAAGTAATTCTTGAAGTGTGTTTCTGGGTCGCATAGATGATAGATATAACGGCAGCAATCAACACAAATATGGCTGAGCCGATGTGAAAGAACCTTTTTCTCAGATACCCTTCTTCAAATACGTCCGCCAATCTCAAAAAAAGCAGCCTTGCCTGATATCTGAGCGGCGTCCAGAATACGAAAAGCAAAACCCCAAGGTAATAAACAAGTAGCTCAAACGGCGATGGGATGCTCATATAAGGATAAGGGAAAAGCCTCGCAAAAAAAGTCGCCATGCCCATAAATAATCTGCAGCAAAGCCAGTTGAAGGCGTTTATCCACAGAGCGAGTGTTATGCCGACCGAGGAAAGTCCTACGCTCGTGAAAACGAGGTCTATGAGTCCTGCGAGAAGTCCGAACTGGACTATGAATCCTATAAGGGGTATCGCTATGAAGTTTGCATACATCCCGGCTATCGGAAATCTCTGGAAGTAAACGGCGCTCAAGGGATACATCATACCTATCTGGATCGCGAACTGTGCGTAAAAGAAGGCGACAAACCATTTTGGAAGGTATTCGATGCCGAAGCCGCTTAGGGGCGTTCTTCTCTCGCGCATTATAGCGACAGTAAAAAGAAGAGCGAAAATTATCAGATACTTTATCACGAAATCGCCGTCCTGAAATATCGCAGGATTTATAATGACAAGAACTGTGGAGCCAAGCACAAGTGTGATAAAAACGAGAAAGAGCCAGCCACGACCGATGAATTTGAATACACGTTCAACCGGGCCCGTTATCATCGCCAACGACCAAACGGCCATAAACGAAAGCACAAAACTTCCGTCGGGAAGTTTCAGCGGGTCGAATATCAATATGATCATCGCTGTGATGGGTATGGTGAGGACAGAAGCATGGCCGAGGCGCATCTTCATTACGGAGCGGAAGAATTCCATTATTGAAAACATTATAGCGGCGCGGCGCGTCGCCGGAGATGCGCCCGTAATCAGAGCAAATATGATAAGTCCGAATGCGACGAAAACGAAAGAAAACTTCGAAGGAAGTTTCATTATTTTTGAAAACGCTATGAGCAAGAACGCCACAAATCCTACGTGAAGGCCGCTGACAGCCAGGACATGTGCTACGCCCGTGGCCTGAAACTCGCTTTTCACCTTCAAGGGAACGCCTCCTCGAAGACCCAATGTAACGCCGCCTAAAAAAGCCGACTCGGGATAAGGCATCGTCTTTCTTATGGTGAGAAGTATTCTTTTTTTAAGGCCCAGCGCTATCCTCCAGAGGACCGGAATTTCCCCTGTTCCAATATAAGTGATGTCTTCCGTGCCTCTCAATGGGCGAGTGGTAGCGTATATGTTTCTCGCCTTCAGGTATGCGGCGTAGTTGAATCCGGCGGGATTTGAGAGTTTTCTTGGTTCATTTATTGAGGAGGTGATTTCTATCCTGTCACCGTACGATATTGAGTGATAGTAATCGCCTATGCTCGGATATATCTTGGCGCGGATATATCCTGTTTTTCCTTTCAACTTTACGACGTTCCACGGCTCTCTTTCCGGGTCGGGTATTATTTCATCCGGTAGTATGTCGATATTCGTGAAATCATCTCTCTGGTCGGGGTCAGCTATTATCGTCCCTTTTACCTTTGTCTGAGCAAAGAAAGATGCGTCAAGAAATTTCGTTATGTGATGTTCCGATGTGATGTCAACCTCGCGGTAGTAGTTTGCCGTGGCCGAAAAAAACGCGGCGAACATTATAAAAACCACCGCGACTTTTCTTTTTCTCGCAAGAAAATTCAAAATCCCGGCAAGCAACATAAGCCCGGCAATCAACCATATAGTCGTATTAAGCGAAAAAGGAATGAAAGACAAAAACGGGATGAAATCGCCAATAGGCTTCCATGCGGGAAGTCCCGGAAAAAAAATAAAAGGGAAAGCAACGCCAGATACATAAGCGTAAGAAAGCCAGATTACAAAAATTTCCATAATTTACCCCGTTAGAAATCCGATGTCAAAGGCATCGGCATCCTGCCATGGCGAGATTATTTCTAACGGGATATACTTTTTTTTGTCACCGACGGATAATAGTTTTCATTGGTCTGATAAATCTGCTCGACAGTGTGGTCTTTTTTGACAAAGCTTATTATAGCGCCCGCTATAATCGCTACGGCAATCATTAGAATAAGTATCTTTGATGCGGCATCCATAGTTAGTGATTATACCAAATTTTACAGCCTTTTTCGCAAATGCGTTAGAAATTTATATAAAATCCATCAGGTCAACGCTCCAAAAAAAGCACTCATAAAATTCACCCTGTAAGCAACGTTTCCAAAGGGGATAAGCGAGACGAATATTTTTCCAATAAGCATATAGAGCGGATATCCGGAAGGGTGGGCGACACATAGGGTGAACGACGCTGAAATCAAATCGCCCGAGTCCCTGTAGGGAGATACTGAGGGATGAGGCGTAAATATGTAAAGAATCAGATGAGAAATAAAGTAAAGCATATTTTGATGCAGGGCACAAGAGCACAAGTCAGAGGACAGAGGACAGAGGATTAGTGGCTCGTGGTTCGTGGCTCGTTTCCGCCAGTCATCAGTCACCAGTCACCGGTCACCAGCTACTATTCGCTATTCCCTACTGCCTATTGCCTATTCCCCGCTGTTAAATATTGCCTGTTGCCTATTGCCTGTCGTATTTGCTATTCGCTATTTTTTCTTTTTACTTCTTAATCCTTATCACCTTACACTCGTCTATATAAAAAAGAGAGCCTTCTACGGCTTGGGTGCCGTAAATCCGGCCGATGTTTCTCATGTAGTTTTTGAGCTGAAAGATATGTTTCTCTGAATACTCCTCGCCAGTTTTATATTCGATGATCTCCATGCCGCCATCAAGAAATATTATTCGGTCTATTCTAAATTTTTCGCCTCCCGAACTCACGAATTCCACTTCATTCCTGCCGGCTTTCCCGAACCACTTCGACAATTCCATTTTTTCCATAGCATTTAAAATAGTCGTCTTTATTTCATTTTTATCCCCATCGAATTTCATCTCAGCTGCCGAGTTGTTTATCAGCGATTCCAAAAAATACGGGAATTCATCCAATGAATCTATCGTGTC
This sequence comes from Ignavibacteria bacterium, assembly GCA_041694835.1. Classification (GTDB taxonomy): domain Bacteria; phylum Elusimicrobiota; class Endomicrobiia; order PHAN01; family PHAN01; genus JBGFRZ01. Next base: position 8,330 of record JBGFRZ010000075.1, read on the forward strand.
TATCTTTGAAAGAATGTGATGGATGAAAACTCCCCTCTCGGAGCATCTCATCCTTTTGGCGTCCGTATAATAATCTAAATCGACCTCTTCCTTTCTTATTCTTTCGCTCCAGTGCACCTTTGATTTAGAAGTCAATATCCCGCAGGGATTTTGAATCGCATCTTTGATTTTCCTGACGAATTCTGTTTCATCGCTGACGCCTATATTGCAGTTCTCAAACATGACGGTAAACGGATTCCTGTTGCGATCGCTTTCAAGCATATAGACATAAAGTTCGTCCGCGGCGCGAGTCATCCCCACATAAAGCGAGTTAAGGTCGTCGAGCAACTCTTCTTCCTCGTTTTCACACTGCATCTTTCTCAACTCGGCGGAAAAAATAAGATAGTCCTTTTTTATGTACCTCAAATCCAAAGTGCCATCTTTCACGACGTGTTTGTTTTCTTTTTTCTGGGCGGGCAGAAAAGGCAGCACGACCACCGGATAACTCAGCCCCTTGGCTTTATGAATCGTGGATACGTTTACGGCATCAATGAACTTCGGCAGTACAACCTGAAACTCTTCCGGCTCGGCTTTTTGCCAGTGGTCGAGAAAGTTTATAAGCGAATTCTCCCTTAAGTTTTCCCGGTCTTTAAGAATCTCAAGCATCCTCATTATGAACGCATCGTGGCCGGGAAATTTTTTCTGTATATCGTATTTATCCAAAATCAATCGCACAATATCGTAAGGAGCAAGACGATTCGAAAGTTCGAGGATTTTCCCAATATATTCGTCGTAAACCGGGCCAAATCTCTCGGAGAACAAAATGTAAAGAGGTCGGCCGTCAAAAGAACCAAAAAGCCTTTTTTCTTCAAAAAAACTAAAAATTGCGCGTCTTTCAATTCCGGAAACAGCGCGAAAAATATCGCCGGAAACAAAAGACGCGAAAGAAAGATTGTCCGATGGCATTTCCAAAAAACCGAGGAATGAAATGATTCCCCGGATAACCGAGTTTTCCCTCGCGCTCATAGTAATTTCCGAAACCACCGGATAGCTTTCCGCAAGAAGCCATGATGTGATTTTTCTCACCTCTTCGTTCTTTCTTACAAGAATCGCTATATCGCTGCGATTATATCTCGCGCACAAATCCGAAATCAGCGGTATTATGTTTTCTTTCGTCATCTCGTCGAGTTCTTCTTTGTTTTTTTCCGCAAAGAGCTTTTTGACAACCACACGGCCGCCACCCGGATCTTTCCGTCGAGACGCTTTCTGACATGCAGTGGTATATGAAGAAAGTCTGTTTTTGGCGAGACCGGTTTTGGCAAGATTTTCCATACTAAAAATTTTATTATTGAACTCGACAATCTTCTTCTTACTTCTGAAATTTCTGTCGAGAAGATAACCCTTTTTATTCTTGATGAGAAAGTCATTCTTGGCGATGTCGAAAAGACCCGCCTGTCCACCCCTAAATCGATAAAGCGCCTGCTTCTTGTCCCCCACATAAAACAAACTGCCACCTGAAGCGAGCGAGTTTTCAACAAGAGGAAATAGATTTTTCCACTGAATCTCGCTTGTATCCTGAAACTCGTCTATCAGATAGTGATTTATTTTTTCTCCAAGCATATAGTATATGGACGGCACAGAACCTTTTTTGATGTAATCGCTTACTTCCATGTTAAGATCCGATATAAAAACTATTCTGCGGGCATGCTTGTACTCTTGAAGCTTTTCCTCGACGGCTCTGTATATGGATATGTAAGAACCAAGTCTGGTGCGGGATAGCAATTTGAAATAATCGTCCATCTTTTTTCTCAACCGCGCGGGCATTTCCTCAAGTTGGGTTTCGGTTATTTTCTCAAAATCAAACTCTGTGGCTTTTCTGATTATCGACCCGGCTGTTCTGTTTTTCTTCAATGTTCCACCGTAATTTATCAAATCGTTTTTTATTTTTTCTCTCAAATCAACAAGTCTCTCAAGCGAGCCGCCCGATTTAAACTTCAGTCCATATGTCTTTTCCTTCTCGTAAAGAAACTCTATATTTTTCAAGAACAACTTTTTGGGATTCCAGATGCCCGAGCTTTCGGTAGTCAGATAAGAAGTGATGAAATCATCGAAAATTCCCGATATGCGCGAGCCCGATTTCAGACCGGAGAGGACATCGTCAACCACATACTCTATGCATTCGGAAGGATTCATCTCTATATCGTACCTCGGCGGCAGACCCATTTCCACGGATGAGGAGAGAGCCACGGTGTTTATGAAGCTGTCTATGGTCTGGACGTTGAAATCAAGGTAGTTCTCAAGTATCTCTCGAACAATCGTGATGGCATTTTTGGAGAGCTGCCTGTCGGAAAAGCGGGCGAGGTAGCCTGAATCGTCGTACTCTTTCAACTTTTTGATTGTTTTTTCATCCCCCTGAGACACTTTTTTCATCCAATCGAGGATTCTGTGTTTCATCTCGTTCACGGCATCGTTCGTGAAGGTTATGGCCAGTACATTTCTGAAATTAAAGCCGGAAAGAATAAGAGTGACAAAGTGAAGCGTTAGCTGATAGGTCTTGCCGCTGCCCGCCGATGCCTCGAGTGTTTTTATCTGGGGTGATTTTGACATCTTTTTACAGTTCGCAGACAAAATTAAGACAGACCTATGTCGGATGGCGCCCGTCCAAGTGATTTTAGAAGCTCTATGACATCGGATATGCGCTCGGCGATCTTCCTGCCGGAGGCTGCTCTTTGAGGATAAAGATAATAAAGCGATTGATACTCTTCGGGGGTTACATTTATCATGACGGAGTTCGCTCCCGAAAGGAGAGCCTTTTGAGCGGCATTTTTTCTATCAAGAGTTTCGGTGGCTGTAGTAACAAGTATCCGAGAGTCGGGATAAATTATTCTGGTCCTCGCTATAGTGTCCAAAACTAAATCGATAGGAGGGGCGTTAACTCCACAGAGGGGTGTGTCGGGGTTTGGAATAAGCGGTCCAAAAGAGAACATCTCGACACCCATGGACGCCGTCGTTTTTATATCTTCCAATATATCTTTTTTCGACTGACCTGGAAGGCCAAGAAGAAATCCGCTGATTATCATATAACCGATATTTTTCAAACGACCAAGCAGCGAGAGCCTTTCTTCTAAATGGTGTCCCGGACGATATTTTTCGTATAAAGATGCGTTAGCGGTTTCAAATCTCATGAGAACCCCGCGGGCGCCAGAGTCGTAGAGCTTCTTGTATGTAGATATCTCGCGCTCGCCTATGCTTAAAACTATGAGGACCGGGTTTTTCTCCATTACCGTTTTCACTATCGCCGCGAGTTTTTCATCGTCATAAAACGGATCTTCGCCGGATTGGAAAACAAGAGCCTTGAAGCCCAATTTATTTACGGCATAATCCGCAGCTGAGACGATATCTTCAATGCTCATTCTGTAACGGGACAAATTGACATTATCTTTTCTTAACCCGCAGTAAAGACAGTTGTTCCGGCAGTGGTTTGAAAACTCAATTATCCCGTGAACACACGAAGAATTTCCTGTGTGTTCCCTGCGGAGCTTGTTGGCAATCTCTCTGATATTTTCCTTTTTTTCCGTAAGTCTGATATCCGTTTTGGCGAGTTCGTCGAAGAGATCCTTCCACGCCTCAATCGCCAGTTGCGCCTCTTTTTCTCCGACTTTCCTTATTACAAAGCCGCCTTGAGCGTAAACATAATCACCGACGGAAATCTCGTAAAAATCACTCCTGGCGCGCTTACGCTGACCGAAGTAATCAACCGTCGCAAAATTTTTTTCCACCTCTACGACTTTCCCGGGAATTGAATAACACATATTATTGACTTGAGACCGATGACACTCCGCTAAAACCTTGCCACAAAGTAGGAATAGGACGCAGATTTTCGCAGATTTGATAGATATTAAAAACATCTGCGCCAATCTTGTCAAAATCGGCATTTACCTGCGTCCAAAAATGAAGAAGCGGAGCAGAAATAGGACGCAGATTTTCGCAGATGAGTTTATAGTTGCTTTAATCTGCGTTTATCAAAGTTGTTTCTGCGTTCATCTGCGTTCAATTATTTTTTAGGACGCAGATTTACAGGATTATCGCAGATTAAAAACTTTACCGCGAAATCACGAAAATTAGAAATCACAAAATTCTTTACAAGTATTTTCGTGTTTTCGCGCTTTCGTGATTCAAATCTTTTTTCTTCTGCGTTCAAAAATAAAAAAGTGGTTGTAGAAATAGGACGCAGATTTTCGCAGACGAGTTTATAGTTGCTTTAATCTGCGTTTATCAAAGTTGTTTCTGCGTTCATCTGCGTTCAATTATTTTTTAGGACGCAGATTTTCATAGATTTGGTAGATATGCCAATTTTGTCAACATCGGCATTGAGCTGCGTCCAAAAATAAAAAAGCGGTTAATGAGTTTTAGTGAAGCTTCAACAATCCCGACTTACATAAAACGGTCTTAAGCCCGAAGATTATGGACTACGGCTTAAAAAAATTCGTCTCGCTTTCCGTCTTTTATATCCTTCAATTTTTTTTCTGTCTCTTTTTTTAGTGAAGCGTTTTTTATTTGATTTAAATACAACCCTATTAACTTATAGCCTTTCTCGTAAGTTTCTCGGCGCGAAAAATCCTCCAGATATTCGGCAAATGTAAGAAGTCCGTTCGGACGACAGTATTCGTGAATCTCTCCTGGTTTGGCAAGAGTCATGAAATCGCGCCCCGTCCGACCGCTTCTGTAGCATGCTGTGCAAAAACTCGGAAGCAATCCCTGCTCTATTATGTCGTCGACAACGGATGAAAGCGTTCTGTTGTCAGATACGGAAAACTGCGGCTCGCCGCCTGATTTCCCATAGCCGCCCACGGATGTGACCGAGCCGGCGGATGCCTGTGATATCCCTATATGAAACGCTTTCATCCTTATCCATGGATTTTCCCTGGTGCTGATTATCATGCCAGTATAGGGGACGGCGAGCCTCAGCACCGCTATTATTTTCAGAAAATCATCGTCGCTTACAGGTTCTTGAGGACTGAAAGGCGACACATTCGCTGATTTGAAGCGGGGAACAGATATCGTATGAGGGCCAACTCCGAATCTCTTTTCGAGATATGAGGCATGCTCTACAAGAGAAAGAACCTCGAACCTCCAATCATAAAGACCGAAAAGAACGCCGAGACCGACATCATCGATTCCCGCTTCAAAAGCCCTGTCGTGGGCCGTTATCTGTCTTTCATAGTTCGCTTTGGGGCCGCTGTGGAGCCGTGCATAAGTTCCGCGATGGTATGTTTCCTGAAAAAGTTGATACGTGCCTATGCCGGATTTTTTAAGTTTCCGATAGTTCTCGACAGTGGTGGCAGCGATGTTGACATTGACCCTTCTTATACCATTGCCGTCTTTATCCACGGAATAAATGACTTTTATCGCTTCGGTTATATAATCCACGAGACACTCTTCCGACTCGCCGGCTTCAAGAAGCAATCTCTTGTGGCCGCTGGCGATAAGTATCTCCGTCTGACGCGCGATCTCGTCAAGCGAAAGTTTCTTGCGGCGCAAATTTTCGTTTCTTTTGTGAAAGTTGCAGTATTCACAGTCGTTTGAGCAAAAATCTGAAATATAAATTGGCGCGAAAAAAACTATACGTTCGCCGTAAATCTCCTTTTTGATTTCCGCCGCCGCATTAAAAAGTTCTTTCCTAAACTCTCTCCCTTCGGAATTAAGCAGTATCGCCGTTTCTTCCAAATTCAATCCTTTTTTCAAGCGCGCCTTTTCGAGGACTTTCGGCGCCGCATTATCGTACGGCTTAAGCGACTCGCGAAGTATTCGCTCGATTTTTTCCGCATTGACGATATCACAAACCGTGTTATTCAATTTTTTCACCTTCAACGCTTATAATTTTTATGTCGTTTCCGCCCGCGAGAGCCAAATACGCGCCCTTGCAGACCTGGCATTCTTTTAAAATTATGCTTACTTCGGCAAAATCTTTTGTTACTTTTGCGCCGCAGGATTTACATATCAGATACGGCTCTTCCGTCTCAATAATCACGTCCGCTCCCGAAAATTCGCCTCCTTCGAATAAATGGTCGCGAAATGAATGGATAAGGAAATCGGGAGCTATCCCCGACGCTTTGCCTATGGAAAGTTTTATCATAGATACTTTTTTTATATTTTTTTGGGTCGCGATCTTTTTTAATTTTCTGAATATTTCCGTAGCACATGCAAGCTCGTGCATAGTGATTGCCTCAAGAGCCTCTTTCAAAAAAATAAAGTATTTCGTTCAGGGTCGCTTTAACGCTTTTGGACATTTCTCCGGACAAACTCATTTTCTCAGGTTGAACACCTATCACGAATATTTTTGCTGTGACATTTTCCTGAAGATAATCCAAAAAAAGCCTTATTCCAAAGCCATGCGTAGAAAAGTTTAGATTCGGTAATTGTTCGGGCGAAAAAATTCCGAGAGTGCCGGGGGGCGTTCCATTTGAAATATAAATTGAATCAAACACAATGAGTGTGTCTGGATTTCTCGCGGATATTTTTGAAACATAGTTTTCCGGAGACATCCCGGCATCAATATACAGGCATCCCGGTTTTTTCTTCGCTTTTCTTATAACTTCGGGTCCGAAACCGTCATCCCCCTTCATGGGATTCCCCGCTCCGACAAAAACGGTGTTTTTTCCGAGTGAAAGATACAGCGCAATAAAAGCAGCGATTTTGCGGGGGGTGTTTATGTCAACAAAAACGTGTTTTTCATCGCGCCACCCCGAAAAAGACGCTCCCGCGTCCACATAAAACAAAATCGTCGACTCGTCGATGGACAACCTGGCGATGATATCATCCGCCCGTCCGTCTTTTAAAATAAATATTTTCTTAAATTCTTTTTTGCTGTAACCTTCCACGATAAGCAGATCCAACAAATCTTCAAACTTGTTAAAAATTTCTTCCGGTTCAAAATCGGCATTTTTCCTCATTGAAAATGAGACTTTTTTATCTGATGCCACGGCGGAAACATGGGCGCCGGCTTCAAAAAATCGATGCGAATCCTTCCCCGGAACATCGGCGGCGAAATCCCCGCCGGAATGCTTCAACGTTCCCACTCTCAGTCCCATCGCTTTGAATATCTGCACGAGTGATTCGATGAGTTTTGTTTTACCTGAACCGCTTTCGCCGACCACAGAGATTATATCCATTCAATTATTGAAAATCATCCGCCATAATCTCGATATTTTCCCCGCATCGGAGCGTGAGGCAACCTTTATTCTTTCTTTTTTATCAACTGTCGCAAAACCTGCGACGGAATCGTTGAATTTAAACTCAAACAATACCTTCTTGTCACGTCTCCTCGCTTTTGATATCTGGCAGGCTAGGGGGAGTATTCCTTCATCGCTCTTTCCTCCAAGCATTTCAGCGAGATACCCGGCTATCTCCCTCCGGTCGGTTATTTTTAGCCACACAACGTCATTTTCCGATAGAGCCGGCGCAGGAACGCCATCATCATCGACAAGCGGTTCAACTTCAAGCATAATTTTCCCCGATGCTTCACACCGCTCATGTGCAGAGGGGGGGTCTATGCTGATCTGGGTTTTATACGGCTCTTCGGAATAATCGATTGAAACCACTATGTTTTCCGTGTCAAATACCTCGTTCAGAAACTCTTTCATTTTATCTTCACAACTCTGTTCACTCTCGAAAAAAAACACCCGTTCGATTATTCGTGGGATTTTCTCCTGCATTATGTTTGAAAAATTTGGAAGAACGCTTTCCTCAAGTTTGTATGAATAAATGGCTTTGTCGATATCTTCCCATGAAAGAGAAAAATCGAGTTCATAAATTTTAGGGTTTTCCGAAATAACTGCGCTGGTCGTAAGAATATTGGCCTGTTTTATATCAAATATAATCAGGAATGCACCGTATATGAATTTGTCGGGAAGAATGAGCCTGCCTTTCACCACGCCAAGCCCCGGGGATACTTTGTTCAAAAAATCGAGAGCTTCGGCGAAATTGCCTTTCGCACTTTTATAAGCAAGTTCCGCCTCATAGTGATTGCATCCCGCAGTTTCCATCAAAAGCTTTATTTTATTTTCCATAATTATTTTCTCAATCGCGCCTTTTCATAAACTTTTTTGAGCTTTTCAAGCGTAAAATGCGTGTAGATTTGCGTCGTGGACAGGCTTGAATGTCCTAACATCTCCTGTATGCTCTTTAAATCACAACCCCTGTCGAGAAGATGGGTGGCGAAAGAATGCCTGAAAGTATGCGGGGTCACCCTTTTTAGCACGTAGCTATTTTTCATCCAGTTCTTGAGAAGTTTGCTTATGCCTCGCGCCGTAATTCTGCGACCTCTCAAGTTTAAAAACACCCCGGGTGACTCACTACCAATTTTTCTTCTTTCTTCGAGATATTTTTTAAAAATATAAGTTGCGGGTTCACCTATTGGGACAATCCTCTCCTTTTCTCCTTTTCCGCGGACTTTTATCATCCCTCCGAGCAAATCAATATCGCCGAGATTTAAATTCACAAGTTCAGCTATTCTTATGCCGCTGGAATACAAAACCTCTATTATGCATTTCGTTCTCAACGCCGGGAAAGAATCGGATGACGGCAATTCGGCGATTTTCTCAACCTCGTTCTCCGAAAGAAAAACCGGCGCTTTTCTCTCTTTTTTCGGACTATGGAGATGGAGCAAAATCCTCGAGTCCAGTAATTTCTGGTTTATGAGATACCTGAAGAATGACCGCACCGCGGAAATCTTTCTTATCACGGTGTTTTTCTCGAGATTCTTCTTGCTTAAATGGAGCAGATACTTCCTCACGATATATTTGTCTATCTGCGAAAATTCCATTATATTGTTTTTCTTTAGGAAAATCTTGAGGTCACTCATGTCGTTTTTGTAAGACCCGACGGTATGAATGGAGTAATTCCTTGTTCCTTTAAGGTAAGTGTAAAATCTTTCCAACTGAACATTCATCATTTTCTAACCTTGCGTTTTCGATTGTTTTTTTATATATCTGCATTTTGGGAATGCGCCGCAGGCCAGAAACTGCCCGTATCTGCCAGTCCTTATGACAAGTTTGCTTTTGCACTCGGGACATTCTTCGTCGGTAAGTATTGGTTCCGCTTTTTTTTCATTTTTAACATACCTGCATTTTGGGAATGCGCCGCAGGCCAGAAACTGCCCGTATCTGCCAGTCCTTATGACAAGTTTGCTTTTGCACTCGGGACATTCTTCGTCGGTAATGACAGGCTTTTCTTTAAATGAAGCCGAAGATGCCGCTTTTGACAAATCGACTGAAAATTTTTCATAAAATTTTTCTATCACTTTGGTCCAGCGACTTTTTCCCTCCGCTATCAAATCCAGCCCCTCTTCGGCCGAAGCGGTAAAATTAAGGTCAACTATGTCCGAAAAGTTATTCTTGAGAAATTCTGTTACCGTCGTTCCGGTTTGAGTTGGAAAAAATCTTTTTTCATGAATCTCCACATACCTGCGATGTATGATGGTCGATATTATTGCGGCATAAGTCGAAGGCCTGCCGATGCCGTATTCCTCAAGCGTCTTTATAAGAGACGCTTCGTTGTATTTCGGGGGGGGCGTCGTTTCGTGCTTCCCCGGAACAAGATTTGTAAGGAGTAATCTTTCTTTTTCGCTTAAAGGCGGGAGCACGGCGTCCTTCTCCCCGTCGATATCATACACTTTGAGAAAGCCATCGAAAGTCAGAACCCTTCCATTGGAACGAAAAAGGTATGAGCCGGCTTTTATGTCGGCAGCAACGGTGTCAAAAACCGCCTGAGACATCTGGGAAGCGGCAAATCTTTTCCATATCAAATCGTAAAGTTTAAATTGTTCGCCAGAAAGGTATGATTCTACCGACTGAGGCGTTCTTTTTATGGATGTCGGCCTGACTGCCTCGTGAGCCTCCTGGGCGCCCTTGGCTTTAGTTTTATAAATATTGGGCTTTGATGGTATGTATTTGTCTCCGAAAGCATCCTTCAAAAAACTCCTGGCATGCTGTTGAGCGGAGGGGGCTATATTGAAAGAATCCGTCCTCATATATGTGATAAGACCCGTCATTCCATTGGGTCCGAGTGAAACACCTTCGTAGAGCGATTGAGCGACGGTCATCGTTTTTTTTGCGCTGTAACCCAGCCGGCGGGAAGCATCCTGCTGGAGGGTGCTCGTCGTGTAAGGTGGAGGAGGGGAGCGCTTCTGGGATTTTTTTTCTATTTTTTCGACCACAAAACTTTCGTTTTTTATTTTTTCAAGATGACCACCGAGCGTCTTTTCATCGGACAAAATTGAATTTTTAACCTTGTAGGGGCCGGCGAAAAGATTATACTCTATATCCTTTTCAACTTTTTCACCGTTTATCTTTACAAGCTGAGCGTTAAATTCAGCATCGGAACCATCTTTTCCAAGCAATGCATCTATCGTCCAGTAATTCTGCGATTTGAAATTTTTTATCTCTTTTTCTCTTTCTACTATAAGCCTGAGGGCCACCGACTGGACGCGACCGGCGGAAAGACCGCTTTTGATTTTTTTCCACAAAAGCGGCGAGAGTTTGTATCCGACAAGTCTGTCAAGAATCCTTCTAGATTGCTGGGCATCCACAAGATTCAAATCTATGCCCCTCGGAGATTTTATAGCTTCAAGTATGGCATCTTTGGTTATTTCGTGAAACGTTATCCTTTTTACCTTCTCGCCTGGGACATTGAGTCCATCAACTATGTGCCACGCTATAGCCTCGCCCTCCCTGTCCCAGTCGGTAGCCAGATATACCACCGAGGAGGATTCTATCATAGATTTTAGCCGCGCTATGTTCTTCTTTGATTTCGGGAGCCATGTGTATTGAGGTTTGAAGTCATTTGCTATATCCACACCGATGCTCCTTTCGGGAAGGTCGCGCATGTGTCCGTATGAACTCGTGACATTAAATGACGCCGGGAGATATTTTTTTATCGTTTTTTCTTTTGTGGGCGATTCCACTATCATCAGATTTTTTTTCATGTTCTTACTGCCTTTCAGAGCTGTTTTACTATAAGATATTTTTTTCCCGGAAGCGAACGCACCACTCCTTTAAGCTCAAGTTTAAGCAACGTCTCGGAAATTTCGCCGATGGAAAGCCCCGATTCCGATTCGATTGTTTCTATCGATATCCCATCTATGTCTGAACTCAACACACCGGCAATCTTTCTTTCGTTCGCATCAAGGTCGGATGTTGAGTCGTCGGGAAGTCGACCTTTTTTTTCGGCGGTTCTATATTTTGATATCCATTTCGCCAGCGGCATTATTTCGTCTATTATGTCATTAACCGAAACAAGCACTTTCGCACCCTGCTTCAAAAGCAAGTGAGTCCCCTTTGAATACTTCGAAAAAATGCTCCCGGGGACAGCGAAGACATCCTTTCCCTGTTCGCTTGCACACCTGGCGGTAATAAGCGAGCCGGACGTTTCGTCGGCCTCGACTACAACCGTCGCCAGAGATAAAGCCGAAATTATTCTGTTTCTCCTTGGAAAATAACCCGGTTCGGGTGTTGTGTCGAGTTTAAACTCGCTTATTACGGCGCCGCCGTTTTGGGCGATTTTTTCCTGAAGCGTTCTGTTCTCCGGAGGATAAAATCTGTTCAGGGCATTCCCGAGCACCGCTATGGTTCTGCCTGAAACTTCCAACGTAGATTTATGCGTCTCCGTATCTATCCCTCTCGCCAGACCGCTGACCGTGGCTATCTTCAACGATGACAGTTCGCGTGAAATCTTCTTTGCGACGCTCATCCCGTACGGAGTGGCGCGGCGACTGCCGACAATAGCAACGGAAAAATAATCCGATTTTTTAAGCTCTCCCTTGACATATATCGCTATCGGAGGATCGGGAATGTTTTTAAGCTCGTAAGGATATTCATCTTCTGTCCTGGTTAATATTTTAATCCCGATTTTTTCAGCTTTTTTCATTTCGGTTTCGGCGGCTTTCAGCGACTCTTTTGAAGATATCCTATGGGCAAGCGTCGTCGAAATACCGCCGACAGAAACGATTTCTTTCACTCCCGCCTCAAAAATCGACTTTTCATCGCCGAAGACCTCTATAAGCGCCTTATATCTTAGCGGGCCTATCTCATCTATCAGAAAGAGCGCAAGGGCGTGAATTGTGTTATTCATATCTTACAAGAGATCTTCGGAAATGCTTCCGCCGCAGCCGGCAGATTCTGTCTCCTTCGGGCGGGGTTTCTCCGATGAGACGACGCTTTCAGAAGGAATGTTCGATATTTGTTTTGCGGATAGAGGCTTATTAGACTTTATCGTTTCATGCAACGACCTTATGAAATTCTCGCTTAAAAAATACTCCTGAAACTCTGATGGAATTCTTCCCGTAAGAAATATCAAATAAGTCGAGTCAACGCCTATGAGCTTCGCAAGCTTTCTTAAAACCCTTTCTTCAGCGGGCGGGCTTCTTTTTCCCGAAAGTATTTTAGAGAAAAAAGATGGATCTATGTCTATCTGCCTGGCCACCTGCCTTACGCTCAATCTTTTATCATCAAGCGATTTTTTTACAAATTTCGCAAAATTCATCTCTATATCACCCTT
>JBGFRZ010000038.1:0-4708 GCA_041694835.1 Ignavibacteria bacterium
AAGTTGAAATCGTTTAGACCGCAATGTCTGACGGGCAAAACAAGGAGTTTTGCGGTCTGATTGAAACTTTTAACCGTTAAGAAACTGCTCTTTAAGTGAAAAAGATGGGTTTTTCAACAATCTCGTAATATAAAATTGAAAGGGCAACAAAAAATAAACGTTGCTTTATTCTTCTTCGGGAGCGATGCATTTGTGTTTTTTCTGACGGCGGACTTTGGCCCGGTTTTTCATTTCTTCCTTATGCTCCCTGAATTTCGCGGCCTGTTCAGACGTAAGCTCCTTTTCTATCAGAGCATCGGTTTGTTCGCGCATGCCTTTTACCTTCTCGCGCATCTTTTCCCTCTCTGTGCGGAGTTTCTCCCAACCATCCTTCAGTATGCCCGATATCTTCGCTTTTTGCTCCGGACTCAATGACAGCACGGCTGTGAGCTTTTCGATTCTTTTTTCGTAATACTTCCGGGCTTTCTCTCTCATCGTTCCTTTGCACTCTTCCGAAATTTCATGTTCACGGTCTTTCTTCGGCTGCGAATAAACCGACGGCGACACCGAAATCACAAAAGATAGTGTAAGCAAAATCAAGATTGCCTTTCTCATACCATTTCACCTCCTTTTGTCACACCCCTGCGTAACATCAGGGCGAATTAAATTAACGACTCATTCCGAGCTGAATTGTCTTTCGCTTGGCACTCCCGAGGGGAGGTTAAATCTCTTCTTTGCCCCGCCGCGGCGCCGTCTAACAAAGCCTCTTTAACTATTATAGTCAAAGAATATAAAAAAACCGCAGTCGAATGAACGCTTCTATGATATAAATCAAAGAATACACTGAACTGTGCGGCTTATTATATAGTAGGTGGGAGTTCAATTAGGTACGGGAAATGAGGAATAAAATCCCATGCTGGACGACGTTCGAATTCGTTTTGTGCAAAATGAGACGCAATCGCGTCTTTATTTCTCAAGCTTTTCCGTCTTATTAAAAGCGGATTCTACTCTATTGTCACTAAATTTCCTTACTCACTTCGTCCAGCTTTGCGGGATGCCTTACGACTATTGCCATATGTTTTGCAGGCAACTATAAAAACAGCTTTTAACGCTATCCTTATATTTTTACAACATTCGCCGCCTTTGAACCTTTTTCAGATTGGACGATATCAAATTCTACAGCATCGCCTTCTCTCAAGGTTTTAAAGCCTTCCATCTTGATGGCTGAATGGTGCACGAATACATCACTCCCCTCGTCGGGAGATATGAAACCATATCCTTTTGAGTCGTTAAACCACTTTACTTTTCCTTTCATACGTATCACCTCCTTTTTTTAATTTAATACAACGCGAACTTCATCAAAAAAATATATTCCTTTCGATAGTTGTTCCATGTTGTCGGATTTTTGCGTAATATTTTTGCAAGAAGGGTTAGTTGGATTAGGCGACAAATGGTGAGCGATGCAATTCATTAAGATACTGTTAAAACAAAACCGCAAATGAAACACAAATTCTAAAAAATATAAACAAATCTGACTTTTTTAAGTATAGCATATATTTTATCAAATGTCAATATCTGTGAAAAATAAAATGACAGAACGGCGATTCTACCAGCCGCGAATCAGCGCGACTATTATGAACCCCGGGCCCATTACCATCAGAGTGCCAAAAAATATATTGGACATTGAAGTCCTTAAGTTCGTTTTTCCAAGAACAGCCCCCAGATTGCCGTAGATTATGGGCACGCCTAAAACCGCCACAAGAGCGCGCATGCCGCTTCCAAACATAAATAATTCGACCATAATGCTGTAGAGGGTGTTCGCCACGAGAGCTATAAGTGAGGCTCCAACAATTACTTTATATCCCTTCCATGATTCGGCCCGGTCAATCATCCTGCCAGCCACCCAGAGAGTAATCGCAAGAATAGATAATCCTAAACCTATCACGACTAAAATCTGAAGAAACGACCATTGAACCCCGGCGCCGTAAACAAAATCCCAAGGGAGCAAACGCGGGGAGAGCAATAAACCGACGGTTAAGCCAATCCCAAAAACAAACCCGATAATACTTCCTGTGGTTTTTAACATAAATAATTGAAATTACAGATTACGGTTTTTTCGTCACGCTTCAGCTCTATTTTAGCGGAAGTTCCCATAAGATCAAATCTGTTTGGGGTATTGTATCATTTTAAGCCACCAAATATGTTAAAATGGTGGTATGAAGAACAAAATAGTATGTCCTAAATGTTTTTTTAATAAAATCTATAAAGTCCGACGACAAAAGTTTCGTTGTGGTAAATGCAAGTATGAATGGAAGCCCTATTATTTGCCACTTTATTTGGGACAGAAAAAGTGGGTAAAAATTTTGAAGTGGTTTATTAGGGGACTTTCCAGCCAGCAAATTGCCAATGAAACTGGTATAAACAGATTGCGAATTGTCAGGGCGTTGAACATAGTTAGAGGAGTGTTTGTCAAAGATGTTCCTGAAGTATTTTCTGGTGTAGTTGAGATTGATGAAACCTATATTGGTGGACAATGGAAAAACAAACGCAAGAGCCAGGGAAAGATAAAACCCAAGCGGGGAAGAGGGACTTTTAAGACACCTGTTTTTGGTATACTTTGTAGAGGTGGCAAGGTTTGGGTTGAGATAGTTGAAGATGTTGAAGCAAGGACTCTTATGCCACTGATTGCTCGTCGGGTAAAGCGTGGCTCTACTATTTGTTCTGACACTTGGAAAAGTTATACAGGAATCGCTGCTAATGGCCATGTTCATCGGTTGGTAGAACATCAAAAAGGCGAATACACAAACCACAAAGGCAACCACATAAATGGACTTGAAGGGTTCTGGGGTTATCTTAAAAGGAAACTTGCTTCTAAAGGTGGTATAAGAAAAGAAAAATTGCCTCTTTACTTGGCTGAATATGTGTGGAGATATAATCATAGAAATTTTACAATTAAACAACAAATTGCTCAAATTTTAAGGTTGCTTTTTGAGCATAAAAACTTACATTTTAGTGGCTCGAATTGATACTATACCCTTATTTTTTGCAAGATGCTGCTTCGTATTCTTCCTTCAAATCTGAAATCAGCCGTTTTACACTTATGATTTCTTTTGCCCTGTAGGCGTTTGCGCCGGCGAAAGCAAAACCATGGTCAAAATTTCCTTTTTGAGCGTAAAATAAAACGATAGCTATGCAGTAAGGACTGTTTTCCACATCGCAGGTTATTATGCAGTGATACGGACAGTGAAATGGCTGTTTCTCCCCCCTGTTGACTGCTTCTATGAATTTGTTTTTAATAGCACGGCCGGGCATTCCCACAGGACTTTTTATTATTACTATGTCATCTTTTTTAGCGTCGATGTATGCCTGTTTGAAATCATGAGCGGCATCGCATTCATAGGTGGTGACGAATCTCGTAGCCATCTGGACGCCTGATGCACCCATCTGAAGAAATCTGTGAATGTCTTCCCCCGTGTAAATCCCGCCGGCCGCTATTATCGGGATATTCTTTTTATATTTCGTTTCAAATGGCTTCACCGCCCCGATGACCTCGGGCACCAATTTTTCCAGCGAATAATCCGGATCATCAATTTGTTCCAGTTTGAACCCGAGATGCCCACCAGCGAGAGGACCTTCCACGACTATAGCGTCGGGAAGATAATCGAATTTTTCCTTCCATCTTTTGCAAATAAGAGATGCGGCGCGTCCCGATGAAACTATCGGCACCAATTTTGTTTTTGAGCCCGGAAATAATAACATGGGAAGATTCAATGGCAATCCGGCGCCTGAGAAAATTATATCTATTTCCTCATTTACTGCCGTCTTTGCTAGTTCGGCAAAATTTGAGAGAGCAACCATTATATTGACGCCGATAATTCCCTTCGTCAGTTCTCTCGCTTTTTTTATTTCTTTTCTCATCGCCCTGTTGTTCGCTTCTATAAAGTTCTCTTTGCCGTCTGGTTCATATAATCCAAGACCTGGTGTCGCGATAACGCCGATCCCTCCTTCGTTTGCCACTGACGCGGCAAGACAAGCACGCGAAACTCCGATGCCCATCCCCCCCTGTATTATCGGGATTTTAGCTACAAGATTCCCTATTTTTAATTCTTTCATTTGTATCTCGGATTTATCGCAGATAATTTTTCGGAGAATAACTGAATCTTTTCCTCGTAATGCTTTATTAAAATTTGTTTGTTGCAAATGTACGATTATAGTATTATTGAAAAACCCTCCACGGATAAAATCAGCAAATTAGTTGATTAGACAAGAGGAGAGAGCTTAGAGACGAGAGATGAGAGCACAAGAGCACAAGGGCAGAAGTCAGAGGACGGAGGTCAGAAAACGGGAAGCGGGAATAGAAGAACGCAAAGCGGAAAACGTAAAGAGTGAAGGGTTTAAAACTCTTCCCGCTTCCCGATTTACGCTTTCCGCTTTACGGCATTTTATTCTCTCTCCTCTCGTCTCTGTCCTCTGTCCTCTCACCCCTCATCTCTATCCTCTATTCACTATTTGCTATTCGCTGTCCTCCATTCTCTATACGCTATTCTCTCATCTCTAAATCTCCAATTCACTCTATTTGTGGCATCCCGCCAGGGTGGGATTCAACACTCTCATTATGAGAGTGTTGAAAAAGTCAGTATTTAGCAAAGCCAGCGCCATTTAGCCGGTAGGTTTAGCAATTTATGTTTGAAAAATTGCTGACAGTTCTTTCAATTTCTGAATTTTCTCT
>JBGFRZ010000083.1:0-4677 GCA_041694835.1 Ignavibacteria bacterium
TCTATTTGTTTTCGTCAGAAATATTATAGCAATTCCGGAGAGAAAATGCAAATGTTTTATCGTCGGATTTACCGACGAGAATTATTTCAAAGAACTAAAGAGGGTTTTTCAACGCTCTCATCATACGAAAATCACGTATCCCGTCAACTGATTTTTGCGCGGGAACCACTTGAAAATAATTTAGCAAAAACCGGATTGAATGCATTTACTGCGAACAGACCTGTTACGAATAAATCCATCCGTGGAAAAAACCTGTAAAACAGAAATGACGATATGCCGGCGATGCCGCCGAAAAAAAGTCCCCGCAAGACCCCATAGCCCGATGTTTTAGGTTCAACAAGCATAACAAAAACAAAGAACCAGTTAACCAACAGAAGAGGGTTTATCCCTTCTATAAATGCAAAAGGCAACGCAAAAGTAAACAAAAAACCAACAACGTGAGGAAACTTCTTGATGGAATAGATAATATACAATCCAACAACGACAATCAGGTAAATGCTGGATTCTATCGCCCATGTCATCGGCCATTGTAAAAGTGTGGCGAAAAAAAGCCCAGAGTTCGCCGGGTTGAATATATGCTTCCCTCCGACCCTTATGAGGTGTTTGGAAATTATCGCTAACGAACAAAAAAAGAGCAATCCAGAAAAACTTTGCCCGTAATCCAGAATACCGGAAACTATAAAACCGGTAATTACAGCGCTCATGGGTAGAATGTTTTTTTTATGGAACAGGCGATTTATTAAAAAATCAAGACCTGTGCAAAAAGACACCCCGACTAATAACCACAATACAAACCTGCCTTCCGCTTGTGCCGCTCTTATACCGGCAAGAACAAACAAAAGGGAAATTACGACAGTTCTTTTGTCTTTCAGAAGTTTCGAAATCATTTTTCTACTATAAGAGTCCCGCTCATTTTGGAATGTCCCGGTCCGCAATATACGGAACATATAATGTCAAACCTGCCGGCTTTGTCGGCGAGGAACTCAACTTTCTTTTTTTCACCTTTCTTCACGGGGACATTAATGTTGTATTCTCTTATAAGGACACCATGCGCGATGTCTCTGGTGGTAATCGTAAGCCGTGTTATGTCGCCTTTATTAACTATGAGGGGGTCGGGCGAGAAACCATATTGAAATGTTTCCAGATTGATTTCTTTGATTCTTGAAATGTATTTCTGCGGAGATTTTTGAAACTCCGCGACACACCACGCGCAGCAGAAATAGTAGGTCGTTCCTTTGTATAGATGAGAAAACTCCGCGGACGCTTTTTCAGTCGGCATAACCGGACACAACCCCAATTCTTTTTCCATATAAGGATGGACGGCTCGCCCCGTGTGTTTATCGTGTTTCATCTTAATGTCGTGTCCTTCGTGTCGATTCTTTACGATTTGTTCGTCGCTGGCGTGACGATGCCTCGTCGCAAATCTCGGCAACCCCCCAAACCAATACACAGATACTCCCACTATTGCTACAGCAACAAAAATCCAAATTTTGCGCATAGCAATCCTCCTTTTTCAATGCCTATGTTTTATGTTCGTTGTGGGCGTTGGTTTTTTTTGGGTTTCTACTTCCTCTGCGGCGCCGTATAACAGCGCTTGTCCGCCTGTCAGAGTTGACTGCGAATCAAGCATAAAATTGCCATCCGTCACAACCACATCACCTTCTTTAAGTCCACTTAATATCTGCACATAATCTTCTGTTTCAAATCCTGTTTTTATCTCCTGCATTTTGTATCTCCCCTGTCCCAAATCAAGATATACAATTTTTCTTGTTCCGGTATCTATAAAAGCGCTTTCTTGCACCACGAGTTCTCTTCCAAGTTGAATTTTTATTTCTAACTCGGCATACATTTCAAGTTTGAGTTTGCCTTCGGGATTTTTAAATTCAACGCGCGCCGTGGCGGAACGGGTTTGTGGCTCTAAGACGGACTCAATAAATCGCACGATGCCTGTGAATTTTTCCAAAGGATATGCCGCAACCGTCGCAACGGCGGTTTGTCCCGGTTTGACCACACCTAAATCGTATTCAAAGACATCTGCATGGAGCCAGATATTTTCACCCGGGTAAATCAAATTTTTATCCGGTTGAGCAAGTCGCTCAAGTTCTCTTATGTTGTCTTCGCTATACCCCAACAGCAACAAACGGAATTTTGCCGATTCAAGCGTATCCGCGACTCTGTTTTTCTGTCCCGTATCTAAATCGCCAATCTTTTTTAGATTTCGAAAACCTGATAAATATTCTTGTTGCGCAAGATAAAGGTCATTATCATAGGCAACTTTTGCCGGCAGACGAACGGTTTTTGTCAAGGGCATAATTTTTACAGGTTCGCTTTTGAGCCCAAGCAACCTGGCTTTTTTTTCGTCGACAATGATTTTATCTTCCTCGCCTTTATAGACAGGTATCAAACCCATGGCGCATACGGGACATTTTCCCGGATTGTCGGCCCTGACCCGCGGATGCATTGAGCATGTCCAGTAAAGAATTGAGCTATTAGGCGATTGGGCGATTGAGCGATTAAGTGATTGTGGAATATATTTTTCCGGGTCTTTAATGAAGTCAATATCACAACCCGGGCAACAGAAGTAGTAGGTTTTGCCCATATATTCAAGGGCTTTTATGTCTTCGGTGATTTTGAACGCGCTTTGGGTTACGGGACATACCGCTTCTTTGCCGAGCTCGTCTCGCGTAACGGCTCTGACCGTCAACTCCTGCTTTTTTCTGCAAGAAACCATTGATAAAACCGTCAGTAAAAATACCGCCAATAATATTTTATATTTCATTTTTCCTCCGGCAAAACTCCGACGATTCTTTCAAGTTCCGCCAACGAAATCTCTTTATCGGACAAAATCTTCAAGTACTCCATATTATATTCCAGATACCTTTCTTGGCTGTCCAGAAGGTCTAAAAAATCACTTTTCCCCGTTTTGTAAGCTGACTCGGTTATCTCAAGCGCTTGCTTCGCGAGAGGGAGTATATTTGTTTCGTAAATCGTCGCGGCCTTTTTCTTAGAGTCGTACTTCGTCAGAAATTCCCGAATGTCGCGTTGGGCGTTTGTCTTGGCGGATTCAATTGCCGAAATGCTGCTTTCTTTTTGCTCATGATGACTTTTTACATCGGAAATCTGTCTGTTAAAATAGAGGGGTATGGGCATTTTCAACATATAAATGTTTTTCGTCTCCGAAAATTTCATGCCCGCCATTATGTCGGGAAACCACCGGAGTTTTGCGAGGTGTAAAGCGTGCTTGTTTTTCTCATAGAGCGACTCCTTTGATTTAATTTCCGGCAGATTTTGCGCCGCGATTTTTTTGAGTTCGTCAAGATTATAATCAATGTCTTTTGAAAACTCGCCCGACGGCTTTCCGAGCGGATTGTCGGGTTTTTCATTAATCAATGAATTAAGTTCGGCGACGGTAGAATAATGGTTTTGTTCAAGTTCTATAAGCGAACTCTCCATCCTTGAGAGTTCGCTGTTCGCCTTCAAGACATCCGACATAACAACTTTGCCCAAAGCATACTGTGTTTTGGCTATACTTAAAAAGCGTTTCATTGTGTTTATGTTTTCGTCCAGAAGTTCTCTTTTCCCGTCGTTCAGCCAGTAAGTCCAGAATGCCTTTTTGCCGCGATAGATTACATTTAGTATCTCCGCGTTCAGTTCTTGTTCGGTCATTGCGCGCTCGCTTTCGGCAATCTTTCCTTTAAGCGAAAGTTTGCCCGGCCATGGGAGCATCTGCTCTATTGAGAACATCGTTTCCGTTTCGCCGCGCTCGACGCCCACGAGTACAAAATCCCATGATTGTTTGACATAAACTCTGTGTTTGTCTGACGCGAGTTTGTGCCTTAAAGAGATTATCGCTGGATTTTTATCAACGGCCTCGGCGAGGAATCTGTCGAGTTGTAATATCTCGGCAGAGAAAATATGAGCAGGTGATAAAAGTAAAAGCGGAAAAATTGTTTTTTTTAAGTTGCGAATGAACATATTTTTACTTCGTTAACGAAGATATTATCTGCGGACCCTTAATCATAAAAAGAACAGCGACGATTATAATGTAAATGGTTCCGAGAGCGATTCCGGCATAAGCAAAATTTTTTCCGCCGGTTTTTTCTCTTGACATTTCTTTCAAAGCAAGGATGCCGAAAACGCCGGCCACTATCGCTTTTTCAATTCCAAACAACTGAATAAAACTTAAAATACCAAGCGCAAGACTAACGACGGCATAAGACGATTTTTTCATAAACCCTCCGTATAATTATACAGGCATCAACCATATTTTTCACCATTGGGCGGGCAGAGACATTCTTTTAACATACTATAACAGCTATGGAGCGATGATATGTCGCTTATATTTACTTGTGTCTTCGTAAAAGGCGATATTCTCTCAAGAATAGGCGACAACTTCTCCAGCTTTGCGTTCTTTTGAGCGGCGCCGACCATTTGTAAGGAGACAAATAATATAATGGCAAAACTAATCGCGGTTGAAAGCGTAAAAATCCTCATAGGCACTATCACTTGTCTTTGTCGTTTTTTTTCGATTTTTCTCTCGATTTTCCGATAAAGATTTTCTCTGAAATTTTCTGATGGCTCAACATCGTTGATGGTTTTCAACGCTTCAAAAATTTTGTCTCTTTCCATAATCTCCCTCCAACAATATAAACACTCGAAACCCTAAAAACTTGCGGT
>JBGFRZ010000028.1:0-20056 GCA_041694835.1 Ignavibacteria bacterium
TGGGTGAAATTTCTTTCAGATTTAATCATAGAGACGAAGACCTTTTTCCGACTATACTGAAGATGTTACAGCACACTCATTTTGATGAAAAATTAGTCCGAATTGTTTAGCCATTACCTATTCTTTTAATTATAACAAATTCAGAATTTTAGTAGCGTCAAAACAGTTCTGTCTCTGTCTCTTACTTGACTTTGAATTATAACAAATTCAGAATTTTAGTAGCGTTAAAACCGTCCGATATTATAATCGCCCACTCCCCATCAATTTTTATAAACTTCAATTTTACTCTAATATTTTCCTCTCCGCTTCTTCTGGAGATTTTGGGTGGGCTATAAATTGATAGTTCGGGTATATTCTCGAGCACATCCGCAAACTTTTCGTAAAGTTTCTTGTTCTTACTTTCGTATATGTAAGGCAGAAGAACATCTTCAACTGATTTGTCTATCATCATTCCCTCTTCAAGCCCCAATATTTCAAGAGCCGTTTTGTTGCAATTTTTTATAATTCCTATTTTATCAGTGATAAAAACTCCGATGGAGAGATTCTCTATAATCTTCCATAATTTCGCCCTTTCTTCGCATATTTGCGATACGTAAAGGTGGGCATCAAAAGCGGTTGTGACAGGATGGATTATAGCCTTTAAAAACTCCACATCTTCGTGCGAAAAAGTGTTGTCGCCGCTTGAAAAAAGAACTACGGCGCCATATGCTTTTGATTCCTTTATTAAAGGCATCGCCACTGCACTTGTAAGGTTGTATTTTTTGATTATTTCCTGAAAGTATTCGGTGGCAAGGCGCGGGTCAGCCCTCGGATTTTCCACAAGTATCGACTTTCTTTCGAGCATGCAGTTCGCGGCTAGCCCAGGCATATTTTTGGCCACGGTCTGTTTCGCAAATTTCTCTATCTCAGAGCCTTCAATTCCCTGCCAGACAACGTTAGACATTGTGTTTGTGTTTTGGTCGTACGCGAAGATGGAACCCGTTGCAGCGTTTAGAAGACGAACTATATTAGAAAGTGTTACTGCAAGAAAACATTTGTGGGGGAGAGTCGCCGAGTATACAGAGAGCTCTCCGAGTAGCTGTATGGCGAGGGAGTCTCTGGCGGGTTTGTCTATTTTCTCTTTCTTTTCTCCTTTCAAGTTGTCGTAAAACTTCGCCTTTCTTGCCACAAAATCCCCCTTTTCCCTTGTTCATTGTTTATACAAGAAAAAATCAAGGATTTCAAGGTTTTTTTAATTTGTGACAAAAGTCTCGTTTTGAATTTTAATTTAGAATTTATTTTACGGGTGTGGTGGGATTATTTTTTCGATTAATTTTCTTGCGCACCCTATGAGTTGTTCTTTAACATTATTGTCGGGGGATTCGCAGTAAATCCTCGCAATCGGCTCTGTTCCAGATGCTCTTATGAGAAGCCACGAATCGTTTTCAAATATGAACTTTATGCCGTCGAGCTCGTCTATAGCCCTTATTTTCAACTTTAAAAATTTGCAATCGAAGTTTTTTTTGAACTTCTCGTATATCTTTGAGGGTTCCACGATTTTTTCTATCCCAAGGTCGAATCTGTCGTAAAACGATTTGCCGTATTTCTTCTGAAGGTTGCCCACAAGCGAAGAAAATTTTTGCCCGGTTTCCGTGAGTATTTCTATTATTATCATTGATGCAAGTATCCCGTCACGTTCCGGAATATAATCCAAGAAGTTGCCTGCTCCGATCCCGCCCGATTCCTCCGCACCTATGAGGCAGTCGTTTTTCATAAGCTCTTCAGCTACGTACTTAAAGCCCACCGGAACTTCTGTAAGTTTTGTCCCGTAGTTTTTTGCCACTCGCTTTGAAAGATATCCAAGGGCGAAACCCTGAATGACTCTGCCTTTTAGTTTTTTGATTCCGAGCAGATATTCAAGAATTATCGGGAATACGATGTGTGGGTGGATGTAGACGCCATTGTCGTCGACGACACCTATCCTGTCGCCGTCTCCATCTACGGCGAGGCCGATTTCCGCCTTTGTCTTTCTTACAAAATCTCCAAAGTCTCCAAGGAATCTGCCGATGGGCTCTGGGTTTTTGCCCCCGAACATTGGGTTGTGATGCGAGTTTGTCTCGATGACGCCGTCGAGGTTTTCAACGGCTCTTTTAAGATATCCCGCGGCGGAGCCGAACATGGGGTTGAAGGCGATTTTCAGTTTTGAGAGCTTCTTTTTTTCAAATTTGAAGAGGGATTTAATTTTTTCAAGGTAGTTTTGTGAAAAATCCTTATTAGTTATTTCAAACTTCATCTCTGGGGTTGATACGGCTTTTTCGGGGAGCAGTTTTTCGATTAAATCCGTCTCGGATTTGGGAAGCGAAGACCCTTTCGAGGATTTAAATTTTATGCCGCTGTAGTAATAAGGATTATGGCTGGCGGTGAGCATAACGCCGCAATCGGCTTTTTCGTTGAAAGTGGCGAATGAGAGGCACGGAGAGGTAATCGGTTCGGAAGAAATGACGGTCTTTACGCCGCTTTCCATAAGCGTTTCGCAGAAGGCCGCTGCAAAATCGCCCGAGAGGAATCTCGTGTCATAGCCCACAGTTATGAACGGTTTTTTCAAAGGTCTTTTCTTGAGGTATCTCGAAAAAGCAGCCGCAACCTTTTTTACATTGGCGAATGTAAACTCTTCCGCTATTATACCCCTCCATCCGTCAGTGCCAAAGTTAATCTCATTTGACATAGCTGTAATATTTTATAAAAAAATTACGAAATAAATCAAAGGGGTTGCCGTAGAGCAACTTGATTTTTCTTTCGTTTTATGATAATATAGACATAAACCGCATTTTACCCGCCTACGGTGAGGTGAAGCGTTTAACTAACCTTACAACAATAATATTGACCATGGCTTACGAAGTTCTAGCAAGAAAATACCGCCCCAAGACTTTTGGTGAAGTAATAGGTCAGGAACATATAGTCAAAACGCTCTCCAACTCAATCTCGCAAGGGCGGATTCATCACGCTTATCTTTTTTCGGGCGCAAGGGGCACCGGTAAAACCACTACAGCGCGGCTTCTTGCGAAGGCGCTTAGCTGCGAAAAAGGTCCGACATCGGATGTTTGTCAGAGTTGTGATGCTTGCGTCGGAATAAGCGGAGGGAATTTTGTCGATGTCCAGGAAATCGACGGCGCTTCAAACAGGGGGATTGATGAAATAAGAAACCTCAGGGAAAATATAAGGTTTGCTCCCGTGTCGGGGAGATACAAGGTGTACATAATAGACGAAGCCCACCAGATTACAGGAGCGGCATTCAACGCTCTTTTAAAGACGCTTGAGGAACCGCCGAAACACGCTGTTTTTATTCTTGCCACCACCGAGCCACAGAGCATCCCACCAACGATAGCGTCCCGATGTCAGAGATACAACTTCAGGCTTTTGACTTCCGATGAAATCGTGTCGTCGCTTGAGAAAATAATCAAAAATGAAAATATCCTGGCCGAACCTAACGTTTTAACGCTCATGGCCAAATACTCCGGCGGCTCCATGAGGGACGCCCAAAGTCTGCTCGATCAAGCCATTTCCTACTCGGGAAATAAACTTACGATGGATTCACTCAGAGAACTTCTCGGAGTTTTGCCGGAAAATTTCATAAACGATACATTTTCGGCCGTCTCCGGATCGGATTCCAAAAAAATAATAGAGTGCCTCAACGACGTAGTAAAATCCGGCCACGATCTTTCTCTTTTTATTTCCGAGATGCTTTCGTACTCAAGACTGATTATTCTCGATAAAATCGGAGTCGAATCGAACCTTTCGGATTTCGAAAAAGAGGTGGTTGAAAAACACGAAAAAAATTTTTCCGTCGAGGAAATGCTGAGAATCTCAAAAATGCTTCTCAAATGTAAAGAAGAGATGAGGTGGTCGGACGACCCTAAATTTCTATTTGAACTTTATCTTGTAAAACTCACTATGCCGTTTTTGGATGCCGATGAGCTAAAAAAAATTATCAATTGCGGAACGCGTAAGGATGAAAACAACGTTCAAAACTCTCATGATGGTGCGAAAATCATTCATAAGTCGGCAATCGCCGCAAAAGGCGATGCCGCGGTGGCGGACGTCAAGGGATTTTGGAGCGGTTTTTTGGCTTCCATTCCGTCTTCCGAAGGCAGGCTCAAGAACGCACTCGGAAATTCAAGATTGGAAAACATGAAAGAATCTTCGATAGAATTGGAGGTCCAATCCGAGTTCGCTTTGAAAGAGTTGAAGTCGAAACAGGATGTCGCTCTCAATCTTTTAAGCAAATATGCAGGGAAGAGTTTTTCTGTGGAATTTATACTTAAGAAAGACAAAAATCGGGATTCACCGTCAATTGAAAAAGAAGAAATACCAAACGATGGTGAAGAACATCATTCCGACGGTCTCAAGAAAATTATAGATGTTTTTCCGGGCAAAATCGAAAAAATAATATCGAATAAATGAAGAAACCTCAAACAATAAAAAAAGTCGCGGAACGGTTCTCGGCCATTCCCGGCATAGGTCCCAAGATGGCCGAAAGAACGACATTTTTCATCTTGAAGCAAGGCAATGAATTCATAGACGATTTTATTGCGGCTCTTTCCGAACTGAAGTTGATGGTCAGGTGCGGCGAGTGCATGGCGCTCGGTGAAAAAAATCCGTGCGATATTTGTTCCCACCCCTTAAGAGACAAAACCAAGCTTGCGGTAGTAGAATCGTCATCCGATATAGACGCCATCGAGCGAACGCAAAAATACAACGGACTTTATTTTATATTGGGAGGGCTGATATCGCCGCTTGAGGGATTTAAAATAAGCGATGTTCCGTCCGATGCTCTCAGGGAAAGAATAAAAAATAGGGGCGTCGGAGAGGTCATATTGGCGACCGACCCAAACGCCAAGGGGGAGGCGACCGCTATTTATTTGACCGATGTTCTAAAAGATTTGGATGTCAAGATAACGAGGCTTGCGTACGGGCTTCCCTTCGGCGGAGATCTCGAGTATGCCGATGAGATTACACTTTCCAGTGCCATAGAAGGCAGAAGAGAAGTACAGAAAAAGTAATTATTTTGAAAAGAAAAGCAATTTTGTTAGAATAAAACCGTTGAAAAAACCTATAAATGAGATTCTTCATAAACCTGTCCTGATGGATTAAAAATGACAACGCAAGCACTTTTTCAATGGTATCACATTCCCCGGTAGCTCAATGGGTCGGCGTGCGACGAATAAGGAGCACGCGGTTGCCGACGGGCGCGAGTTGGTGAGCGCCCCGGAGAAGTTCACTCCACCATTGAAAAATCGTGGTAAGTTTTAGAGTTCATAGAGAAGCGATATCAAGCAGGTAAACTATACATTCCCCGGTAGCTCAATGGTGGAGCATGCGACTGTTAATCGCAGGGCTGGTGGTTCGAGTCCACCCCGGGGAGGATTAGTGGACTTTTCTCAAACAGCGCTCCGATATTAGTTGTTTTTTCATGTCTTTTTTCTGGTTCGAGCCGACTGTAAATTTCTTTTACCCCCGAGGAGATTTTTTCAAGGAAAATTAGCGGTTTTTCAATTTTTATCGTCAGAACTTTGTCTTTGAGTATCAGGTTCGAGCCAAGTGCGGCAATGACCCGCCGCTTTGCTTCCAAATCACCTGTTTCGAAACTATTTTTGGCGTCTCTGGCAAAATCAAAAACCTTCCCAGCCGCATCGAGCCATTTGTCCACTCTGTTTAATGTATCGTTCAATAACTCTTGAAGACACAGTTTCTCTTTTGACAATGCGCCTTTCTTGAGCAAAAATTCTTCTTCGGTTAGTTCCCCTCTGGCGCGCATATCTATTATTCCATCGATTTTCGCTATGCAGTCCGAAGCAAGTGTTATTGATGGCAAAAAAGATAGATTTTGGAATAGGTTTACCGACGACAAAATGGGTAAAAAAGCGATAACAGATATTTCTGGTGTGTTCGCTTTAGACAGTCATACTGAACATCTGGTTGACAGAATTGATAAAGTGCAAAAAATATCCGTTAGGGAGGCATTTAAGACAAACTTACTAGGGCCAAATTGGCAAGTTGTCATCTGACAAATGGTTAGTTTATAGTCACATATTTTCACCGCCCACTACAGCCAAGCAGGATGTCATTTGCTATGAAATTGCGCGAAACAGGTATTTCAAGAGCATAAACTGGCGACTCGCCTCAATCCTCTATAGCGATGATTTTCTCAAAAATCAATCTTCATCGCTGCGTCCTGAAGTATCTGTGCGGACCTCTTTTTATAAGTTCTTGTAAGGAGATAACTGCAATGTAATTAAAACAGAGCAATCAACTAAATAATAATTGAACGTCCCAAGCGACGACACGGGACATATCGAACCCGTCGGTATTTGGCGAAAGCCGAGTGCCGACGGGTTTTTTATTTTCAAATCAAAAATCCCCCTGTGCGGAGTTTCCCCCGCGCAGTTATTGTGCGGGGCTTCCCACCAAATCCCCCCTCCCCCTTTTTTCCCCTCTACGAAAGAGGGGTTAGGGGTGTGTCAGGGGAATAAAAGGGGAAATATAGGTTTCATCCCGCCACAGACACTGACACTAACCTTTAACAAAGGGAGATTGAGGGGGATTTGTTCCCGACACTTGTGAGCGTCACTATCAAAGATTTAGGTCACAGAGCACTAGTCCTTATCGCACTTCAGCGGAGATCGAAAATATCGTCGAGATGGTTCGATTAAACCTGTATAACAAAGGGCTCTTTTGTGGCAATCAAGCCATCCAATGGGAGATGAGCGACATGGAAGTGCAACCTGTCCTTTCCCCTATCACTATTGGACGTATCCTGCCCAAAAGAGAGTCATACTCCAAGACATCCCTTAGATAAACCGGAAGAAGGATGCTATCATCTGGTGAGATTTATCCGAAGCGATTGCCGCCTGAACATCTTTGGCGAAATGTTCTCGGCGCCACCGGGGACCCAGTAAGAATACGTTGTAGCTACCATCGATGTCAAAGAACAAAAATTAAAGCTCTTTGTGGATACCATCCAGATAGAAAAATATAAGTCTCACATGCGCTAACGTTCACATTACCGAATAGTTTCAGTGTGTCTACTGAACGATGTCCTCAACGGTGTCACCTATATGCTATTCGCTATTTGCTACTTTGAAAACCGTAACAAAACCGTAACATCTTTTCATTATAATGTTGGTGTATGAAAAGCATGCAAAGAATACCATCCGTTTTTATTTTGCTCTTTTCGTTTGCAGCGTTTGTTTTTGCCGACGGAACGACTTCCGCGAATTTTTTAAAAATAGCCCCGGGCGCTCGCGCAAGAGGTATGGGAGAGGCATTTGTCGGGGTCAGCGACGATGTGCATGCGCTCTATTGGAATCCGGCGGGACTTGCTGTTTTAAAAAATCCGGAACTTAACCTTCATTACACAAAATGGCTTGTGGATATGTCTTATCAGAACATGCAATATGCGCATCCCGTGCAATTCGGGAGAGATTGGCGGCATACATTGGGGTTTGGCGTTTACAATCTTTCATACGGCAAAATCGACGGCTATGACCATCTTGGCGCTCGAATATCCCCTCCGGAAGCAAACAGCATGGCGGTTGCAGTATCGAATGCTTTTACATTGCACAGAACCGAAGACTTAAAAGCTCATCTCGGGCTCAATGTAAAATACATCACGGAAACTCTCCACACTTATTCCGACAATGCCGTAGCGTTTGACGGCGGTGTTTTTGTTGAGACGGGATATTTCGGTTTTGGCGCCGCCGCCAGAAATATCGGGACGCCTCTCACCTTTGTAGAAGAGTCCTATCCGTTGCCGTTAAATTTTGCCATCGGCTCGTCCTTCAGAAAAAACTTGTTTGGTTTGGAAGACCCTTTCACCGCCGCGCTCGATATAAACTTTCCCAACGACTCCGAAATCGTCGCCAACTTTGGATTGGAATACTGGATTATTAATTTGCTGGGACTCAGAGCCGGCTACAGTACCGGCCAAAGCATCGGCTCGGAGTTAAGATTCGGTTTTGGTTTTAGATTGAATATAGTTCAAGTTGATTTTGCGTATGCGGGTTATGGTCGGCTCGGCGATACTTTCCACACAGGAATTACTTTGAGATTTGGAAGACCCTTGAGATTAAGGGTGACATCCCGGCCGGCAGCCGTGGAGGAAAGCGCCGAACTTTATGCCAATGCTAAGAGGTTATATGACATGGAGCGATATGTCGATGCCATATTGGAGTTAAATAAATTGTTGGAAATCGACCCCACAAACGGCGACGCTCTTAAACTGATGGAAAAAGCATATGAAAAACTACCGTCCGAGTAAAATTATCTGCTTTTTATTTTTAATTCTGACGCACTGCCGGATTTTACTCTTGGCTTCGGAATGGTCGCTGCTCAGAACGAACATCGGAGCAATCGGCGGCTCTGTTTCCAAGAATTTTAATCATCTTCGGCATAGTTTTGGTCAGGCGGCGACTATTGATGTGTCGGAGAATGTTACAGGCGATACTGTCAAACGCAGCGGTTTCCTGACCATTTCGGGTCATCCCGTAAACGTTGTAAACATCGCGCCCGCGCCCGCTTACATACAAATGTCTCCCAATGAAAAAATCAAAGTTGAGTTTGACATGGAATTGGACACGTCTACGGTCAAAGATGCGATAACATTAAGAGCGGTTAAGAATAATCACAGCGCAAAAATCGATGAACCGATAGCGCTTTCCTATAATTTCCATTCCCACAACTCCATAGTGGAAATAACCCCCCAAACGCTTCGTCATAATCACAGATACCACGTGCGGATTTCGTCGACCATTCAGGAAGTGTGGGGCGAGTTGCTTGCGTCGCGGGTTGACAGTTGGTTTCACACGCAAATAAATCCGAACGAGGACAATATCTATGCTCCTCCCATCAACGACAATTTAAAAATCGTTCTGCCCGTCGGCACGATTGAGAGCAAAGACAAATTTTACATCAAAGTCAGCACGGATTTACATAACGCACCCGTCTTAACAAGCGTGGAAGCCATCGACCGCGCCAATTCCAAATTAGAGATCATGAACGTTTTAGGTTACTACGAAATAAGGGGATTCCACGCCAACAACAATGTGGCCATAAGAGATGTTGCCGGGGCAATGAGCGTTCGTTTGCCTATCTGTGAAAATTCTCCGTTAAGGAAAGCGCTTGCCTCCGGCCGGGGCAAAAGAGCGGCGCGGTTGCAGTTATATGCGCTCAACGAAGAGAGAAAACTTTGGGCCAGGGTTCCCACCGGCGATCTTTCGGAAGATGGAAGTATATACAGCGCCGCTCTCGGGAGATTCGGCACATTGGCGTTGTTTGAAGTCCCGAAGCTTTATGTCCGAGACGCTTTTGCTTATCCCGTGCCATTTACTCCCAGTAATCCCAAGCATAAAAATATCACTTTTACAAATTTAGCGACAACGTGTGATATCAAGGTTTTTACGGTAAATGGGGATTTGGTCTGGGAGCATAAGGTAGAAAATGACCTTTCCGGCGAATATATATGGGATGTTAAAAACAAAGATAAAAAAACTATTGCAAGCGGCGTCTATATTTATCTCATTGAATCGAGGGACGACCACAAGTTGGGAAAATTGATGGTAGTAAGATAAGAGTTTAGAGTTGAGAGTGTAGAGATGTCTGGTAGTGTCTCTAAACTCTAAACTAAGTTCTCTCAACTTATCATAGGATGTCTTATGAAATTTAATAAATTCGTCTACCAAAAGAGTCGAACTGGAGGTTTTATGAAATTCAAATTTGCTTTTAAGAAATTTGCGGTTGCGGCTTCATCGGTACTTTTCTCTTCAGGAATACTTTTAGCCAACCCGAACTGGATAAATTATCAGGGGCTATTGAGACGAAACAATGTTTCGTTTACGGGCATTGCTAATATTGAATTCCAGGTCTATTCATCAAGCATCGGTGGCTTGCCAATATGGTCAAGCGGCCCTCAGCCGATAACTGTAACCCGCGGAAATTTCAATTATTTTTTAGGTGAACATACCGCTTCCGGTGATTTTAATGCGATTAACTGGAATGAAGAGCGTTTTTTAGGAATAGTCATTGACAACGAAGTTATGTCGCCGAGGGAGAGATTCACATCGGCAGCCAGAGCGCTCAATGCTTCAAGAATATCCGGCCGAACCTTAAGCGACCTCGACGGAAGATATATTTTAACTTCAGGCGGCGCGCTCTCAGGCCCGCTTGATTTTAACAAACAAGAGGCAAGACACATAGTAATTCACAGAGCGCCCGAAGCCCCGCTGAGCCCGGTTGCGGGTCAACTTTGGTATAATACCGCCCAAAACCGGCTAAGAGTTTTTAATGGCACCATTTGGGAAGACGCGGGCGGAGGCGCTCAACTGCTTTTGGGCAGTGTAACGAGTCATCACATACTTGACGGGACGATTACAGACGTCGATATAAGTGCCGCTGCAAGAATTTTGTCAACCAAAATACAATTGGGAACTTTTACCGCCACTTTGGACTATTGGAGAAGACCGGGAACAGACCTTATTGACGCCGAAAAAATAATAGGCTCAGGTGGTGTGACGCCACATACTCATCTTCGCACAGATATAACCGGAGTAGCGGTAGTTCAAGAACACACAAGTTCTCAACTTATAAGACCCCTTTCCCCCAATGACATCACTCCTTTAAGAATCGGGGGAATGCTTGGCGGTGCGGCAGACGTTTTTCAGGTATTGGATTCGCATGCCACCTCTCCCCAAACCGCATGGGTATTTACTCCTGCGGGACACTTGGAAACAAGAGCCGGTTTTGGTGGAACAAAAAGAAATATAGTTGTCTCGGGCGACGCGACCGTCGGACAAAGGGCGACCATTGAGGGTACTACGGCAGACGCATTGACTGTCGGCGGCGGTGTTAGAGCGGGCCCTGGGTTAGTTCAGATAATAGGAGCAGACGGCCGCATTACCGTCCTTAATGCTACAACATTAGCTAATTTAGATGGCTCCGCTCTGACGGGTGTAATAGCGACCAGCATAGCGGACGGTGCCGTAACTACACCAAAACTTGCCGACGGAGCATTAGCGGCAACGGCCGCAGGGCGTCTAAAGATGGCAGATGGGTTTGTGATAAGTCGTCACATCCTTGAAGGAGCGGTAACAAGCCATCACATACTTGACGGGACGATAGGAACCGCTGATATAGCACTTAACGCCATCATATCGGA
Organism: Ignavibacteria bacterium; assembly: GCA_041694835.1. Classification (GTDB taxonomy): domain Bacteria; phylum Elusimicrobiota; class Endomicrobiia; order PHAN01; family PHAN01; genus JBGFRZ01. The sequence continues at coordinate 11,189 of JBGFRZ010000028.1, forward strand.
TAGGATATTAGATGGCACGATAGCAACTGCTGATATAGCCGATAGTGCTGTGACAACTTCAAAGTTAGCAGGTCATGCAACGCTTGATGACCAGAGGGCTGTTACAACCGACCATATAAGGAATCTGGCAGTAACGACCGCAAAGATAGCGGATTTAAATGTGACGACGGGAAAACTTGCCGACGGAGCATTACTGGCAACGGCCGCAGGGCGTCTAAAGATGGCAGATGGGTTTGTGATAAGTCGTCACATCCTTGAAGGAGCGGTAACGAGCCATCACATACTTGATGGGACGATAAGAGCAGACGACATAGCGGACAACGCTGTGGTGTCTTTGAAGATTCAGGATGGCGCGGTGACAGAGCCTAAGATTGCGGCCAGCGCTGTAACAACGGGCAAGATAGCAGACCTCGCCATAACAACGACAAAACTTGCCGACAATGTGTTAAGCGCTGACTTCGCTGGCCGCGGCAAGATGGCCGATGGATTTGTCATTGCCGCAAAGATTGCCGACGGAGCAGTGACGAGCGCAAAAATCCTTGCCGGAGCGGTAACGAGCCATCACATACTTGACGGGACGATAGATACTGCTGATCTTCGCGACGCTGCTGTGACGGAGATTAAAATCGGTCCTCTTGCCGTTACGGAGCCGAAGATTGCGGCCAGCGCTGTAACAACGGGCAAGATAGCAGACCTCGCCGTAACAACGACAAAACTTGCTGTAGGGGCTATTACAACCGACAGGATTGCCGACGGAGCAGTGACGAGCGCAAAAATCCTTGCCGGAGCGGTAACGAGCCATCACATACTTGACGGGACGATAGATACTGCTGATCTTCGCGATGCTGCTGTGACGGAGATTAAAATCGGTCCTCTTGCCGTTACGGAGCCGAAGATTGCGGCCAGCGCTGTAACAACGGGCAAGATAGCAGACCTCGCCGTAACAACGACAAAACTTGCTGTAGGGGCTATTACAACCGACAGGATTGCCGACGGAGCATTAGCGGCGACGGCTGCAGGGCGTCTAAAGATGGCTGATGGATTTGTAACCGTCGCGAAGATAGAAGATAACGCAGTGACATCGCCGAAGATATTAGACGGAACGATACAAGCGGCGGACCTGATGAATTTGGCGGTTACTACCGAGAAGATCCAAGTCGGGGCAGTCACGACCGATAGAATTGCAGATGATGCGGTGACGGCTCTGAAGTTAGCAGATCACGCAACGTTGGATGACCAGAGGGCTGTTACAACCGACCATATAAGGAATCTGGCAGTAACGACCCCAAAGATAGCGGACCTTGCAGTCACAGCACCAAAGATAGCAGATGGCGCAATAACATCCGCAAAAATCCTTGCCGGAGCGGTAACGAGCCATCACATACTTGATGGGACGATAGATACTGCTGATCTTCGCGACGCTGCTGTGACGGAGATTAAAATCGGTCCTCTTGCCGTTACGGAGCCGAAGATTGCGGCCAGCGCTGTAACAACGGGCAAGATAGCAGACCTCGCCGTAACAACGACAAAACTTGCTGTAGGGGCTATTACAACCGACAGGATTGCCGACGGAGCATTAGCGGCGACGGCTGCAGGGCGTCTAAAGATGGCTGATGGATTTGTAACCGTCGCGAAGATAGAAGATAACGCAGTGACATCGCCGAAGATATTAGACGGAACGATACAAGCGGCGGACCTGATGAATTTGGCGGTTACTACCGAGAAGATCCAAGTCGGGGCAGTCACGACCGATAGAATTGCAGATGATGCGGTGACGGCTCTGAAGTTAGCAGATCACGCAACGTTGGATGACCAGAGGGCTGTTACAACCGACCATATAAGGAATCTGGCAGTAACGACCGCAAAGATAGCGGATTTAAACGTGACGACGGGAAAACTTGCCGACGGAGCAGTGACGAGCGCAAAAATCCTTGCCGGAGCGGTAACGAGCCATCACATACTTGACGGGACGATAGGAACCGCTGATATAGCACTTAACGCCATCATATCGGATAGGATATTAGATGGCACGATAGCAACTGCTGATATAGCCGATAGTGCTGTGACAACTTCAAAGTTAGCAGGTCATGCAACGCTTGATGACCAGAGGGCTGTTACAACCGACCATATAAGGAATCTGGCAGTAACGACCGCAAAGATAGCGGATTTAAATGTGACGACGGGAAAACTTGCCGACGGAGCGGTAACTAATGCAAAGATAGCGTTCGTGGCGGTCCAGACAGGCAACTTGGCCGATGGCGCCGTTACTACGGTCAAACTTGGCAATTTGGCGGTCACCACGGACAAAATTAACACGCTTGCTGTAACCGAAGATAAAATCGCTCACGGCTCCATCAGTCATATCAAGTTGCAACCAAATATTATATTTTCAACAAATGTGGTAGACGGAGCGATAACCACTGACAAACTCGCCGCCAATGTGTTGAGCGCCAACATTGCCGGCAGGGGCAAAATGGAAGATGGATTTGTAACGAGCGTAAAGATAGCGTCCGGGGCGGTCCAGACAAGCAACTTGGCCGATGGCGCCGTTACTACGGACAAACTCGGAAATTTAGCGGTCACCACGGATAAAATTGCCGCCGCGGCGGTAACAACGGAAAAAGTGGCCCCGGGAGCCATTAAAGGCGACACATTGACCTCGGACATTATACTGTCGACTCACATTGCCGACGGGGAGGTAAAGACGGTAGATTTAGCGACGAATGTCTTAAGCGCCAACATTGCCGGCAGGGGCAAAATGGAAGATGGATTTGTAACGAGCGTAAAGATAGCGTCCGTGGCGGTCCAGACAGGCAACTTGGCCGATGGCGCCGTTACTACGGTCAAACTTGGCAATTTGGCGGTCACCACGGACAAAATTAACACGCTTGCTGTAACCGAAGATAAAATCGCTCACGGCTCCATCAGTCATATCAAGTTGCAACCAAATATTATATTTTCAACAAATGTGGTAGACGGAGCGATAACCACTGACAAACTCGCCGCCAATGTGTTGAGCGCCAACATTGCCGGCAGGGGCAAAATGGAAGATGGATTTGTAACGGATGTGAAAATAGCCACAGGCGCCGTGAGGAGTCATAATATAGTTGACTTTACGATAACCGCCGATGACCTGAGCGCCGGCTCTGTAACAAGGGAAAAACTCAATGCGAACGTGATTGCGCTTGCGCCGGACACAGGCCGTGTAAGGGCAATAACGAGCACACATTTCGATACGGTCGACGGCTCCTCAATTACGAACGTAAACGCCTCGGCTCTTGACCGTGGAACATTGCCCGATGCCCGATTAAGTGCGACTGTAGAGCGGACAAATATCGCACAGACAATAACCGCTGCAAAGACCTATGACGCGAATCTGATAATAGGGACTGGTGAAATCAGAGCCGCCGCTGGTTCTAGCGGCGTGACAATATCTACGACGGCGATAATAACGGGACGTATTCAGGCGGGGAATGGACTTGTGTGGTTGACGAACGTTGCCGGGAACATACTGCCTACAAGCATAGCCGAAGGGTCGTTGCCGTCGAATGTAATGGCAAGTTCGATAGCGGTCAATGCGGTCCACACGGATGCAATAAGGAATCTTGCTGTGACGGAAGCGAAGTTAGCGGCAGATGCCGTCTCTACAGCAAAGATACAGAATTTAGCGGTCACTGGCGCGAAATTTGCTGATGGCGCCATTACCAGCGCAAAGTTGACAGAGAACGTGATATTTTCGACGAACATAGTAGATGGTGCGATTACATCGGCAAAGATACGGGACAACGTCATAACAAGAGAGAAGATAATGATGACAGGTGTAAGCGGGATTCCCGCCATATCTTCCACAACAGGCAGAATAGTAGGATTTATGGCGACGACGGTGGATGGCCGCGATGCATCGTATTTACAGAATATCAGTTCCATAGCGGTCGATGCTGTCTATACCGGAGCGATTAGGGATAATGCTGTGACGACTGCTAAAATTGCCGATGGCGCCATTACATCGTCTGATATTGCCGATGGTTCTGTAACAAGAGAGAAACTCAACGCGAACATAGTAGCGATCTCCACAGAGACAGGCCGTGTAAGGGCGATAACGAGCACACATTTCGATACGGTCGACGGCTCCTCAATTACGAACGTAAACGCCTCGGCTCTTGACCGCGGAACATTGCCCGATGCCCGATTAAGTGCGACTGTAGAGCGGACAAATATCGCACAGACAATAACCGCTGCAAAGACCTATGACGCGAATCTGATAATAGGGACTGGTGAAATCAGAGCCGCTGCTGGTTCTAGCGGCGTGACAATATCTACGAGTGTGTTTATCGGCGGAGGGGCGAACATAGCGACGGTAAGCGGTAACGTTGGAATAGGCGTCGATGCCGCCGCTGCCAACAGATTAAATGTGCGCGGGGCCGCCGGAGCCGCGAATGTGTTAAGGTTAGAGAGTGACACCGCCATTGCGTTGCTTGTGGCAAGAAACGACGGCAATGTTGGTATCAACACAACGTCGCCGACGCATAGATTGCATGTGGGCGGTGGGATTGTGGCGACCAGCAGTATAACAGCCGGCTCGACGCTTGCTACGGGCTTTTACGGGCATGGTGGCGGAATAACCAATATCGATGTGAATAATGTCGGAAGCGGAGTATTATCTGCAGACCGTGGCGGAACTGGTATCGGTGGAGCGGGTGGGACAGCGAACAGGGTTCTTGTTACTACAAACGGAACTAGCTGGACTGCGGCACAGATAGCGCCAGCAACGATGATAGCGGCGGGTGTATTGGCAAGCGATGTAATAGTGACATCCGTGGCGGTCAATGCGGTCCACGCGGATGCGCTAAGAAATAACGCCGTAACAGATTTGAAGTTGGCGTGGCATGAAACCAACGATTCGTCGAGAGCAGTCACAAGCGGCCACATAAGAATTAACGCTGTGACGGGAGAAAAAATTGCCGCTGGTGCGATATCGCTTTCAAAAATTGACAGAGCCACGGTGGACACCGTCTATATCACCACAGGAACCATCCAGAGCATAACGGGTAGAAAGATATTCGGCGGACCGGACATCATAGTAACTCCCGTGCCGCCGCCAACGTTGGTGGCTCGTGTTCCCGGGTTGCGCGCCGCCAGTGAGCGGGACCTTATTTTCGCCGCTGGTTACGAAAATACAAATCTTGAAGGGGTTTTAAGAAATATATTCTCCGTGGCAATAGGCACTGTGATAGTAAGAGCGGCCGACCTGAGATTATTGCCGGGTATAAGTGCGTGGGGCGAGAATAGCAATCCAACCATATGGTTTAACGACGATGTCAATCTCTACCGCAGCACATGGGATGTTTTAAGGACAGACGACCAACTGGAAGTTGGCGGCGGAGTCATTAATCTGGTCGGAGCGGGTGCTGGTTACCAAAGAAATAACATTCCTTTTGACCAGATATATGTCACTACCCTAACAGCACAACACATAAGCGGTAGAAAGACGATAACTACACCCGCCGGCACGGTAAACACCGATGCTTCGTTGGTAGTCCATCCGGCCGCGCCGCACGCCGGCACCGCGCCAAATTTCCTTATTGCCGCCGGTTACGAAAACACAGCCCAATCAGGTTACAGAAATAAGTTTTCCGTTCAGATAGGAACTGTGACAATACTCGGAGCCAATTTGCGTCTCGTGGACGGCTCGGCCTTCTTTGGAGACAATATCAATCCAAGGATATGGTTCAGGGATGATGTCAATCTCTACAACAGTGAAACCGGAGTTTTAAGGACAGATGGGGCATTTCATTCACAGGGCACTTTAACGGCATTGAATAACGCACATGTTTACGGCGTATTTACAAGCAGCGTGGCAACGACCGGACACGTCGCCGTGCCAAAAGGAAACGACGTGATTTTTGACAGAGTGGATCCAGGCGGGACAGCGAACAATACATTTGTGCGTCTTACGGGCGAGGAAGCGGCGGGTGTCCTTGAGTTTGTCATCAACGGTCAAGTCGCAGCAAGAATGAGAAAAGATTAGGAAAATAGCAGATAGTGGATAAGTTGATAGGTTGATAAGTGACTGGTGACTGGGAAAAACAGTAATCGGTGACCAGTAATCAGTAACGAACAACGAGCCACGAGCCACTTACTCCGTATCCTATCTACCATCTACCCGCTACTCGCTACCACGCTACCACCATCCACTAACCACTGTCGTTGACAGGAGAATATCTTTATGAGAACGTTTAAAAAAGCAGCAGTTGTATTTGTTTTTTCAGTTTTGACAGTTTCGGTTTTTGTTGAAGTTATGACGGCGCAAACACCGCCTACCACATTGGCGACGGTTGATGGACAACCCATCACCGCCCAGGACCTCTATACGGCGCTTGTTCATCTATATCCGCAGCAAGCGACCGAGACGTTAAACCAACTGGTCAACGAGATCCTTATCTCAAACGAAGCCCGCAGGAAAAGAATAAGTGTTTCCGAACAGGAAATTGCCGCGCGCGCGCAGGAAATCGGTTTGACGGCGGACGCTTTGAGCGATGTTGTCAGACGAACGCTCAAAACCTCGCTCCTGGCGGAAAAAATGCTCGTAGAAGAAAAAAAACTAAGAGTAACTCCCGACGAAGTCAACAGATTTTTCCAGGAAAATAAAGAGCAACTCGGCGAGCCGGAACAAGTGCGGATAAGGCAAATCTTTGTTCTTAACGAACAAGACGCCAACAATATAACTCTTGCTCTGTCTGCGGGAGCCGATTTTTCAAGAATGGCTCAGTTAAAATCGCAAGATGCGGCAAGCAAAGACAGAGGCGGCGACTTGGGATTTTTCTCTCGGGGAACGTTGGTGCCCGAGATTGAAAGAGCGGCATTTGCTATGGAAGCGGGCGGGATAAGTTCCGCTATAAGGACGCAAGCCGGATTTCACATAATCAAGGTTGAAGAAAAAAGACCCGCAAGAGAAGCGAAACTTGATGGCGCAATGAGAAAGCGGCTTGAAAGGACCCTCTTAAACGACAAAATACAGCAAGAACTGCCCGCATGGCTTGAGGGTTTAAGAGCAAAAGCCGAAATAAGATAGTATGTAGTATATAGTAGGTAGTATGTAGGGGAAAGTCGGCGATTTTTAATCGCCGTAAAGCTTTCGTGTTTTAGTGTTCTCGTGGTAAAGAAAAAATAAACCATCACAGATGAACACAAAAAACTAATTGGACGCAGATGAACCCCGTTAGAAATCTCTGATGATTTGTGATGTCCGATAAAACTTTTAACTTTTTCCTAAAAGTTAACGATAATTTCTAACGGGGTGAACTCAGATGGACAGGATTAAAACGCATAAAAACAATTCGTGTTTATTCGTGTTAATTCGCGGTTGTATTCGTGTAATTCGTGGTAAGTTTTTTAATCAGTATTTATCCCGCCGAGACTTGACAAGTTCCGCGTAAATGATATGATTTATAAAAACATCATTCAAACTTTGATTGTCGTTGGACTTGCGTCATCTTTTTTATTCGCCATAAAAGAACCAACTCCAAGCGAGAAGCAAATGCGCCTAGGGTTGAGCGCTTATAGAAAAGGCGACTACAGAGCGGCGCTTGATTTTTTCATGCAGGTTCTAATTGATGACTCGGACAACAAAAGAGCTCGCAGATTTATGGAAAAGTCCGCCAAAAAACTCCTGGAGCCGGAAAAAGAACGCATCAGAAAAGAACGCGAAGAAATTATGAGAAAAACCCGTCAACACATAAGAACCCACAAAATGGTAAATGTGGACGACATTTTCAGGCAAGCGAATCAAAATCATCAACAAGGAAAATATCTTTTGGCATACTCCGATTTTCAGAAGGCAAAAGAGATGTCGCCCAGATATGAAGGAGTTGATGATTATTTAACGAACATCAGAGGGAAAATGAAAAATATAGCGGATTCGCCCGCCCTGGCCGATGCGGAAAAATTGGCGTATGCGAGGGGCTTTATCGCTCATTACAAGGAGCAAAATTTAAGGGAGTCGATAAATCAGTGGGAAAGAGTGGTCGCGTTGAATCCAAGAAATGAAGAGGTTCGCCGTTTTCTTGATGAGGCAAAAAAAACATTGAGAAAGCAGGAGAGATTGGCGTATGAAAAGGAACTCGAAGAACGATTGAAAAGGCTCTTTAACGATGGTAAAGAGAGATTCAGCAGAAAAGAATATGTTCCTGCAATTCGCGAGTGGGAAAAAATTATAGAAATAGTTGAAAAAGAAGCGGAGTTTTCCAGGAAAGCGGAATGGCGAACGAAGGCAAGAAACAGGATAGACGATGCGCTTGAAGTTTTAAGGGGTGTCTTGGCGCCAACACCCGCCTCCAGACCTGCCGCTGCTCCCGCCACCGTGCCCGCTCCGGCAGCGCCCGAAGTTGTAATCGATGTCAAAGCGTCTGACCGGTACTACTCCGACGGGCTTATAGCGTATGCCCAAGGCCGCAAGAGAGATGCCATCAGGTTGTGGGAACATTCTCTTGCGCTCAATCCCGGAAACGAAAGAGCCAAAAGATCCAAGGAAAAAGCGGAATCCGAACTCGCTTTGGAGAAAAGATAGAAAGGCAAGGGATAGGGTATAAGGGATAGTAGCAGCGGACGTAAGTCCCCAATGTAGTCGCAGATTTTATATCTGCGCAAAGTCACGCCAATACGAAAACTTGTCCCCGAGCGCATCAGTCGGGGATTGGCGATTATATTGCGGCAATATAAAATTGGCGATTAAACCGCCGGCGGCGGTCAGGAGGCGTTATGTTTAGAAAATTTGCAGGTAAATTTTTGTCAAGTTGTGTATTTTTGTGTAGCCCTCCAATTCATTGTGGGGTGTGCTTAGCGAATAAGTTCGCAAAATTGGTAGGCACA
>JBGFRZ010000086.1:0-4569 GCA_041694835.1 Ignavibacteria bacterium
TTTGTTTTCGTCAGAAATATTATAGCAATTCCGGAGAGAAAATGCAAATGTTTTATCGTCGGATTTACCGACGAGAATTATTTCAAAGAACTAAAGAGGGTTTTTCAACGCTCTCATAATCATTTTTCTATGAAAGCACTTTACATTAATTGCTCGTCGGGCGTTTCCGGAGACATGATTGTCGGTTCTCTGATTTCCGCCGGAATGTCGTCAAGATATATTGAGGCGAAGCTAAATTATCTTTCAAAGTTCGGAATCAAAAAACCATTTTTTAAGGTTATCAAAACAGAAAAAAAGCATCTGCCGTGTTTATCCGTGAGAATTGACGAAGACTTCAGTTTTAACTCCCCATCTCAAATAGAAAGACTGATCAAAAAAGGAAAATTCAGCGGTGAAATAAAGGCAAAAGCCCTTGAAGTTCTTGATGAACTTGTCTGTGCCGAATCGAAAGTCCATGGGATTTCCAAAAACAAAATACACTTTCATGAATTAAACTCAAAAGACACCCTTGTAGATATACTCAGCGCGGCCATAGGATTTGATTTTTTCAAGGCAGACAAAATAACAGTTTCCCCCGTGAATATTGGCAGGATAAATCCCGCCGCCGCCGAGATACTAAAAAAAAATAAAGTACCCGTTTATTCCGATGATTCAGAATACGAACTCGCCACTCCGACCGGCGCGGCTGTCATATCGGTTTTTGCGGACAGCTTCGGTAATATGCCACCCATGACGGTTGAAAAATTTGGCTTTGGCTGTGGCACGACCGTTTTGGAATCAAAAGACAACATATTGAGGATTATCATTGGAAAAACTTTAGATGTTTTGATGGACGAGGTTTTTTTAATAGAAACCAATATAGACGACATGAATCCCCAGATTTATCCCGATGTTCAGAAAAAACTTCTGTCCATCGGAGCTCTTGATGTGTGGTACGAAAATATAATAATGAAACACGGCCGCCCGGCGATAAAGCTTTCTGTAATATGTTATGAAAACTACTTCCAAAATGTGGTTGATAATATATTTAGAGAAACTACTACGGGGGGAGTGAGATATGCAAAGTTAAACAGACAGGTGTTGAAAAGAAAACAACTTGGTTCAAAAAAAGAATTTTATCTTCCATGCGGCAGAAAGAAATCAAAAACCGAGTACACCGCCGCGATTTTAACAGCTAAATCAGAGGCTCTCCCCGTCAAAGATATTTTAAGGTGAGAACTTGCTCCTATATCGTTTTGCAATGGTTCATATTGACAAGGTGTTTTTTATTTTGTATAATATCTATAAAATCTATAGACAATAGGTAATTAAGGAGATGATATATTAAATGGGACGCAGATGAACGCAGATTTGACAAGAAGATTAACGCAGATGAAAAAAGATTTGAACCACGAAAGCGCAAAAACACGAAAATACTTGTAAAGAATTTTGTGATTTCTAATTTTCGTGATTTCGTGGTAAAGTTTTTAATCTGCGATAATCCTGTAAATCTGCGTCCTAAAATAATGATAGGAGAAAAAATGAGGATATCCACAAAAGTATGCTACGGTTTGAAGATTCTTTCGGTGCTTGCCGACAACTACAACAAAGGCCTGGTTACATCGAAAGAAATAGCGCGGAGAGAAAGATTGTCGAAAAAATACACGGATAATCTTCTTGGCATCCTTGAAAAATCAAAGATGGTGTCGAGTCATCGCGGGGCGAAAGGAGGCTATTCTCTTACGATGTCTCCGAATCTTATAACTGTAAAAGAGGCTTTTGAAGCACTTGAAGGTTCGGTTTTATCGGTAAATTGCATCGATTCGAAAGGAAAATGTAAATACTTTCCAGGGTGTACAGGACACAGGATATGGGTAAATTTGAAGTCCGTGATTTCAAGGGCTCTTGAGAGGGTAACGATAGCGGAAGTATCCAAAAAAGAGGGAATTTATTATATATGACGGTTTATCTTGACAATGCATCGACGACTTATCCAAAGCCGGATATTGTTTACGATACAGTAAACGATTTTTTTAGGAATTTTGCAGTTAACCCGGGCCGCGGCGACTATGAATTATCGATAAAAGCCGGAAAAGTAATAGAAGACTCGAGGTTTGCGATATCAAAATTTTTTGGCATAGAAAATCCGTCTCGGCTTGTTTTTACGCTTAACGCGACAGATTCCCTTAATATGGCGGTTAAGGGTCTGTTTTCCATGGGCGATCACATTATAACCACGACGATAGAGCATAACGCTGTGTTAAGACCTTTGGCGACGATGTCATCGGAGAATTTTATTGAAGTCACTTATGTAAATCCCGAAGGAAATGGAGATATACCACCCTCGGCGATAAAAGAAAAAATAAAGTCGAACACGAAAGCCGTGATTATGACCCATGCTTCAAATGTTTTCGGTGTCGTTCAGGATATCAGGAAAGTCGGCGAAATATGCAAGAATACCAACGTTGTTTTTATTGTCGACGCATCTCAGTCCGCGGGGCATGTAAAAATAGATGTAAAAAATGACCACATAGATGTGCTGGCGTTTTCCGGGCATAAGGCTCTTTACGGACCTCCCGGGACCGGCTGCTTATATGTGAAAGAAGGAATAAATTTAAAACCGTGGCGGGAGGGCGGTGTAATCGCTCCCGGACTTTCATCCAGGAAAACGAAAGATATAAAATGGCCATATTATTTGGAGGCGGGCACGCCAAATGCCATAGGAATAGCGGGAGTAGGGGCATCCGTTAGATTTGTGGACGACAATTTTGAGAAAATACGGAGTCATGATAAAAATCTGACTTTATTGTTGCTGGGGGGCTTAAAAAAAATAAAAGAAATAAAGTTGCTCGGCACGGAGGATATTGAAAAGAAATTGCCCGTAGTTTCATTTGTCATCAAAAAAGAAAACTGGTCGGCGCAGGCGATGTCGATGGCGCTCGACAAATCTTTCGGGATAGCCGTTCGCGGGGGAGAACACTGCGCCCCTTTGGCGCATAAAGACATTTTGTCCGGCACATTAAGGGTAAGTCCCGCTTTTTTCAATACGGAAAAAGAGATAGAGTATTTCATAAACTCATTAAAAAAACTTATATATTGAGTTTAACTCAATAGGAGGTTCTCACTATGGATTTAGAGAAATTGTCCGCTTATGATTTATTGAAATGGGCTTTTGAAAAATACGGCGACAATGTCGCTCTTGCGTCGAGTTTTCAGTGTGAAGAATCGGTTCTTATCGACATGCTCGCAAAAATCCGCGGGAAAAATTTTCGGGTTTTCACGCTTGATACGGGCCGACTCGACGAAGAGACATACGAAGTGATGGAGAAAATTCGCCAGAAGTACGATATCGTTATAGAGGCACTGTTTCCCGACAGAGTTGCTATCGAAAAACTCGAACATGAGAAAGGATTTTATTCTTTCCGCACGAGCATTGAAGCAAGAAAGGAATGCTGCGGCATAAGAAAAGTCGTTCCATTAAATAGAATGCTTTCGCATCTTGATGCATGGATAACGGGACTGCGCCGCCAGCAGGCGGTTACAAGGACGGACACTCCGAAAGTAGAATATGACGTGCCAAAAAAAGGAGTGGTGAAAATAAATCCGTTGATAGATTGGACAAGCGGGCAGGTCTGGGATTACATAAAGAAAAACGCTCTCCCTTACAATAAACTGCACGATATTGGATATCCGTCGATAGGATGTGCGCCCTGCACAAGAGCGGTAAAACCGGGCGAAGATATAAGAGCGGGCAGATGGTGGTGGGAAACACCGGAACAGAAGGAATGCGGGTTACATAAGAGATAGTTGAAAGACGATAAACGAGGTTAAAGATGCTCAAATCACACGGCGGAGTTTTAGTTGAGAGAATTGCGACCGGAATAGAAAGAGAAAAACTGCTCCAAAAGAGCAAATCGCTAAAGAAAATCAATCTCAACGAAAGACAGTCATCAGATGTCGAGATGCTCTCGTCGGGCGCTTTTAGTCCGCTGGGCGGTTTTTTGAAAAAAAAGGATTATGAAAGCGTATTGAAGGATATGCGTCTTTCATGCGGCATTCCCTGGTCGTTGCCGATAAATCTCGCCGTCACTTGCGAAGAAGCAAAAAATATCGAAACATCCGAAAACGTTCTTTTAGAAAATGACAGCACAGGACTTAAAGCAATTATTGAACTCGAAGAAATTTATACTTACGATAAAGAAAGGGAAGTAAATTTTGTTTTCAAAACGACCGACGAGAAACACCCCGGAGTAAAAGTCGTTTACGACCAGGGTTCTCATTATTTGGCGGGTAATATCACTCTGATTGAGTTGCCCAAATATCCCTCATTCAACGACTATCGGCTCTCGCCCAGGCAGACGAGAGAACTTTTTGAAAGCAAGGGATTGGGAAAAATAGCGGGATTTCAGACGAGAAATCCTATTCACCGCGCCCACGAATATATAATAAAGTGCGCTTTGGAGATTACCGACGCCGCGCTCATTCACCCGCTCGTTGGCGCCACGAAGGGAGACGACATACCGCCCGAAATCAGAATGAAGTGTTATGAAACGTTGCTTGGCGGTTATTTCCCGAAGGATAGGGCGTTTT
>JBGFRZ010000073.1:0-4512 GCA_041694835.1 Ignavibacteria bacterium
AAGTTTGAGAGAAAATTCAGAAATTGAAAGAACTGTCAGCAATTTTTCAAACATAAATTGCTAAACCTACCGGCTAAATGGCGCTGGCTTTGCTAAATACTGACTTTTTCAACACTCTCATAATAGAATCTTTGATGCCGGCTTCACTGAAACCCTTTGCGCGGAATTTGCACGAATCACAATTTCCACAGGGATTTCGTCCTCCTTTATAGCACGACCATGTGAGAGAATATGGAACCCTGAGCGAAGTTCCAAGTTTTATAATCTCTGATTTTTTAAAATACAAAAGAGGCGTTTCTATTTTTATCGATGTCCCTATCGATTTAAGTACAGAGTTCCAAGAGTTATAATACTCCGGACGACAATCCGGATATCCTGAAAAATCTACGGCGTTGGCGCCTATGAAAATTTTTTTTGCTCCAATAGTTTCTGCATAGGATAGGGCGTAAGATATAAAAAGCGTGTTTCTTCCCGCCACATAAGTGGATGGAATGGTTATTGATGATCGACGAACAGGCGACATAGGGATATGTCGAGTTTTGTCAGTGAGCGAACTTTGCGACCATGGGAGTTTTATTTTGACTAAACAAAACGGAACCCTGTTCAATCGTGCGAGTTTTTGCGCGCATTTTAACTCTTTTTTGTGTCGTTGTCCGTAGTCGAACACAAGGCATAGGCAATCGAATTTTTTTTTGGCGATGTAAAGCACTGTCGTCGAATCAAGCCCGCCCGATAAAAGAACAACCGCCTTATCTTTTGTCCCGTTAGGAGTCCGATGCGTAAAGGCATCGGCGTTCCAACCTTGAAGGGACTTACTTCTATCGAAGTTCATAATAATCGGCTCTGCTGTTTTGCGATTCCCAGACGGAAACGCGGGAGATTCGCAAATCTTCTTTGACGATGGAGCGATGTTTTTTAGCTCTATCAAATATGTATTTGGCCAAATTTTCCGCGCTGGGATTTATTTTGTCGAAGGGGGGAATTTCGTTGATGTTTTTATGGTCTATTTTTAAAAGCAGTTCTTCAAGTATAAGTTTTAACTCGGAAAAATCGAAAACCATGCCGGAGTTATCCAATTTTTTACTGCAAACCGTTAAACGCACGACCCAGTTATGTCCATGCAGATTTTCGCACTTGCCGCGGTAATTTCTCAAGAAATGCGCCGACGAGAAAGTTTTTTCCACAGATATTTCAAACATAATTAATACCACATCTGTCCGCTAAAAAAATTGTAACCACAGATAAACGCAGATACACACAGAAAAAACTCAAAAGAATTTTATCTGTGTTAATCTGTGTCAATCCGTGTTCATCTGTAGCTTATTTTTTCTTTAGCACTGAAACACCGAAGCGCTGAAAAAAACTCACCGCTCTTTTTAATGCGGTTTTCCGCGTTTCAGTGCTTCCGTGGTTTTTAATTTCCGTCGTGTTTTAGTTCAAAATTTTCTTAACTTAAAGTGTGATTTTTTTTATGTTGTCGTTGAATTTTGTTTTCAGAAATCTTTCGCCTATTTTTCTGAATCTTTCAGGCGAATCGCTTACATAGAATATTTTTTTTGGATTTTTGTCGTTTGATAAAAGTTCCGCAGAGGCAAAGAGTTCTTTAAGTTCCGAGACAACGCTGGAAGCGGAGTCGATGATTTTTATGTTTCTTCCGACAGTTTTTGCTATCGCGTTTTTAAGCAGTGGATAATGCGTGCATCCCAATATCAGTGTGTCTATTTTTTTAGAGACGATTTCTTTCAGGTAAATTCTCAAAACATCCATGGTAATCTTGTTATTCAACCAGCCCTCTTCCACAAGTGAAACGAGGAGCGGACATGATTTTGCATAGACACTAACGCTTCCGGATCTTTTTTTGATTTCATTCTGATAGGCCTTGCTTGATATTGTCGCCTCAGTCCCTATGACGGCTATCTTTTTGCTTTTGGTGGCGGCAACAGCCTTTGCAACGGCGGGATTTATGACTCCGGGTATCGGGAGTGGATATTTTTTCTTCAGTGCGTCGAGCGCCAAGGCTGATGCGGTATTGCAGGCGACGACTATGCTTTTGACGTTTTTACTTAGAAGGAAATCGGCTATTTCAAGCGAATATCTCGTCACAGTTTCTGCAGATTTTGTGCCATATGGGACCCTCGCTGTGTCGCCGAAATAAATGATATTTTCGTCGGGCAGTTGCCTTAGTATCTCTCTGACAACCGTCAGTCCTCCAACGCCGGAATCGAAAATCCCGATAGGTCTTTTATCCATCGTTAATTCCCCAAAAGATTTTTTCTTTTTATATAATTTTTTATAGCTACATAGATACCGTCGGCAATTTGTTTTTGTATTCTTGGATTCCGCAATTTTATTTCCTCCGCATGGTTAGAAATAAACGCACATTCAACCAAAACCGCCGGCATCTGCGCTCCCCTCAACACATAAAACCCAGCCTGCTTGACTCCCCTGTTTTCCACTTTTATTCTTCTGGGGATCTCTTGAGAAATGAGATAACAGAGTTCGGAAGATTCGTTTATAAACTCGTTTACAATCATAGACCACAGGAGTTCCTGGAGTTTGGTTCTTTTTTTGTCGGGTTTTTTCTCAAGTTCCACCACAGAGTTTTCGAGTATCTGGGTCGCCATAGCATCCGGATCAGAAACATTTTCAGATAAAAAATAAACCTCAAAACCATAACTTGTTTTTTTTAGCGATGCGTTGCAATGTATGGAGATAAAGATGTCAGCGTGGTTTTCGTTTGCTATGTTCGTCCTGTCTACAAGAGGAATGAATGTATCATCTTTTCTGGTCAGAATTATCTCGATATTTTTTTCATCTTCAAAAAGATGGGCGAGCTCCCTCGTTATAGCCAGATTAACGTCTTTTTCCATAGTGCCGTTGGGACCGATAGCGCCGGGGTCTTCTCCGCCGTGTCCTGCATCAATGACGATTTTTATTTTTTTAGAAAGCGGTTTTATGGTCGGTTGAGGCTGGGGTTTTATAGAAGGAGTGGCGACTATCACTTCTTTTTCGACGGATACCGCTCTTGTGCCGACAGATACCATCGTCGAAGCGATGTCAGTAGAGATATCAACCGGTGATGTCCCGATTTCTTCGGCATGGGTTATAGCTTGAACTTCCGGAGCGAGAGACGTTCTCGGTATCGAAATAACTAACGACGTGTCGGATTTCTGCTCCAAAACCGGCTCTCCCGCGGCTTCCGTCAGAAATATCTCTACGAACGAAACCCTGTTTTTATTCGAGAGCTTGACTTCCCTTACGATTCCGTCGTTTATTCCTATAGATTCTTCTATCGCTTTCCCTCTTGCAAATTCTACGGTAAGTTTGCCGCTCGATATTTTATGCGACGACGGAAGTCTTTCTTTTGTTTCGATTATAATTTTAGTTTTGTCGGACTGGGAGTGGTATCTTGGCGGATTTATGTTGTGTCTTATTGAAATTATGTATGTCGTAGTTTCAGGGATAAAGTTGGTTTCGGTTTCGGTGAAGTCTGAAAACTCGGAAGATGTCAGAAAACTGGCGGGGAGGAAAACGGTGTTCTTCACAAGAGCGACCGGAGCATTCATCCTTCTTTTCGCGTCTCCGATTGAATATCGGCTCGAGTTTATGATAAATGTAATTTTTTTGTTTAGCCCGCTCAATATCACCTTGCCCGAAACCGGCTTATATGAAAGGGTGAGGTTATAAATTTTTGCAACATCACTGAAGGATATATATCTTTGTTTTGAAATAGTTGCGATGGAAGATTCGAGTTTCAGTTCGCCTTCGTAAATAAAGAGGGTTTTTGACTTTGAGTATAAAGGTTGGTTAAGAAATACTGAAACGAACAGCGATATTGCGAAAAATTGAAAAAATTTTTTTATAAGCACAAGACACAGATTCCCTCTTTTCATATGGAGCGGAAGGGAATCGAACCCTCAACCTCTTCCACGCCAAGGAAGCGTTCTCCCAATTGAACTACCGCCCCAGATAAATAGATGCGGGTGAATTGAGCTACCACCCCATTATGAATTATATGGGTGAAACTATTCTTTTTTTTAGTCGTTTTTCCGTTCCGTGATATTTACGGCTTATCTCTTCGAGTTTTTTAAGATGTTCACAGAGTTTTATTATATTCGGATCCTGAACATTGCCTTTATAGTATGATTTATAGACGACCCTTCCTATGGCATACAGGACTCTTGCCTTCGCCCTTTCAAGCGACTGTTCTTTTAACTTTAACTGGCCGAGCCTCGCTCCGTATATGACATCATCTTTAAGAATGTCCATGGCCGCCAGAACTTTGCTGGAAATCTGCTTCAGCACTTTTTCCCCGGATGAGATTACTTCCTTAAATTCTTTTTCCAACGATTCAAGAGTCATATCATTTCCTCCTCATTAATTGTTACGCAGACATTATGAGAGTGTTGAAAAAGTCAGTATTTAGCAAAGCCAGCGCCATTTAGCCGGTAGGTTTAGCAATTTATGTTTGAAAAATTGCTGACAGTTCTTTCAATTTCTGAATTTTCTCTC
>JBGFRZ010000027.1:0-19610 GCA_041694835.1 Ignavibacteria bacterium
TCTATTTGTTTTCGTCAGAAATATTATAGCAATTCCGGAGAGAAAATGCAAATGTTTTATCGTCGGATTTACCGACGAGAATTATTTCAAAAAACTAAAGAGGGTTTTTCAACGCTCTCATAATGCTAAAATTTATATTTTTATCAGTGTTTTTGTCGTCTCATCTCTCGGCGCAACTTCAGCCAAAAATTACGCCGGATTTGCAGAAAGTCCTGGACTCTTCTCCCCCGGACAGAAAAATCGCCGTTATGGCCGTAATGTCCGCCAGGTGCATATTCCCTCCCTATACCGTTTTTGTTAAAGAGCAGCGCGAACAGATAATCAAAGAAAGAATGACTGCCCTCAGGCAGTTTTCGCGAGACGACCAGACAAGCATTATTAAGTTTATCGTCGAAAACAACGCCGAAGATATAAGAACAAATTTTGTAAAAAACTATGTTAGTTTTTCAGCCTTTCCATCGGAAATAATCAAGGTGTCGCAGAGAGACGATGTCACTTACCTTATCCCTCTTGATCAGGCAAAATTTTCGGACGAAGCCGCTTCTGATAGCGATTTGAATATTATCGATTCGACAAAGGATTTCAGGACTAACATAGAGCGTCTTTCGGATGCTAATCCGATAACGAGAAGAAATGCCATAATTTATCTGGGGAGTGAAAAAAATGAGGCGGCTCTTGCGCATATCATAAAGATGCTCTCCGATGAAAACCATCTCGTTCGCAGGACCGCGGTTGAATCGCTCTCGAATTTTCGCGGCACAAAAGGCGTCGTAAAGCCATTGCTCGATCTTTTGAAAATCGAAAAAGACATATCTGTAAAATACGTAACGATAAAAGTTTTGGGCGATATCGGTTCCCCCTCCGCGGTTGAGCCGCTAAAATCCCTTCTCAACGATGCGTATCCGCTTTTTAGGGGCGAAGCCGTAAAATCTCTGGGGAAGATAAACGACCCAGCCACTTACGGAATTATTGTGAATATGATAAAAGATGAAGCCGAGGGTGTAAGGATAGATGCCATAGAGGTTTCGTCAAAATTGAAGATTAAAACGGCGATGCCCTTGATTTTGAAAAACTTGGACGACCCCGTCGCTCATGTCAGAAAAGCTGCCTGCGCTGCCGTCGGACATCTTGGCGGCGCGGATGAGATAAAGATTCTGAGAAAAAAGATAGTCGAAGAACCTGACGAAACAGTGCGGTTGGTTGCAATGAACTCTATTGAGCTCATAATATCCAGATTGGAAAGTCAGCGGAGAGTCAGATGAAGGGAAAATCAAAATCCCTCCCGAGGGTGACCGTAAAGTTCTATACCGTTTTAAGGGACAAGCTTGGCACGGGCAACGTAGAACTTACGGGTGCGGATGTCCTTGAGGTTTTAAAAAAACTTTCCTCAAAATACGGTCCCGATTTCAAAGAAGAAATTTTTGACAAAAACGGCGATGTTCACAATTATTATATACTTCTTCTCAACGATAAAACAGTAGACCAGAAAAATCCACAGAAGTCCGCTTTGAAAGAAGGCGACGTCCTTCATATATTTCCTCCTATAGCAGGTGGCCAAACGGATATTTCAAAGATTCTCAAAGAATCAAAAACCATAGCCGTCGTGGGATTATCTCAGAACGAAGAGAGGCCTTCCAATGTTGTCGCGAAATATTTAAAAAACGTTGGCTATAAAATAATACCTGTGAATCCAGGTCGCGCAAAGATACTCGGTGAAAAGTGTTATGATACACTTTTGGATATATCGGAAAAGATAGATATCGTAAATATATTCAGACGTTCCGAAGATATCCCGCCTCTCGTCGCCGACGCGATAAAGATAAACGCAAAAGTTATTTGGATGCAGGAAGGTATAATAAACGAAGGCGCCGCGTCAAAAGCGAAAGAACACGGCATAGAAATCGTAATGGACAGATGTATTCTCAAGGAGCATAAAAAATTAAGCGGCGACCTATAATTATTGCTCTGTCGCAGAAATAATTGAGCATATGTAGTTGATGGCTGAGCATTATATTCAAAACCGCCCATAAATGGGCGACTACAAAAATGCGCGACTATTTCTGTTACAGAGCACTATTACCAAACATTATGAAAGAGATTCTTTTGATTCAGGCAATGCTCGCTCCCGCCATAATGATATCCTGCTGCGGGCTTTTGTTTCTCGGACTCCAACACAGGTACGGAAGGATTGTCGACCGACTGAGGCAATTCAACAGAGAAAAAACAACTCTCCAGCCGCCTTTGATAAAAAATCTCGAGATTCAAATCAAACAACTTTCATTGAGAGGCAAACTTCAGAGGAACGCCCTTTCGTGCATTTTATTCGCCGTGTTCTTTTTCGTCATCACCTCGCTGCTGATTGCCGTCGGCGCAAAATATGCGGTGTTTTTCTTCATAGTGGGGATGTTATCGGTTCTGGTCGGTGTTATTTTTGCGTGGATTGAACTCGTTATATCTTACAGAACAGTTATGACGGAAACTGAGGAAAGATGAGATGCTATAAAAAACATAGAACGCGAATAAACGCAGAAAAAACTCTGATAAACGCAGATTGTTTTATGTAGCGAGCGAATTGCCATTCCCCTTATTTTGCGGGCTCGCAATCCCCGACCACGACATCGGGGACATGTCCCGCCGCTACAAAGTCATCTCTGTATATCTGCATAAATCTGCGTTCATCTGCGTCCAATTGC
The DNA here is from genome assembly GCA_041694835.1 of Ignavibacteria bacterium. Classification (GTDB taxonomy): domain Bacteria; phylum Elusimicrobiota; class Endomicrobiia; order PHAN01; family PHAN01; genus JBGFRZ01. The sequence continues at coordinate 2,694 of JBGFRZ010000027.1, forward strand.
TTTTGGTTTTTTAGGACGCAGATTTTCGCAGATAAGTTTATAGTTGCTTCAATCTGCGTTTATCAGAGTTTTTTCTGCGTTCATCTGCGTCCAAAAATAAAAAGAAACTCAAGTATAAAAAACGGAAATAAATCATGAAAATAGGCGTCATGTCCGACTCGCACGAAAACGTGGCTATGATAAAAAAAGCGGTCGATTTCTTCAACTCGCGCAATGTAGATTTAGTCATACACGCGGGCGACATAATCTCCCCGATTATGGTCGCGTATTTCAAAAATCTTAATATGGAGTTCAAAGGCATTTTCGGAAACAACGACGGGGAGAAAAATTTGTGGCAGAATCGTTTAAAGGAGTTCAAAAATTCTGCAAAACTTGACGAGCGATATGCAGAGCACGATTTCGGCGGAAAAAAATTTCTTGTAATTCATGAGCCGTATCTGATAGACGCTTATATATCCTGTCAAAAATATGATTTCATCATATACGGCCATACCCACAAGATTGATTTAAGGAAAATAGAAAAAACTATCGTTTTAAATCCCGGAGAACTCTGCGGTTATATATCTGAAAGATCCACGGCAGCGGTTATAGATTTCCCGAAAAAAACGGTTGAAATAGTGGATTTGAACACAATGGAAATCGTATCCCAAATTTGTATAGATGTATAAATTTAAGAAAGACGGTAAAATTCTCGCGTTGATTGCTTCGCCCAGAAAAAATGGAAATTCGGAGATTTTGTTGAAAGAGGCCGTTAAAAAGTTCAAAAAATCCAGCATAAAAATCGTAAGAACGAGTTCATTAAATATATCGCACTGTCAGAGTTGCGGCTTCTGCGAAAAAAAGGGTTTCTGTAAAATCAATGACGACTTTCAGAAGATTTCATTATTGCTTGCAAAATCTGACATTGTTGTTGTTGCGTCTCCGGTTTATTTCTATGGACTCCCTTCGCATTTTAAATCGCTGATTGACCGCGCTCAGTCTTTTTGGGCTAAAAAATACATCCTTAAAAAAACGGATTCCACCATCCGCCCGGTATATACAATACTTGTCGGTGGTTCCCGTGGTGAAAAGTTGTTTTTGGGGAGCCGATTGACACTGAAGTATTTTTATGATGTGTTCAATCTTGAAAATTCAGGTGAACTTTTGGTAAGGGGCGCGGATAAAAAAGGGGATGTCAAAAAATGCCCTAACTATATGAGACAGGCGAGGCGATTAATTCATTGAGCAATAGATTATTAATTTTTGCGGTTCTGTTTTTTGTCGTCAGTTGTGGTGGACAAAAAGTTGCGGAAGTTTATTTGAAAAATAATGTTTTTTATGTTGAGATAGCCGATACTCCCGAGTCGCGCGCGAAGGGGCTCATGGGCAGAAAAAATCTTCCCGATGACCGCGGTATGCTTTTTGTGTTTGAAGAGCCGGGGATTTATTCGTTTTGGATGAAAAACACCCTTGTTCCTCTGGACATCATCTGGCTCAATGAAGATAAAAAGGTCGTCTATATAAGCAAAAATAACCATCCTCCGAAAAGAGGCGATTTTCCGATAATAAAGCCCAGGGTGACGGCGAAATATGTTTTGGAGATAAGCGGAGGCATGTCCGAGAAGATAGGCCTTAATGTCGGCGATGTCGCCGCATTTGATTTGCTACAGCGAAATTAAAGTTCAATGAAAGAAGCTCTTTATTATTCAACGGAAAAGGATTTTATACGATGCTGGCTCTGCCCTCATAACTGCAAAATTCCGGAAGATAAAACCGGCATTTGCCGCGCAAGAAAAAATATCAGTGGAAAACTTTATTCACTTACTTACAATAATTTTACGGCGATCCATCTTGACCCGGTAGAAAAAAAACCTCTCTACCATTTTGAGCCAGGCAGCATGCTCTTGTCGGTGGGAACATTCGGATGCAACTTCAGATGTCTTCACTGCCAAAACTGGAGCATCTCGCAGTCATCATACGAGAATTCTGATTTGACGAAATTGACTTCTGCAGACGCACTTAAAAAAGCCCGCGAACTTGTGTCCGTCGGAATTGCCTACACATATAACGAGCCGTTAATCAATTTTGAGTGGGTTCTTGAGACAAGCAAATTATTTTCTCAAGCGGGACTCAAAAATGTTTTGGTTACGAATGGTTATATAAACGAAGAACCATGGCGGGAAATACTTAAATATACAGATGCCGCTAACATTGACTTAAAAGCGTTTGACGACGATTTTTATAAAAAAATTTGTGGTGGCTCGCTTGAGCCGGTTTTAAGAAATATAAAAATTATGGTAAGAGCGAAAAAACATGTGGAGTTGACTAACCTGCTCATTCCCCGTCATAATGATGATATAAAAAAAATCGAAGAAATGGTAAACTGGATAGCGGATTTGAGTTGCGAAATCCCGCTGCACTTTTCGAGATATTTTCCGATGCATAAAATGCTCGAGTCGCTCACCCCGCTTGAAACACTCAAAGAAGCGAAAGCCGCGGCACAAAAAAAATTAAAATATGTGTATATTGGAAATGTGTAATGTAGAGAGGTGATAAAAATGATTACTAAAAAAAATAAAGCACTGTTTTTGCTCATTCTTTCGATTGTATGGAGTTTTGCAAGCAATTTATATGCTAAACAATCAGACATAACTACTTATGTTCGTAAAGTGACATCTATTTTGGAAAAGTATATAGAGGGCGATGAACTTTTTCAAAAAGGACATAATAACACAAAACCAGTTTATGGGTCATTTGGGATAACAAGTTATGACGTGAGCAAAGATATATATTTTTCCAAAGCGAAGTTTGAAGAACTTGATAGACTCATTGCGTCAATTAAACCATTGGGACCTAGAACCAGAAAAATAAATGATTTCATTTCAGTGGCCGTGAACAATTATATTCAAAATATTGAATTACAATTACAGGGTTATTTCACGACAAAAAGAAATTATCGCGGCGAATGGGAAGAAGCAAGTGTTAAAAGATTGGTATCTTATGACAATATTTTAGATGCTTATTCAAATCTTTATGCGATAATGTTAGCCAACAAAGACAAATTATCGTTTAGTGATTTTCAGAAAATATTCAACCTCAGATGGGTATTTGAATCCATCGAAAGGAGTTTAATCGGATATCTAAAGAAAGAAAGTAGAATTCCATTTTCGTTGTTGCATGATATACTGGGAACTGAATTTTATTCAAAAATGGTCAAGATGTATCCTAATGAACCCGTTGCTCATTATAAACTTGGTCGAGCGGATTTCCGTAATAGAAAAGCACATTTTCTAAGAGCTGTCAAACTTAAATCCGATTATGCAGATGCTCATTTTGAGTTAGCAGAGATATATTTGAGAAATAAAGAATTTAAAAAAAGTATTTTACATTTTAACACCGCGCTTAAAAATAGAAAAAACCTTGTTGACAATAGAATTTCAGAAGTTTATTTTGGGTTGGCTTTGTCGTATAAAGGTGAAAAAAATTATGATAAAGCCAAAAATAATTTAAAAGTGGCAATAGAAAATACAGAAAATAAGAATGCCCGACTGGAACGTAAAATGATACTTGGTGAAATATTAGAAAATCAAAAACAATTTGCCGAGGCACTACAAGTTTATGAGTTAGTCAAAAGGGAACCAGTGGATAAAAATAGAGGGCAGGGAGGGATACTACGGCCTAAAAGAAGTTTTTATTTAGAAGAAGAATACATTGTTTACAAAATAAATAGAATGAATGCCGCGATTGTATGGACAGCCAAGCCCATAGATAGCCAAGATGAATTTATCAGAAGAGCAAAAGAAGTGCTCGAAATTTGTCCCACTATGCCTGAGGTGTATGTACACTTAACGAAATTGTATTTAATGCAAGGAAAACCCGATTATGCTCTCAAAACACTTGAAGACACTTTATTTTATTCTTTGTTGATCACTGTTTTGAAAATAGAACAGTTAGGTTTTCCAAAATTGGACATATATACAAAAGAGGTAAGCATAACCACCAATACCTTACCAGGATTGTTTTTGGATTCGTTGGAAGATGTTGCTGACGGGAAAATTGAATTAGCCAAGAATAAATTGGCTATGGCAAGAGAATTAAATCCAGATTATTTACCCACAATGCTTCTTACGGCATACTTGTATGTACTTGATGGAAAAAAAGAAGAGAGTATTGCGTGGTTCAAAAAAGCTTCAGAAAAATCGGACGACAGGTGGAAAGTATTAATTGATTTTGTTATGGATGAACTAAGACGAGAGTTGAAAACTGAAACCAAGAAAACTGAAACCACAAGAGATCCAGAGGAGTTTTTTATATTAGAACCAATCCGGTGGGCCTGGCACGATAGTAATTTGAAAAAATTTTTAAAATAAATTTTGTTATGAAAATCAAACCTGACCAATTGGCTTATTGGTATTTTAGGTTGAATGGTTTTTTGACAACAACTAATTTCATTGTGCATCCAGACCATAATGGGATGCAACGCACTGAAATTGATATTTTGGGCGTCAGATTTCCATATAGAGCAGAACTTCTTGAAAATCCTATGAAAGACGATACAATCTTTATCAGTTTAGATAAGCCGTGTGTAGTGATTGCTGAAATAAAAAATGGAATGTGTGATTTAAATGGTCCCTGGACAAAACCGAAAGAGAAAAATATGCAAAGAGTATTAAAAGGGATGGGAGTTTTTGAGCAAGATATTATTGACACGGTCGCAGATAAACTTTATCGAGTCGGCTTTTTTGAAAACAATTCGTACTATTTATCACTTTTTTGTATTGGTAGAAATGAAAATTCCAGCATAAGAGAAAAGTATCCTAAAGTTCAACAGCAAACTTGGAAAAATATTTTACAATTTATTTATGATAGGTTCGAAGGTTATAAACTGCAAAAAGCAGTACATAATCAGTGGGATGAAGCAGGTCAAGATCTATGGAAAAGTTTTGAAACGAGTTCTTGCTTAGAGGAATTTATTGAAAAGTTTAGACACATATGACAATGTTTAGTGGCGGTCCGATCTCGCCCTTGGTGGGATAGTCGCCATTTCCCCCGCACTTTGCGGGGTTTAGCGGCATACAGAACACACCCCCCGGACCCCTCTTGATAGAGGGGAAACGTGCGATGATAGTCCCGATAGGTGAGACCGCTGAAAAACCCCCTGATTTGTCATTACGAGGAGTCCCGCACATTTTGTCATTGCGACCACGAGTGAAGCGTGGTGGGAAGCAATCTCGTTTTTGAAAATATGCGGGATAAACTCCGCGACGAAGTAATCCAGTTCGTGAACTGGATTGCCACGGCTTCGCCTCGCAATGACAGATTGTAGTGCAGGTCGGGACAGTCTCCGAACGCAGAGAAAAAGTGTCAGTGATTAAAGACACTGACAACTTTGTTGTCTCCGCGTGCTCTGCGGTCGGAGTTTGTCCCGAAAGCAAAGCGTATTGGGACGGTGAAATATCATAGGAGGAAATGATGGCGTTAAACAAGAATATAGTTTATTTTGTAGTCGTTATTGTCGTGGGAGCGTTGCTTGGGACATTTCTTGGGGAATTCCTTGCGCTCGTTATTCCCGACGGAAACTTCAAGGATTTATTTGCAAAAAATATAGAGGCGGGACTTCATCCCGCGCGCCTTGATTTAAGGGTGATAGAGTTTACATTCGGATGTATTTTTAAATTCAACATAACATCCGTCGTTGGCATAATTTTTGCGGCTTACATATTCCGTGTCATCAACAAACCCCGTTAGAAATATTTGATGATTTACAGTATCCATTAAAACTTTCAATTTTCTCTTAATCATAATGACAATTTCTAACGGGGTAAATAGAACAATTATACTCGCATCAAACTCACCGAGAAGAAAAGAAATACTTAAAAATCTTGGATTGAGTTTTGTTGTCGTTTCACCGGACATAAAAGAATATTCGCCCTACAAAACCCCCCATAAAATTGTTACGGATATCGCCGCAAAAAAGGCGCTTCGTGTATCGGAAAAAATCGGAAGGAAAAACGCATTGATAATTTCCGCCGATACGATTGTTGTATTGAAGGGGGAAATAATAGGCAAACCAACCTCTCGACGGGATGCCGTAAGGATTCTCTCAAAACTCTCGGGGACAAAACACAAGGTATATACGGGCATTGCTATACTTGAAAAGAGGAGCGGGAAGTTGCTTTCCGGTTACGCTCTCTCAGGCGTCAAGATGAGGAGGCTAACCGAAGGAGAAATAATCGGCGTTTCAAAAAAACATCTTGATAAGGCAGGGGGATATGCCGTTCAGGAGAAATCCGATGCTTTCGTCGAAAAGATTGAGGGAGATTATTTCAATGTCGTAGGGTTGCCGCTCAAGCTTCTTGCCGCGATGTTGAGGAAATTCGGCATCGCAATCTAAGTCGCTTTATGGAAGACTTTTATCTTAACCGTTTGGTTCAAATGCTTTATATATTCGCTAAAAACCGAGTTTGCGACTTCCTGTTTGTATGTCTGATAATATTGCTGTTTTTCCTTTTCCCACTCCTTCGTTTTTTGTGGAAATTTTTCGATAAAATCTTTATATGCTTCCTGTTCGGGAACATATATAGCGACGGATATAAAATGCCGCAGCTTGAGAAACGCTATCTGCCTTCTCCTGAAATCCTCAAACTCTGAAGGCGTTGTTCTTAGTACCCTTCTTAAAAATTCATAATAAATTCGCGGATCAAACTGGCCATCTCTCTGGAATGCGGGAAATTGTCTTATGTTGCCCGAGAGCTCTTTGTCTGACACGGTAATTCCGAATTTTTGGGACTCCTGCCAGAACACTTCATCCTGAAGCAGATCTTGGATTACTTCCACTTCGACCTGTTTTAAAACTTCAGGGGTAAGTTCAACATTCCTCTGTTTTAATGATTCAAGAGATCTGTTGTAAAAAAAGTTGTATCTTTGATAGGAGATTTTTTTTCCGTTGACCTCAGCCACCACCCCGCCCCCGACGTCGCCAAAAAAATAACCGCCGAAACCGATGAAGGTTCCGGCTACAAAAACGATGACCGTTGCAATAAATATGTTGCGCCTATGTTTTCTCAGAAAATCCATCATATTCTATAATAATACCAAATTTAGTTTAAAAATGCAAGATGTGATTCGTTGATTTGACATCGCTAAAATAAAATGATAAAATGTCGTTGTTCCGATATATTTCGGAGCGGAATGTTAATAAAAAAGGTGGTGAGTTGTTAGGTGAAAGGTAAAGTTAAGTGGTTTAATGACAAGAAAGGTTTTGGGTTCATCGCGAAGGAAGATGGTTCCGGAGATGTTTTCGCTCATTACAGCGACATTCAGACGCCTGGCTACAGGACTCTTGCCGAGGGCGACACGGTCGAGTTCGAGGTAATAGAGTCGGATAAAGGCCCAAAGGCTGTGAAAGTAGTCAAGGTTTAAGGCTGTTGTCTTTAAGCCAATCATCCCCGCTCATCCTATTGATTAGCAAGCATGTTTTGCGCGATTTTTGGGAAGAGCGGGGTTCTTTTTATAGGTATTATTTGATATAATGAGATTATGAAAAAGTTCTTCTACCACCTAAGACTCAGAGAAAAATGAGAACTTCACAGAAAAATCACCCACGAAGATGTGAGTTCTGTGTTATTAAAACTCTGAACCACGAAGACACGAGAGCACGAAAGACACTTTATCCGTGTTAATCCGTGTTCTTGGATTTTTAGTCTTTTTTATTTTAGCCACTGAGTACACTGAGTTTTTTATCTGCATTTATCTGCGTCCGGTTAGTTTTTATTCTTTTATTTTTTAGGACGCAGATTTTCAGGATTTTCACGGATAAAAATTAAAACTTAATCGGCGACTGTTCCCGAACGATGTTGTCGGGGGTTCATCTGTGATATAATTTTCTCTGTGTTCTTGGTGCCTCTGCGGTGAGGTTTTTAAGCGGTCTCATAATCTAAAAATTGGGCTTGAGCGGAAATTATGTTAAAACTGCTTGTAGACAAAATCTTCGGGACGAAAAGCGAAAGGGACATCAAAAAAATATGGCATATTTTGGAAGTCGTAAACTCGTTTGAAAGCGAGGTGTCTCAACTTACCGACGAAGAGCTTAAACTGAAAACCGACGACTTCAAAAATCGTCTCAGTAAAGGCGAATCTCTTGATGATATACTCCCCGAGGCTTTTGCCGTTGTCAGGGAATCGGGCAAGCGATTTATAAGCCTCAGGCATTTCGATGTTCAGATACTCGGCGGCGTCATTCTTCATCAGGGAAAGATCGCCGAGATGAAAACAGGAGAAGGAAAGACGCTTGTCGCCACACTTTCCGCATATCTAAACGCCCTTCATGGACAAGGGGTTCATATAGTCACCGTAAACGACTATCTCGCCAGAAGGGACCGCTTCTGGATGGGTCCCGTCTATGAAAATTTAGGACTGTCAGTCGGATATATTCAGCATGACATGGAGAACGAAGCGAGAAGGGAAGCTTACAAATGCGATATAACCTATGTGACGAATAATGAAGTCGGTTTCGATTATCTCCGCGACAATATGGTGATAAGAAAAGAAGACAGGGTTATAAGGGGTATGAGCTATGCAATTGTTGACGAGGTTGACTCGATTTTGATAGACGAGGCAAGAACCCCTCTGATAATATCAGGCCCCGCTGAAGAATCGACTCAAAAGTATGCCGCAGTTGAAAAATTGCACCCTTATTTGAAAGGAAGAAAAATAACCGAAGCCGAAGAGATAGAAGCGAAGCAAAAAGGGATAGATCTGGGGATAGGCTACGATTACATCTCCGACGAAAAACATCACTCGGTAACGCTGACCGACGAGGGAATAAAGAAGTGCGAAAATCTTCTCAGGTTAAAATCGCTTTACGACGATGTCCAGGGCGAGTGGGTTCATCATATAACCCAGATGCTTAAAGCCCACGAATTTTTTCACAAAGATGTGCATTACATAGTTAAGGACGGAGAGGTTGTTATCGTAGACGAGTTTACGGGACGTCTTATGCCCGGAAGAAGATGGTCGGAGGGGCTACATCAGGCGGTTGAAGCCAAAGAGCGAATGAGAGTTGCCGAAGAGAACCAGACGCTTGCTACGATCACCTTCCAGAATTATTTCAGGATGTACAAAAAGCTCGCGGGTATGACGGGTACGGCTATGACGGAGGCGCAGGAATTTTGGGAGATATACAAGCTTGATGTGGTAGAGATACCCACTCACAACCGGATGATAAGGACAGATCAGCCCGATGCGATATACAGGACCGAAAGGGAAAAAATAAATGCCATAGTTGAAGAAATCACTAATCTCTGGAAAGCATGCGTCCCCGTTCTCGTCGGTACCCGCTCAATAGAAAAAAACGAAAAACTCGCTGCGATTTTGAGAAAAAAAGGAATTCCGTGCCAGGTTCTGAATGCGAAATATCATGAACAGGAGGCACACATCATAGCACAAGCCGGCAAGAAGGGAACGGTGACCATAGCGACCAACATGGCCGGCCGTGGGACGGATATACTGCTGGGCGGAAATCCTCAGTCAATTGAAGAGGCGGGTTACATAAAGGAAAACGGCGGACTGCACGTTGTTGGAACCGAGCGACACGAATCCCGAAGAATAGATAATCAGTTAAGGGGCCGCTGTGGCCGTCAGGGCGACCCCGGGGTCTCAAAGTTCTTCATATCTCTCGAAGATGAACTTATGAGGCTTTTTGGCTCCGAAAGGATTTCGTCCATCATGGGTCGATTCGGCATGGCCGAGGGGGAGGTTATAGAGCATCCGTGGATTTCGAAGGCCATAGAGAACGCACAGAGAAAAGTAGAAATGATGAACTTCGACATAAGAAAACAGTTGCTTGATTTCGACAATGTCATGAACAAACAGAGGGAGGCGGTTTATTCCCTCAGAAATGAGCTCCTTGACGGCGCTGATGTAAAAACTCAGATCGAAGATATGCTCGCCGAGTCGATTGATGAAAAAATTGAACTCTGGGCTTCCGCCAAATATCCTGAAAGCTACGACTGGCCGTCTCTTAACGCATGGTACAATAAACTTATAGGAGAATCTTTCGACAAATCTCTAACGGCCGGGACAGATGCCGTAAAATTGAGGGAGTATCTGACGGAAAAAGTTTTTGCGGGATACAAAAAAAGAGAAGACGAACTGACAGCGGAAGTTATAAGAGACCTGGAGCGTCTTATACTTCTTCAGATGATAGACAACGCGTGGAAAGAGCATCTCTACGACCTTGATCAGATAAAGAAGGGCATCGGTCTGCGCGCATACGGTCAGCGGGATCCTCTGATAGAATACCAGAAAGAATCGCTTGCTCTTTTTGAGCAGATGATGAGGCGCATAAGAGAGGCCACCGTTGAATATATATTCAGGGTCAGGGTTGTAATTCCTCCGCCAGCTGTCATTCCCGCTCGTGTCCGCCAGCAAAAGCAGTCAGTCACGATGGAAGGTCTTGTCGCCACCGAAAAGCCATCATTTCCTGTGGTTTCCCAGCCAGATTTTGTGCAAAAACAACAGCCGTCGGCACAGAAGAATCCCATCCCTACTCAGCCCTCTAAAGTCGGAAGGAACGACCCCTGTCCATGCGGAGCGACTCGTCCGGATGGAAGCCCCAAAAAATATAAACACTGCTGTGGAAAGAGCGTGTAATTTTTTATCTCATACGGGGCGAAGTTCTGATGTGTTCTCTCGGAACGGCCCCGGGAAAAAATATAAAAAATGATATGGCATCTGACATTAATAATTTTATCAGGAATCCTTCTTGGATTTTCTTTCCCGAATTTTAATTTTTGGTTTTTTGCGTATTTTTTCTTGCTCCCGCTGTTTTATCTCGCGAATAAGAAAAATTACCTTACGACTTTCATATCGGGATTTTTCTCGGGGGTTCTTGGTTACTCGATAACTTTATACTGGATTTATCCGACGGTTTATGAAAACACCTCGTCTGTCTTTCAAAGCGCTCTCTCGCTTTTTCTGATATCGGGATATCTCTCGCTTTATTTAGCAGCATATCTTATTGCGCACAAGTATTGTCTTTCGAAGACGCCTTTGGCGGACGTTGTGATTTTATGTGCGGCTTCGTCCTCTGTTTGGATTGCGCTGGAATTTGCCCGCTGCCGCCTTTTTACGGGATTTCCATGGGCGATGCTTGGATATTCCCAGTGGAATTTTTTGCCCATTGTTCAGCTCTCCGAATACACCGGGGTTTACGGCGTATCTTTTTTTATTGTGTTTTTCAACCTGACTGTTTTTGGCATAATCAAAAAACGGGGCGGTGCTGCGTATTTCAATTTTTTGCCGATAATTCTGTTGCTTGCTTTCGGCGGTGTAAAAATCGCATCATATAGAAGCGACTCCAAAAGTTCATTGGAAAAAAAGATTAAAGGCTCGTTGAATCTGGCTGTTATTCAACCGAACATAGACCAGTATAAAAAATGGAATCCTGTTTATCAGTCGGAGACTTTGAAAAAAATAGAAAGCCAGATTTTATCGGTTTCATCCAGAAAACCCGATTTGATACTCTGGCCCGAGACATCAATAGTGGAAAATCCTATGTCGCCGTGGCTTAGAAAAACGATACAAAACAGTGAAAGTTTTAATGTGGTCGGCACATTTTGGGAAAATGGCGGAAAGATATACAACTCGGCGGTTATGTTTGACCCTAAAGGAGATATAATAAACATCCACAGGAAGACGCATCTTGTGCCTTTTGGAGAATATGTTCCTTTCAGGTCTATCCTTGAGAGATATTTTGATGTTTTTAATTATATGGGCGATCTGAATAGAGGCGACAAAAATACCGTAATGTCCTTGGGCGATGTCGATTTCAGCGTTGTTATATGTTCAGAAAACTTTTTCGGGCATAAGGTGAGGAAATTTGTAAAAAACGGCGCCGGGATGGTTATGGTTATTTCAAACAACGCATGGTTTGGAAAAACATCGGCGGCTTTCCATCACTTCACATTCAATGTTTTCAGGGCGGTTGAAACGAGAAGATTTTTTGTGCAGTCGGACAATATCGGAATATCGGGCATTGTCTCTTCCGAAGGAAAAATTCTGCATAGAACATCTGACTGGAAAGATGATTTTTTTGTGGAAGAAGTGCACGCCAAAAGTGGAAATACATTTTATGTTAATTACGGAGATGTTTTCGCTATCTGCTGCATATTGTTTTCTTTTGGCGTTATTTTTTTACCAGGAAAAATGGAGGGAGTATGCTGTCGGAACTTAAACAAAGAATAGAGAAACTAAGGGGGTTTCTTTGAGATAGAAAAAAAGAATATCGAGATATCAGAACTTGAAAAAGTTGTGACGCTTCCGGATTTTTGGAACGATTCCACCGCCGCTAAAAAGACGATGCAGAAACTTTCGCTTTTGAAATCGGCGGTTGAAAACTGGAAAAAGTTGAATTCAGAAGTCGATGATTTGATAACACTTGAGGCGCTTGCGAGGGATGAAAATGACGAAAAAACACTTTCTCAGGTTGTGTCCGAAACTGAGTCGTTGAAAGCGAGAGTCAAAGATGTCGAGGTCGAAACCAAGTTATCCGGAGAATCAGACGCGTTAAATGCGATAGTCTCCATACATGCTGGCGCCGGCGGAACCGAGTCGTGCGACTGGGTCCAGATGCTTCTGAGAATGTATATAAGATGGTCGGAGAGGAAGGGATTTAGTGTGTCAATAACCGATATTCTTGCAGGCGATGAGGCGGGAATAAAAGGCGTCACTTTCGTCGTAAGCGGGAGATATGCTTATGGGCTCCTTCAGTCGGAAATCGGCGTCCACCGTCTGGTTAGAGTTTCTCCTTTTGATGCCAATAAAAGAAGACATACATCTTTCGCATCTGTGGACGTGATACCTGAAGTCGAGGATCCCCCCGAAGTAAAGCTCGAGGAAAAAGATTTGCGAGTCGACACTTATCGCTCGTCTGGCGCCGGCGGTCAGCATGTCAACAAGACCGATTCTGCCGTCAGAATGACTCACCTTCCGACAGGGCTCGTTGTTCAATGTCAGGCTGAGAGGTCTCAGATAAAAAACAGGGCTATGTGTCTTAAACTTCTCAAAGCGCGTCTATACGAAGTCGAAATGGAAAAAAGAAGGGAGGTTAGAGAAAAGCACTACGACGAAAAAGGCGATATCGCATGGGGGAGTCAAATACGTAGTTATGTTTTTATGCCGTATCAACTTGTCAAAGACCACAGAACATCCGCTCAATCGCCACGGGTTGATTTGGTTATGGATGGGGAAATCAAAGATTTTATAGAAGCGTATCTTGACTGGAAAATTTCAAAGAAACACTGAAAATTTACTATAATGAGTGGGAGCAATGGAAGAAAATAAACAGTCGCAGCCTACGCATCCGATAGAGGAACTTATAAATCAACGTCTTAAAAAAGTTGAGCAGATGCTATCCTATAACGTCAGTCCTTATCCCACGGGTACCTGGAAACCCAATTCCAGCAGTTCTGCAATAATTTTGAACCATTCAGGCATATCTCATGGCGAGGAAAAAAAAGATGCGCTCGTGAAAATAGCGGGGAGAATAACTTTAAGAAGGGTCATGGGAAAGGCGAGTTTTTTCGATATTACGGATTCCTCCGGAAGGATACAGGTCTACATAAAGCAGAATATAGTCGGCGACGGGAAATACAAATTTTTTTCGGAACTCATTGATATAGGCGACATCATAGGCGTTGAGGGGTATGTTTTTAGAACGAAAACGGGTGAACTTACGGTTTCCGCTCAGGACATCGTTTTGCTTTCAAAGTCGCTGAGGCCCCTTCCCGAGAAGTGGCATGGACTCAAAGACCCTGAGGTAAGGTACCGTCAGAGATATCTCGATCTGATAAGCAATCCGAAAGTGATGGAGACATTCAAAAAAAGAATAAAGATAATCGAAAATGTCAGAGAAACTCTTGGTAAAAAAGGTTTTTTGGAAGTTGAAACACCTATGATGCAGTCTATCGCGGGTGGAGCGCTGGCGAAACCGTTCGTTACACACCATAACGCCCTTGACACGAATTTGTATCTGAGGATAGCGCCAGAACTTTTCCTGAAACGCCTTCTTATAGGTGGTTTCGAGAAGGTTTTCGAGATAGGGAAGAGTTTCAGGAACGAGGGTATAGACAGAAGACACAATCCGGAATTCACCATGGTTGAAATCTATCAGGCATACGCCGATTACAGAGATATGATGGATTTGTGTGAAGATATCACAAGGACAGCTGCTCTCTGCGTCAATCCCGCTCTCGGCTTTGAGTTTGAAGGGAAGGCGTTCAATTTAAGTAGGCCGTTCAAAAAAATATCCCTTTTCGAGTCGTTAAGAGAAAAAACAGGATGCAACTTCGAGGATGTTTTAAAAAACGGGAATCTCCCTGATGAGGCGAAGAAGCTCGGTGTAGATGTGTCCGAAAAAACCCCACACCACAAGATTCTTGACGAAGTTTTTGACAACTATGTTCAGCCCGAGCTTGTTGAACCCACTTTCATATACGACTATCCCGCGCAATTTTCTCCTCTCGCACAGGTCAAATCCGACAATCCCTTCTTTGCGGAAAGATTCGAACTTTTTATCGCGTCTGAAGAGATAGCAAACGCCTACTCCGAGCTGAACAACCCTCTTTTACAGAAAGAGAAGTTTGTAGTTCAGCAGAAGATGAAAGAGGAGGGCATAGATGACGAGGCTGCGTCGTATGACAGCGATTACATCACCGCTCTTGAACACGGAATGCCTCCCGCCGGCGGTCTCGGCATCGGGCTCGACCGACTTGTCATGATTCTTTCGGGGGCTCCTTCGATTCGCGAAGTGATACTCTTCCCGACTTTGAGAGTGGAATGATTCCCTCTCATTTCCGATCTGTTAAAAACGAGGCGACAGTGAAAATTGCATGGATTAAAACAGAACTTTATCTTGCATCAAGATATCTCTCTATAAAAAAGAAAAGTTTTTTCAACATGCTGACGATAGCCATATCTGTGGGAGGCGTGGCGCTGGGTGTAGCTTCCCTCATCGTCACCCTTGCTATCATGAGCGGATTTCAGGGTGAGATACGGGAAAAGATACTCGGTTACAATCCTCACATAATAATGTTTTATCCGACGAGCGGTCCTGAAATTGAAAAATTGAAAAATGTAGATGAAATATCGCGATACTATCCATTTGTCCTGGGACAGGCGATGGCCCAGTCGAGGCATGGAACCACGGGTGTCGTAATAAAAGGGCTCGACGACGGCACCACAGCGGATTTGAGCGACGATGGAATATCCCTCGGCAAAGAGATTGCAAAAACCCTTGGGGCTGGCGTTGGCGATGAAGTGCTTTTGTTTTACAGCTCAAAATATGAGTTCGGCTTCATGCCGAGAATAACGAAAGCGAAGGTTTCAAAGTTTCTCGATAGCGGCATGTTTGATTACGATTCTTCAATGGCGCTGACAAAACTGAAAAAAGCGAAAGAAATACTTCAGCTCGGCGAAAAGGATTTTACCGGCATCGGCGTAAATTTAAAAAACGCGGACAAGGCTTCGGCCGTATCAAGGAAGATAATCGCCGAAATACCTTACGCACAACTTAGGACGTGGAAGCAGATGAACAGGACTCTTTTTGAAGCGCTTAAACTGGAGAAAATAATGATGTTTATAGTGCTCGCTCTTATCGTCATCGTTGCCGCGTTTAATATAGTATCCAATCTTGCTCTTTTCGTGTCTCAAAAATCAAAGGACATAGGGATATTAAAATCTATGGGAGTGACGAGATGGGGAATTTCAAGGGTGTTTGTATATATCGGCACCATCCTGGGAAGCTTTGGTATCGTGCTTGGAAGCTTTGTCGGAATAGCGGTGTCCTTTATTTTGAAAAAATATGATATAATAAAATTGCCGGCCGATGTATATTTTATATCGAAACTGCCGGTGAGGATGGAGATATTCGATATATCTTGGGTAATTGTCGTAAGTTTTCTTATTACACTCTTGGCGACTGTCTGGCCGTCCTATAAAGCGGGGAAGATGAATTCCGCCGATATTTTGAGGTATGGATAATTTTATTTCCGAGTGTAGTATGGTTTGAATTTTTATTCGCTTCACTCACACCAGGTTAAATAACTCCGATTGGTCTGGCAAAGCGGGAAGGTGAATTCATTTTTCTCTTATGCTTTTTGAAATAAATAACCTATCGAAGACATATTACGACGACGGGATGCCTATCACGGTTTTGCGCGGTATTACCATGGATATTGCCCGCGGCGAATTTATCGGCATAATGGGACCCTCCGGCGCCGGCAAGAGCACTTTTTTGCACATACTTGGACTCATGGACGCGGTTTTTGACGGAAATATAAAATTCGAAGGTTTGGATATAACTAAACTCGACGATTCCGAAAAAAGCGGGATTTTAAGGAAAAAGATAGGATTTCTTTTTCAGTTCCATTATCTAATAAACGAACTGAATGTTTTTGAGAATGTCGCCCTGCCTCTGCGACTTATTGGAGACTACAGGGCGGGGAAAATCGACGCGCTCCTTGATTCACTTGGCGTAGTTGAGAAAAAAAACTTCTATCCACACGAGCTTTCAGGCGGAGAGCGTCAGAGGGTTTCACTTGCAAGGGCGCTCATAAAGGAGCCCGAGGTTCTTTTCTGCGATGAGCCGACGGGCAACCTCGACACCGCTAACGGCGATATCGTTAAAAACCTGCTCCACCAAAAATTCAGAGAGAAAAAATTTACAATGCTTCTTGTGACTCACAACCCGGAGCTTTGCGAAATGGCTGATAAGACTATACATATGCTCGACGGCAGAATAACATAGTGAAAAAGTGTAATGAGAGCGTTGAAAAACCCTCTTTAGTTCTTTGAAATAATTCTCGTCGGTAAATCCGACGATAAAACATTTGCATTTTCTCTCCGGAATTGCTATAATATTTCTGACGAAAACAAATA
>JBGFRZ010000059.1:0-4382 GCA_041694835.1 Ignavibacteria bacterium
GAAATTGTTAATGCCCTTCTAGACGGCGCAAAAATGAAGATATATAAAAACGGAATTGCCAGAATTATAATCAATAACCCCGCTTGGAAGTTAGTCTTAATGTCTATCGGAGCAGTAGCTACCATTCTGGCAATAATAAATGGACTTAAAAAATAAGAGGCAATAAATGAATATCACAAATATAATCGGCAGATTGTCAAGGAATGGAATACAGGATTCCGCTCATTCCCTCTCGCAAATAACTCATATTATCGTCCATCACGATGCTCAGAATCGTTCGAGCAATTACGATTCGGTTTCCCGCTACCAGCAGCAAGCGAACTATCATATCAGACGAGGAGAAGATGGTCTTCAATACCACTATAGAATAGACAATGTTGGCGAAGTTTTTTATTGTCGAAATTTGACTGATACTTTGTGGCACTGTTCGAATTATGCAGTCAACCGCGCCTCAATCGCCATTTGTTTGGATGGTGATTTTACTGTGCAGGTTCCCACAAGAGAGCAATATACAGGACTTAAAAACTTACTTGATTGGCTTTCAACTAAAAACCCTCAATTCCCGGCAGATCAAAACGACGTCTATTATCACAATGAAGTTGCTCTTGCCGGATATAAGACTGCTTGCTGCGGATGGAGATTTTGGGATTGGGTAACATTATACCGAAAAAATAAGGGAAATGTTACAATTCCTAACGTGGCTTACAATGATGGCTCAATGTCCGAGCCGGTTAATCCGGTTCAAGCGGCGTCGGTCGGACCGATTGCCGAAGATATTTATAGGGTCTTTGATTCCAACGGTGTCCAAGCGGGCGCATATAAAATTTTAGAAAATGCGCAGAAAAAGTTAGATTCGCTTGAGGCGGGTGTTATCCGGGACAAAGACGGTAAGGCAATTCAGACCAAAACGAAACCGACTATTACTGCCGGACCTCCGTTTATTGGAACTCCGGGAACTCCAGTTATAGAAGTGCCGACTGTCGAGACTCCTGTATTAGAAACAGTCCCATCTGAAAAGACTCCCTCCGCTAAAAATATAAAGAATATAAAAACTTGGATAGATTACATTTTAGAAGCCCTAGAACACTTAAAAAAAATAATAAATAAATTATTAAAGAGGTAATATGAATCCATTAAAAAATCCTGAACTTTGGCCTGTTTACATTTCGGTTGCAACTCAGGCACTAAAAACAATTAAAAATGTTCCTGTTGACAGCTACAATGCTCCGCACTTCCTTGTGATGTCAACATTGGTATTCTTGGTTATTGCTCATATATCCAATGGAACTATCACCGACCCGGATATTATTGACAATCTCATAAAGGAAATGGCTGTAATGATGGGCGCTATTGCCCTTATATATGAATACGGATATAAGTACATAATCGTACGAGCTTATACTTATATTAAGTATTTGATTAGATACTTTTGGTAATGTATAATTAAAAAAAGAACCGCTTAGCAAATACCCTCCTTGCGGTGGTTCTTTTTTATATGAAAATTAAAAAAATATGATATAAACATCAAATAATCTGAAAAAAGTCTAATGTCGCAAAAAATTGTGCGACTGTGGATAAGTCTTGATAAAAAAGCACTTGTTCTCTCGGTCAATCCGAATAAGCGTATTGTATAATTTGTGCATTTTTATAGTTAAGGGCTGTGGAAAACTTTATTATTTTGGGGTATTGACTAAAATACAAGCGGTATGTTACCATGAGTCTATGGTAAGGCAAAAGCGAAGATTTTTTATTTAGATAACCAAATAAATATTTGCAAATATTTGCCTAGCAGAAAGCTCTTTGCCGAGCCTTACCAACTGCTAGGCTTTGTTTATAAGAGGGTACAAATGGCTAACCCACAAAAAGAAAATGGACATACTGATATAGCTAATGAGGTTCTTGAGCAGCTTTACTCAATACCCCTTAGCGGTTCTGAATTTCGGGTTATTTTATTTATTTTTCGTAAAACTTGGGGGTGGAAGAAGAAAGAAGATTCTATTTCCCTTTCTCAGATAGTTACCAAAACGAAACTATCTCGGAAACAGGCTTGCGAAGTAGTTAATAAACTAGTTGCTAAACGGTTACTATTTAAGAACAAAAAATATATAAATAGCTACTCATTTAACAAGGATTATGATCAGTGGGTAGTTACCGAAAGAACACTAGGAGGATATTGCCGGCCGAAAGAGTTACCGAAAGGTAAACAGATAGTTACCGAAACTAAACCAAAAGTAGTTACCGAAACGAAACATACAAAAGAAAAGAAAGAAACTTATACAAAAGAAAGGACGCCATCCCAAATAGCGGAAGAGTTTTTTAGATCAGATCGGCAAATAAATTTATTTGCTGAAAAATTATCAGAAAAGAAAAAATTACATTTTGATTTTTGCAAAAATGAAATTCTAAAATTCAGAAATTATTGGACTGAACTTAGCCGAACCGGCAAAAAACAGCGATGGGAGATGGAAAAAACGTTCGAAGTCGACAGAAGACTTCAAACTTGGTTCTCGAATGTGAGACATTATAATTATAATGTGATCAATTATCAATCAGAACCAATCAAATATATAGGAATTTCGGAGGAGCAGAGACTCAAGAATTTGGAAAAATTAAAAGAAATGAGAGAAAATCTTTTTTTCATTAAAAAAGAATAAAAAAATAAACAAAAAAAAGAGGAATTACTTAGGTAATCCCTCTTACTCCCGCACCTTTTCAAATTATTAGCGTTTCCATCGTTTCTTGGCTAGTTCGGACATATCTTGTTTTCCTTTTCTTGACTGCCAGGACTTCTTGCCTAAATTAGACATCACGGTCTTGACTTGCTGCTTATATGTGTATGTTTCTTCGTCTAATGTTTTTTTGAGGCCGAATTTTGCTTCGCAATCAGGGCAAACTTTATATCCGTCAGCGTTGGCGGCGAACCACCCCCAGATGTCGGAAGGGTCGCCATTCTCCTGTATGTTGCAGTATAAGCAGTTACTCATTGCAGTTCTCACATTCACTAGATAAGTTAGGCATCATAGTGAAGATGGTGTCCTGTATATATTCTTTAATCTCTTTTTTCTCTTCTTCTGTCAACTTCTGAGCCCCTATTTCTTGTCCGTCGGCATCTCTCCACCATTGCTGTAAGTCACTTATGTCGCGATAATCAAACATCGTATTCACATCACAAACACACCTATAATAATCACCTGTTATGTCGAAGATGTCATACCTTACCGAGTGACCTTCGTCAAACTCGAATATTACATTAGCGTTAGCTGGATACAGTTTTCTTTTATTAATCATTTTGCCTCCTTGTGGGTTATCCACAGATTAGTTATATTGATACCATTATAGCGGACGGTTCGCATAGTGTCAAGAGTTTTTTTTGATTATATAAAAAAAATAAAAAATTAAACAAAACTATTGACATTATATTTCAGTCGTGATAAGATACCCACAAGAAGATTGAAAAAGTAAAACTGACAAGCGATTATACAGATAATCGTCAAGAGTCCAAGACTCGATCAGAAACTTTAAAAATCTACTAAAATAAAAAAAGGAGGCAAAATGACAATATAAGATAAGGAAGTAAGTATTAATTAATTACTAAAAAAAGGAGGCATAAAAAAAATGGAAAAAATCGAGAAGAGAACAAACTCAGGAGACGGAAACTCAGGGTACGGCAACTCAGGCAACAAATCAAGCGGAATATTCTGCTCGGAAGAAGGAACAGTAATATTATTCAATAAGGATTCAGGGAAGAAATGGGATGAGATCGACCACCCCCACTTCAGGGAATTTCAAATGACTGAATGGATTAAGGCCGCCGGAATGAGCAGAGAAGAAAAGAAAAATAATCCTAACTACAAAAAACAAGACGGTTATTTAAGAGTATACGGATACCAAGAAGCGTGGAGCAATTTTTGGAAAAATACCGACGAAAAAAATAAGCAGAGATTCTTGAACTTGCCTAATTTTGATGCAGAAATTTTTGAAAAAATAACAGGCATAAAAGTGTAATATGACACTCCGCCGTTCAGAGATGAATATGAGAACAGTCAAGACCTATTATATTGCATATCGGGACGGCGACGTCGTCAAAAATCTGGAAATTTTAGCTCGAACCGCAAGGGAAGCCCTTGCATTATTCTTAGAAGACGAAGGAGATTATGAAGTTCTCCGCGTTATTGAGTGGATTTCCGGGAGAGTTCAAGTAGAAAACAAAGTCGAAAATAATGAAATTATTTAAGGAGGAAAATGAAAATAATTGAAGGAGAAATGTATTATAAGCCTAGTGAGGTTGCAGACTTAGGACTGCTTAGACATTCCAAAAATGACAAAAAAATCAAAAGCCGATGGACTGTCTACCGTCTGATTAATAGAGGGGATATCATCCC
>JBGFRZ010000058.1:0-4349 GCA_041694835.1 Ignavibacteria bacterium
ATTTCTTTCAGATTTAATCATAGAGACGAAGACCTTTTTCCGACTATACTGAAGATGTTACAGCACACTCATTTTGATGAAAAATTAGTCCGAATTGTTTAGCCATTACCTAAAATTAAGAACCATCAGTGTTCATCTGTGGTTTTGTTTTCTCCGTGCATTCCGTGTTCTTTGTGGCAAGTTTGCAATGCCTTAAGCACTCTTTCGGGACTGAAAGGTGATTTTCTCATACGAACACCGACGGCGTTATATATCGCGTTTGATATTGCGGGAAGTGCTCCGTTTATAGAAATCTCTGATACGCTCTTTGCCCCGAAAGGACCTGTCTCTTCATATGTCTGAACAAGTATCGTTTTTATCTCAGGAAGGTCGGCGGTCGTGTAAATTTTGTAGTTGTCGAAATTGGGATTCAACATTCTGCCCTTGTCGTTGAATATGTACTCTTCGCAAAGAGCGTAACTTATTCCATTTAAAACAGCTCCTTCCGTCTGACCTTCGGCGAGTTTGGGGTTTATCGGAGTTCCGCAGTCAACCGCAGCAATATATTTTAGAACCTTTGTTTTTCCGGTCAACGTGTCGACTTCAACCTCTACAAAATGTGCTGCAAACGGCGGTGGCGATTTATGCGTTATATGCGATGCATGAGAAGCTATCTGGAACTGGTTTCTCTCATAGAGCGTATAATTGGCTATCTCGGAAAAAGTCTTTTCGCCGTTTGTGCCTATCGCCTTGCCATTCTCAATGTTGAGGTTTTCCCATGCTTCGTCCAACATCTCGCCCGCGACTTTTAAAATCTGCTCTTTCACTTTTTGGGCAGCCTTTATAACGGCGGAACCCGAAAGATACGTCGTTGAAGAGGCGTAAGCCCCGACATCAAAAGGGGTCATATCGGTGTCTGAGGAATAAACTATGATTTTATTCGTCTCGACCGAGAGAACCTCCGCTACCATCTGGGCAAGTATCGTATCGCTGCCCGTACCAAGGTCGGTTGCTCCGACGAGAAGATTAAACGAGCCGTCTTCGTTCATCTTCAACGAAGCTGCTCCCATATCGATTTCGGGAATGGAGGAGCCCTGCATCAGCATAGCCATTCCGACGCCTTTTTTATATCTGTCTTTTGAATTTCTTTTTGAGGCGTAAAGTTTTACTTTGTTTTTCCAGTCAATCTCTTTTGCGCCCAGGTCAAGACATTCGGGCAAGCCGCATGAGCCGATTTTTTGCTCGACACCGGCTTTACCTTCTCCCAACGCCTGAAATACGGGGGAACCTTCTCCCGTCCTTATGTGTATCTTTTTACACAACTCGACGATATCCATTCCAATCGCTTCGGCCATTTCATCTAGCTGTACGCCCATAGCAAAATACGACTGGGTCGCGCCGTATCCCCTGTATGCTCCGCCGACGGGAAGATTGGTATAGACGGTGTTACCCTCAAATCTGACATTGTTGCACCTTATAAGAGGGAGGAGTTTACTCCCCGAGTTGCAAAGGACGGTGAGGCCGTGAGAGCCATAAGCTCCGGTATTCATAATTATATCAAGATCTATCGCACATATACTCCCGTCTTTTTTAATTCCAGTTTTCAGTTTTATTATCTGAGGATGCCGCGTCCTTGAACTTATGAACTCTTCTTTTCTTGTGTAAAAAAGTCTAACCGCTTTTTTGGTCTTTAACGTAAGAGCGCTGCAGATATCCTCGATAAGTATCTCCTGTTTTCCCCCGAACCCGCCTCCTATCCTCGGTTTTATAACCCTTATATTTTTTACGGGGATGTTAAGAGCGCGGGAGACTATCCTTCTGACATGAAAAGGAACCTGCGTGCTCGTGCGGATGACAAGCCTCCCATTTTCATCAAGATAGGTTATCGCAACATGCGGTTCCATCGGCGTGTGCGTGGCATAGTGAGTTTCGTATTCATGAGTAAAAACAAAATCGGATTCCTTAAAGCCGTCCTCGACATTTCCTATGTTTATATCGACATGTGCAACCAGATTTTTCCATGGCTCGTATATTATCGGAATTGGTATCACAGCCTCTTTCTCGTCGTGAATTATGGGTGCGCCGTTTTTCATTGAATCGCGAGCATCCAGAACAGCGGGCAAAACCTCATATTCAACTTCGATAAGATCGACCGCTTTTTGTGCAATCTCGGGGGTTGTTGCTGCAACCGCGGCAACCCTGTCTCCGACAAACCTTACTTTGTTGTCTAGTATGAATGTGTCGTACGGTGATGGTTCCGGCGCTCCCTGCCCGGCAGTCGTAAAAGGAATTCTCGGAACATCTTTATAGGTTAAAACTGCTTCAACGCCTTCAAGCATTTCCGCCTTTTTTGTGTTTATGTTTTTAATTCCCGCATGGGCATGCGGACTCCAAAGTAGCTTCGCATAAAGCATGTTTCTAAGTTCTATGTCGTCGACAAAAACCCCCTTGCCTCTGACCAAAGATGTCCCATCGACTTTTTGGATATTCTGATTTACTTGTTTAAATTCTCTTTGCATTTATTTGCTCCTGCTCGATTCACTTCCCACCGCGGTGTTGAATCATTGTGCACATTACATCAAATTCGTTTCGCAACCGCTCCGTCAGAAATTGGAACACTCTGCAAATTCATTTTTTACTTCTAATTTTTTCCGCCGCCAGTTTCACAGCATCTATTATCTTGACATAACCGGTGCATCTACAAAGAACACCTTCGAGTGCGAGTTTTATCTCGTCTTCAGTGGGATCTGGGTTGTTGTCAAGAAGCGCTTTTGTCGAAAGAAGCATGCCTGGCGTGCAATAGCCGCACTGCACCGCCCCCGACTCCAGAAACGCCCGCTGAATGGGATGGAGCTCCTGTTCGACGGACATCTTGCCGTTTGCGGAAGGGGCGAGACCTTCTGTTGTCAAAACCTTTTTGCCGTTGGCTCTCGCCGCCGGAAGAAGACAGGAGTTTACCGGGATGCCGTCTATAAGAACAACGCAGACGCCACATTCTCCCTGACGACAGCCCTCTTTTACTGATTTGCAACCCTCCCGCCTTAAAACATCAAGAAGCATTTCATTCGGCTGAATCTCAAACTCTTTTTTTTGACCGTTTAATGCCAATTTAATCTTCATCCGCCTAACCTCTCTTGGTAAGTAGTTTTACAATATGCTGGCGGATGAACCCGCCAACCTAAAAAATATTTTAGTTTTTCTACAAAGCGAGGCGGGCTCATAATCATCCTTTTAATTCTTTGGCAACCCCTTAAGTATTTCACCTACCAGATTTTCAACAATCGTTTTTTTATATTCTTTTGACGCCCTAAAATCGTTTCCTATGTTTACTACTTCCGATGAGAGCTTCGCCGCTTCGTCCGCGAGGTTTTGCGTTAATTCCTTCTTTTCAAGGAGCTCTTCGATTTTATTCAATCTCTGCGGCAAAAGCGTAAGAGCACCGACGGAGATTCGGGCGAATTCAACTTTTTTCCCTCTCTTTTTTATCACAGCGGCGATACTTATTAGCGGATAATCGTTTTCGGTAAGTGAAAATTTAATATATCTACCGTCGGCATTTGCGAAAACCGATGGTATCTGAATTTCCGTGACAATCTCGTCGTAAGATATAATTTGCTTCGGCGCTTTAGAAAAGAAATCGGAAGCGGATATACTCCGCCTTCTTTGTCCGACTAAAATTATAGAAGCGTCGAGAGCGAGTAGCATCACGGGAAGAGACGACCACGGGCGAATTTGGACGATGTTTCCTCCGACTGTTATCATGTTCCTGTTTATTATTTTTCCGATGGCTGTGCTGCACTGATGCAAAATTCCGTTACAAAATTTATTGGCGGGTCTGGAAGAGAGAATTTCCGATATTCTAGTCCCCGCTCCTATGAGGAGTTTTCCGTTTTGCGACTTAATATAATTAAGTTTCAGCGGCTCGATGTCGAGCAGACCATTGACGGCGGGATTAGACATCATGCCGATGCTTGTGCTTCCGGCAAGAGGTATTATTTTTCCTTTCCCTTTTTTAAGGATTTTTACGGCTTCAGGCAGATTTTTGGGAAGATAGATTTCCTTTAGGTTTGATAACATTTCGCCACCCCTTCCACTATAAGAGTTTCCATCGGAAAATTTATTTTATAAAAATATTAAATTGTTGTCAAACTCGTTAAAAATTCCAGGAAGAGACCGAAGGTGCGATTGAAACTTTTTTATGATAATGAGAGCGTTGAAAAACCCTCTTTAGTTCTTTGAAATAATTCTTGTCGGTAAATCCGACGATAAAACATTTGCATTTTCTCTCCGGAATTGCTATAATATTTCTGACGAAAACAAATAGAATTCAGGAGGACAAAATGTATAAAGAACAATCAAAACAAACAAGT
>JBGFRZ010000033.1:0-18926 GCA_041694835.1 Ignavibacteria bacterium
AACCGGCAGTTACAATCCCTGAGAAACTGGTAATTGAATTTGAACAGGGAAGTGACAGAATCCCGGCGTCCGCGTATAAGGACTTAACTCGGTTGGTTCTTATCTATAAAACATATCCTGAAAGATACGACAAAATTGAGATTACCGGTCATACCTGCGATAGGGGCACACTTGCTGATAATACTAAACTATCCAAAAAAAGAGCTGAAAATACTGCCAGATTTTTTGTTGATTTTCAGGATATTCCGCTGGAAAAAATTACCATCACCGGTTCCGGAAACAACATACCTGTTGCATCTAATGAGACACCGGAAGGACGAGCCAGAAACCGCCGAGTAGAAATCATACTTAAAAAAACTAAGTAGTAGTGAGCAGAAACTACCCTGAACACATTCAATTCGTTCAGTGTAAACTCCGTGAAGGGTCTCAAAAAAATGAGCATATTGCAGAAAATTAGATTCTTCCCCTTCGGTTCACTCAGGGTCAGAATGACTTTTGGAGCATAAATTAAGTAACCAGACAGATTAACCCCGTGTAACAAGTTTAGGCATCAGAAGTAACAATTATTATTCTTCGTCGGTAGATGGCTATTCACTCGTTATGTCATTGATATAATGAAAATGCTTGTCTTCTGCTGGTTGAAATGGTAAAAGTAGTAATTTAACCAGAAGGAGGTGGCCTTCTAATTTATCAGGATTTCTAATCAATGTGGCGCCCGACTTGACACAACCCGATTGTTTTTATATAATTTGCGCTGGTAGAAATGTTGGTAGATGAAACTTTCATAACGAGCTCAATTTGTCAAGATTTCTAATGAACGTTAAAGTAAAAGAAGCCGTCTCCGGCTCGCCTTAATCCCCACCCAGCCGCATGCTGGGTAGAGTGAGAAGAGGCCAAAAACGTTTAGAATCTGCGGGTAAGTGCGCAGTTGAATCGGAGATGCCTTCTCGGCATCTTTTTTATTTTATTCCACCGCCGCGACGACGGTTGCGGATTTCATAGGAGGCAAATGGACAAAAATAGGATATTTTACAGAATCAACTATCAGATTAGAGTTCCTCAGATTCGCCTGATAGATTTCGACGGCACTCAAGTAGGGATAGTACCTTTAGACGTGGCGCAGAAAAAAGCTCAGGAGAGAAGGATGGATCTTGTGGAGATAGTTCCACAGTCTCACCCGCCCGTATGCAAAATAATGGAGTATTCCAAGTTCAAATATGACCAGTCAAAAAAAATAAAGGACTCAAGGAAAAAACACAAGGGCGGACAGTTGAAGGAAATCAGATTCAGGCCCCACATAGGTGACCATGACCTTGAGGTAAAGCTTAAGCATGCGAGGGAGTTTTTGACCGAAAATAACAAGGTCAGAATGACGATAATCTTCATGGGCAGGGAGATGACGCATCTTGAGTTGGGGGGCTTACTTTTCGACAAAATTAAGTCGAAACTCTCTGATGTCGCCGAGGTGCCTCATAGGCCGAGTATGCTTGGCAACAGGATGATTTTTATCCTTGAACCGTTAAAAAAACAGGTTAAAGGTGAAGGATTAAGAAATACATAAGTGCACAAGAGCACAAGCGCACAAGTCACACTTATACACTTATGCTCTATTGGAGAAATATATGCCGAAGTTGAAAACACACAGCGGAGCGAAAAAAAGATTTTTCGTGACGAAAAGCAAAAAAGTTAAACACAAAAAAGCCGGACTGAGACATCTTTTAACGGGAATGCCATCTTCCCGGGGAAGACGGCTGAGAAAAGCGGGGAGCCTTAAAGGTGCGGAAGCCAGGCATATCTTAAAAAGATTGATGCCATATAGCTGATTTTCAATAATGGGAGAGTATTATGAGAGTAAAAACGGGCGTAACTACGCATAGAAGAAAAAAGAAATATTTTAAGCTCGCGAAAGGATATTACTCAGATAAGAGCAGGAAGTGGAGACAAGTGAAGC
Source organism: Ignavibacteria bacterium (assembly GCA_041694835.1). GTDB lineage: Bacteria > Elusimicrobiota > Endomicrobiia > PHAN01 > PHAN01 > JBGFRZ01. The sequence goes on from JBGFRZ010000033.1 coordinate 1,952, forward strand.
AGCAGGTGGAAAGGTCGCTCAGGTTTGCCTACAGGGACAGAAAGAATAGGAAAAGGGTTTTCAAGTCACTTTGGATTATCAGACTCAACGCCGCCGCCCGACAACACGGCATCAATTATAGCCAACTCATACACGGTCTAAAACTCTCTGATATTGTAATAAACCGCAAACAGCTTGCGGAGCTTGCAGCGAACAATATGACTCTTTTTTCGCAGATAGCATCCGTAGCCAAAGATGCGCTCCAAAGTCCGTCAGTGGAAAAAATAAATGTGGCGAAGGCTTAGTCCGGCGCAGAGCATACTTGCATTTTTCATTCTGAGCATTCTCGCAGGGAGCTTTTTGCTTTCACTTCCCGTCGCAAACGTCTCGCGGGAAGGACTCAGTATAGCCGGTTATATCACGAATCTTTTTACGGCGACTTCAGCGGTCTGCGTGACCGGCCTTGCAGTTGTCGACACGGGAACACACTTCACTCTTTTCGGACAGATAGTGATACTCATTCTCATTCAGATAGGCGCCCTGGGTTACGTGACTTTTGTAACTTTGGCCGGGATGCTTCTCGGGAAACTGCCGATAAAAGAGCGTCTTGCCATAAAGGAAGTCGTAGATCCCTCAACTTTCGAGGGACTGCTGACGTTGCTCAAGCACATAATAAAGATAACAATCGCTGTGGAAGCCGCTGGCGCGGTGATGCTGGCTTTATTTTTCAGCAGATATTTTTCACCGGTAAAATCAATATATTACGGAATATTCCATTCGATTTCAGCCTTCTCCAACGCCGGCTTTTCAATTTTTCCGAACAGTTTCGAATCTTTTGGGTCGGACATACCTATCATGCTCATTATCAGCGCTCTTATAGTTGCCGGGGGCATAGGTTTTTTGGTCATAAAGGACATACTGAATTACAGAAAAAGAAAAAACATCTCACTTCACAGCAAAATGGCCATCGTCATTACATTCGTCTTGATTTTTTTAGGAGCCGCTTTGTTCTTTTTCCTTGAATATAAAAATCCCCACACCCTGGAAGGCAAGCCATTAGCTCAAAAGTTCCTCGACTCTGTTTTCCAATCGATAACTTCGCGAACCGCCGGCTTCAACTCGATTCCGATTGGAGCGATCGGACATCTCACGGCTTTTTTCATAATGATTCTGATGTTTATAGGCGCATCCCCGGGTGGTACGGGGGGCGGGATAAAAACGACAACTTTCGGTGTGATAATATTGTGGGTTTTATCTTACATAAGGGGGAAACCCGATGTCAATGTTTTTTCCAGAAAAATATCTCAGGAGACTATATCCAAAGCGGTAATATTTGTCATGCTGGGCATAGTGATGATAACCACAATGTTTTTCCTTTTATTTCTATCTCAGGAGAAGCCGGATTTCATTGATTCGATTTTCGAGGTTTTTTCGGCCTACGGCACGGTTGGGCTTTCAAGGGGCATCACCCCGAAATTATCCGTTGAGGGAAGGGTCATATTGATTGTCACAATGCTCGTAGGTAGAATCGGCCCCATTACACTCTTGATGTCGGCCGTTGGCAAAAAGGAGAAATATTTGATACAATATTCTGAGGAAAAGGTGCTTATAGGATGAAAAACAAACAGTATCTAATAGTCGGTCTTGGGACGTTCGGCATGAGCCTTGCAAAGGTCCTCACAGAAAAAAACGCTCAAGTTTTGGCTCTCGACATAAACAAGGAGAAGGTCGATGATGCGGTTTCCGCGGGAGTAAACGCCGTCGTCGCCGATGCAACGGAAGAGAAAATTTTGAGAAAATTGGGTCTGAGCGATTTCGACATCGGCATAGTGGCCATAGGCGAGAATATCGAGGCGAGCATCCTGTCCACGCTTTTGTTGAAGGACTCAGGCATAAAACATATTATTGTAAAGAGTATGAACCAGTCGCATTCAAGGATAGCTGCCAAAGTTGGCGCCGACAGGGTAATATATCCAGAAGAGGACATGGCCATAAAACTCGCCGACTCTCTTCTTTCACCGAGCATAATAGAGGAGATAGAGCTTTCCAAAGAATACAACCTCGTGGAGCTCGTTTTGCCGCAGTCATTTTATAATAAGAGCTTGAGCGAAAGCAGAGTCAAGGAAGATTACAACCTAACGGTTGTGGCTATCAAAAGGAAGGAGACCGTCATCGCCGACGACGGCACTACCGATATGAAAGAGGAGATGATAGTCTCCCCCGATTCAAGGGAGCTTTTGCAGGAGGGAGATATCATACTTGTCGTTGGAAGGGAGTCGGACATAGAAAAGCTCCGCCAGAAGGGAGAAAAATGAGGTGCGGCATATGAAGAGCGGGAAAAAGAAAGAACCATCCGATGTTTTCGAGATGCTCGAGATGGTTACTTTTTATATGATGAACAAAAAATACTCGAAGGCTCTTGAGATACTGAAAGAAGCCGAAAAGATTGAGCCAGGCAACGCCGAGATATACTATCAGCTCGGCCTCGTTCATGAGGCTACGAACAAATCCGAAGATGCCATTGATATGTTTCAGAAGTCGCTGTCAATAAAGCCAACCCACAAACTTTCCCAGGAACATCTGAACCGCCTGATGGGAATCAAATGAAAATTCTGGTTCAATTAAACCGCATCCGGGAAGAATATAAAGAATCCCTTGAAAAAGTAAGGACGACAGCCGAGCTCAACGACTGGAAAGCCTCTTATTTGGGCAAAAACGGCAAACTCTCCGTTATACTTTCGGCGCTCAAAGAACTTTCTCTTGAGGAAAAAAAAGCGGCGGGCTCGTCGGCGAACGAGATAAAAAATGAGATAGAGAAATTTTATGCATCCTACTTGAAAAAACTCGCTTCCGAGAGCTACCTAAAAAAAATAGAGAAGATAGGCGACCCAACGCTTCCATCCGTGTTTCTGCTAAAAGGCCATCCTCACCCACTTTACAAAACTATGAGAGAAATAATCGGGATTTTTGTTGGTTTCGGATTTGACATAGCCCTCGGCCCTGAGATGGAAGATGAATACCACAACTTTACAGCGCTCAACTTTCCAGAATCGCATCCCGCTAAAGAGATGCAAGACACGTTTTATGTAAACAGCCCCTCAGGGCTATTATTGAGAACCCACACATCCCCTGTTCAAATAAGGGTAATGGCCAACTCCTCCCCGCCTCTGAAGTTCATAGCGCCAGGGAGGGTTTACAGACACGAGGCGGTGGATGCCTCACACTCCTGCGTTTTTCACCAGGTGGAAGGATTCTGTGTCGATAAAACGGCGAATCTCTCGGACCTAAAAAGTATTCTTGAGATTTTCGTATGCAGGTTTTTCAAAAAAAAGTTGAAGATAAGATTCAGACCCAGCTTCTTTCCTTTCACCGAGCCTTCTGTCGAAGTTGATGTAGAATGCTTAATGTGTGGCAGCGCCGGCTGCAGGGTCTGCAAAAACTCAGGATATCTAGAGATGCTCGGGGCGGGGATGGTCCATCCGAACGTCCTTAAAAACTGCGGCATAAATCCCGAAGAGTTTCAGGGTTATGCGTTCGGCTTGGGGGTCGAAAGGTTCGCGATGCTCAAATACAACATAGACGACATGCGGCTTTTCTATCAAAACGACATCAGATTTTTGAGGCAGTTCTAAATTAAGGTTCACTGACGCTTCGCTAAAATTCACCACAGAGGCACCAGGAACACAGAGAAAAAACTTTACCACGAAAGCACGAAAGTTAGAAATCACGAAAAATCCCTCTAAATCCCCCCTCCCCCCCTTTATTAAAGGGGGAATAAAAGGGGGATTTAGGGGGAAGCGAAGCAGGGGGATTTACAGTGACTTGTGCACTTGTGCTCTTATGCCTTGTGCACTTGTGCGGACCAAGGTCTGCAACTACAAAACTTGTGCTTTGTTGCAAAAAATTTCTTACACATTTTTTTGCGTCTTGTGTGGTAGAAGAACTTTTTCAATAATCTCATTTATCAGGTGTGAGCGAATTAGAGAAATGAAGATATCTTACAACTGGCTTAAGGATTTCATTGAGATAAAAGAGCCCCCCGAAGAGCTCGCCGATATACTTACCAATTTGGGATTTGAGACGACTTTTTCAAAAACTCATTACGACTTTAACGACATCGTGATTGCCAAGGTTCTCAAAAAAGAAAAACATCCCAATGCCGACAAGCTGTCGCTTTGCGAGGTTATCGACGGAAAAAATAATTATAGCGTTGTATGCGGAGCCCCAAACGTAGAAGTTGGACAGAAGGTTCCTTTTGCGAAAATAGGCTCGAAAGTAGGCGGCGTCGAAATAAAGAAGATGAAATTCAGAGAGGTGTATTCTGATGGCATGCTCTGCTCTCAGAAAGAGCTTGGCATAACCGAGTCGTCGGATGGCATAATGATTCTAGGCGAAGATGCCGATATTGGAAAAGATTTATCGTCGCTATATGGCGAGGATTACATCTTTGAGGTAGAAACCCTCCCGAATAGACCCGACATACTCTCTCATCTGGGAATTGCCCAGGAGCTTTCGGCAAAGCTCACTAGAGCCGTCAATGCCCCAGAGTTTGCATCGTTTGAAATCCCTCCCGACGAGACGCTCGCCGATGTTTCTTCGGGGGAAATCTGCTCCAGATATATAGGGGTTCTATTGGACGACATAAAAATAAAACCGTCGAGCGAGCGAATAAAAAGCAGGCTTATTTCTTGCGACATACGCCCTATAAACAACATAGTCGATATCACAAATTATTGTATGCTCGCCCTGGGCCACCCGCTCCATGCTTTCGATTATGAAAAGCTCTCCGGCGGAAAACTTCGTATAAGGAAAGCGTTGAAAGGAGAAAAGCTCAAGGCGCTCGACGGGAAGGATTATATACTTGAGACCTCCGACATAGTGATAGCCGACGAAAAAAAGCCGGTGGCTATAGCGGGAATCATCGGAGGCGAAAATGTCGAGGTTTGCGGGGAAACAAAAAAAATAATTCTTGAGTCGGCAGTCTTCGACCCAAAATCCGTTTTTAATACGAGGAAGCGGTTGAATATTTCGACTGACGCTTCATACAGGTTTGAGCGGGGAATGTTTTTCAATCGCGCCGAGATGGCCTGCCGTATGGCTTTAGCCATAATCGAAAAAGCAGGCCTTGGCAAGGCGCTCTTGAAGTCTGATCGAGGCGAGGCTCCCGCCGGGAGAAAAATTGTCCTTTTCTATGAAAAGATAAAAAAGCGCACCGGCATTGATATATCCGATGTCAGGGTTGAAAAAATACTCTCGGGACTCTCTTTCAAAATTGAGAATAAAAAAAAAGAATTCGTTACCCTGGGCGTTCCTTATTTCAGAGAGGACATCTCCGTTCCGGAAGATGTCATAGAAGAGATAGTAAGAATATACGGATACGACAATGTCGAATCAAAACCGGCATTTCATGCGATAAAAACGGAGTCTTCGGCTGGATGCGAGCGCTTTTGCGCGATAAACAAAATAAAGGATTTGTTGAATCACCTGGGTTTCAGCGAAGCCGCCAACTACGGGCTCGTCGCGGAAAAATGGGCGGAGTATTTCGATAGGGCGAAGTGTTTTAGTGTTGCGAATCCGGTTTCGCCCGACATGGTTATCTTGCGACCATCGCTTTTCTGCGAGCTTTGGGAGAATTTCGTATCAAACTACAACAACGGCTCTTCTGACCAGATGATTTTCGAGATAGGCGAGGTCTTTTACGATGGAGTGGAACACTTAAGCCTCGGCATTCTTTCCAGCGGCAATATTTTCGGCGAGAACTGGAGAAAGACGGGGGTTGAAGCCGGATTCTTCCATCTCAAGGATATCGTTCAGAAAATCTATGATATATCGGAACTGACGATTGATTATTCGACAGTCGTTCCTTCTCGCAAGTATATGAAATCGGATTTCAATATCATTAGTGGGGACAAGAGCCTCGGGTATATAGGTGCGGTCTCTGAGATGATTGCTTGCAACTCAGGGACACAGAAACCTGTATGGTGGGCTGAAATAAAACTTGAACCGATTTTCAGCAATCCGAAAAAAACGGAGCGATTCAATCCATATTCGGTTTTTCCGTCCAGTGTGAGGGATGTCTGCCTTCTGGTGCCAAAAAATCTCGGATGGAAGTTTTTTGCAAACTCCGTCAGGGAAATCCTCGAAAAAGACGAGAAGATTCTTGATGAAATAAAACTTCTGGACGTATTCGAGGGGGGAGACCATTCGAAAATACCGCGCGATACAGTAAGCATGACGATAAGGATAGTCCTAAGGCATCCATCAAAGACTTTAATGGGCGAGGAGCTGAAATCCATATATGACAAACTATTTGATGAGCTTGCCACGAGATTTTCGGTAAGGCTCAGGGAGATATAATTTATGTCAATAATGATTTTCAAATGTAAAAGATGCGATAAGAAATTCGAAACGTTTGTGCCAAGATTCTCTGCCCCGAGTTGCTGTCCGACAATTACCGTTGACCACCGCTCCGGTTTTTACCGATGACACCTTAATTTATCTTTCCCATAAGAACTTTCCTTAAAAAATACAAACATTAAAACTTGACTTTTAGCGCCAAATATTGTAATCTATTTATTGGAGATGTTGTGGAAGATTTTGAAGCGAAAATAAATTCATTGAAGCAAAGCATGATGGCTTTGTCTCATAAGGTAAAAGCCGCCGCGAAATTTATAGAAGACCTCAAAAGCCAGAGGGATGCGCTGAAGTCCGAGTTGGAGTTTTTGAGGGAGGAAAACAAGCAGTCGCGGCTTCTGATAAGCGAGAACGAAAAACTCATGAGAGACAGAATATGGACTCAAAACAGGATTGAAAAAATTTATAAAAAAATCGAAGCGGCGGGCATATGATTTTAAGGGTGAGATATAAAGGTTTAGAATATAAAAAAAATCTTGAAGGAGAAGAGGACAACCCTCTTTATTCCGATGCCGTAGCGAATGAGGTCTTAAGAAGACTTGATAGTGTAGAGAAGTTTGACGGCGTCGTGGATACGGCGGAAACGGCGATAATGGCCAATCTCTGGGCTGAGCATGAATTTTGCAAGAACAGAGATTCATATAGAAAGTTCATCAATGAAGCGGAAAATAAGATTTCGGAGCTGTGTCTGATATTAGATTCAGCCCTCGAATGATTTCGCTGTTTTTGCCCTGCGATGTTCGTGTAACTTTTGTTGGTTAAGACCTACAAGTTCCGTACAGGGAGTCGTATAAGGTATACTTCTGCCGTGGTAGGAGTGTCCTGACACCCACGTATATTTTAGGGACTATAACCGATTAAAGTAGCGGCATCGCGGGGCTAATTTTTTATGGACGCTCTTTTCGGCGAAGAAGCGAAGATTGACGAGAAAACGATGCCGCTTGCAGCGCGGTTCGTTCCGAAAAGTTTCGACGAGTTTTTCGGGCAGGAAGAACTTTTTGGCGAAGGCAGGTTTTTGAGAAGGGCGGCAATCTCCGACAAGCTCAGTTCAGCTATTTTTTACGGTCCTTCCGGAACAGGAAAGACGGCAGCGGCGAAGCTTATATCGCGACTTACAAAATCCGAATTCATAGAAGCGAATGCTGTTACCATAGGCGTGGGCGAGATAAGAACAATCATATCAAAAGCCAGGTATCTACTTTCCGTAAAATTTCGGAAAACACTCCTCATTCTCGACGAAATCCATCACTTCACAAGAACCCAGCAAGACGCACTTCTTCCAGATGTGGAAAAAGGGATTATAACTTTAATTGGAATAACTACGGAGAATCCGTTTTTTTACATAAATTCAGCTCTGCTTTCCAGAACCCACATCTTTGAGTTCAAAAAGCTTGAAAAAAATGTTCTGAGAAAAATAATGGAGGCGGTGTTAAAAGACGAAAGAGGCTACGGCGCAAAAGACATAAGGATTGAAGATGATGCTAAGGATTTCATCATTGAAAACAGCGCTGGTGATGCCAGACGTATGCTAAACGCCGTTGAGCTAGCCGCCGAGACAACCGAAACCACAAAAGACGGCATAATCCGCATTGACATAAAAACAGCGGCCGAAGTTATACAGAAAAAGCCCCTCGTTTACGATAAGGCATCGGACGCGCATTATGACCATATATCCGCTTTCATCAAGTCGATGCGCGGTTGCGACCCGGACGCCGCTGTTTACTGGATGAGTAAGATGCTTTCTAGCGGCGATAACCCTATGTTTATAGCGAGACGAATCGTTATATGCGCGGCGGAGGATGTCGGTATGGCTGACCCGCAAGCGCTGGTTGTGGCAATCTCGGCTTTGAATGCTGTTGAATTTGTAGGACTTCCCGAGGCGAAAATCCCGCTGACCGAGGCGGTCATATACATCTCGACCGCGCCCAAAAGCAACGCCGTCTATGAGGCAATGGAATCGGCCAAGAATGAAGTCGAAACCGGACCACAAAGAGATGTTCCGCCGCATCTTAAAGACGCCACGCTCGACAGCAAGTCTTTCGGGCACGGGAAAGGGTATAAATATCCCCACGAATACCCCCATGGCTTTGTTGTGCAGGAGTACATGCCCTTGCCCAAGACGTTTTATTTTCCGAAGGAAATAGGATATGAAAAGGAAATCAAAAAAAGACTTGATTTCTGGAGAGGAGAAAAAAAAATTAAGAAGTAGGGTTCTTTCTCACAGAAAAAATCTCTCGTCAAATGCGATAAAAAAGATTTCTTCCGCTATAGACGAAAAATTGAGGAAGCTTGAGCTCTATAAAAGTTCGAAGAATATAATGTTCTTCGTATCAAAAGAAGGCGAGATAGACACGGTAACGATTATAAAAAGAGATATCGGGTTGAAGAATATTTTCGTTCCCAAGGTCTCGGGGAAGAAACTTGAAGTGTATAGAATAAAGGACTTTGAAAGAGATCTTTCAATGGGGAAGTTCGGAATTTTAGAGCCAAATAAAAACGCTGTCAGGAAATGTCGGGCTAATGTGGATCTTGTCATAGTCCCCGCACTGGTTTTCGACCGTCAGGGACATCGTCTCGGCTACGGCCAGGGATATTACGACAGGTTTTTAAGCAAGATCCGTGCAGAAAAACGTGTAGGCGTTATTTATAGCGAATATCTCGTTGACAGAATTTCGAGAGAACCGCACGATGTTCCCGTTAGAACTATAGTGACCGAAAAGGGTGTCGTGAAAATAGAGGCGAGAGATGAGAGATGAGAGGTGAGAGGTCAGAGGTGAGAGATGAGAGAATAGCGAATAGTGGATGGTGGCTGGTGACTGGTGACTGGAGGAAACGAGCCACGAGCCACCGCTGCTCTGCTGCCCTGACTTGTGTTCTTGTGCCCCTGTGCTCTTGTGCACTTGTGCTCTGCCACTCTGTCCTCTGTCCTCTATCCGCTATCCGCTATACGCTATTCTCTAAAATTATCCTAGGAGGAAGAAAAATGCAAATAAGCATCGCTGTGATAATCCCGCTGGTTTTTGGGGTTTTGATAGGATATCTGTTAAGATGGCTTTTTTCACATTTCAATCTAAACTCGGCCGAGGCGATCGCGAAAAAAATAATAGATGAAGCGAAGGTGCAAGCCGAGGCACATAAGAAAGATGCTATATTAAGTGTAAAAGATACCCTCGAAAAACAACGCATCGAGTTCGAGAAGGAAGCGAGAGAGAAGAAGTCTGAACTCCACAGCTGGGAGCGAAGAATACACCATAGGGAGGAAAACCTCGACAGGAAGCACGGCATACTTGACAGGAAGGAGAGAGATATCTCTTCGCGAGAACGCGAAATAGCGTTGAAGGAAAGAGCTCTTCAGGATGAGAACAAGGAGATCGAAAGGAAAAAGAAGGAGCAGTCGGCCATAGTTGAAAAGATATCCGGGATAACGCAGGATGAAGCGAGAAAAACGCTCATGGGTATGATGGAAGATGAAGCGCGGCGAGAGGCATCCTCTACCATCAGGCTTATAGAAAATGAAGCGAGAGAGAATGCTTCAAAGAAGGCAAGAGAAATTATAGCGATAGCCATACAGCGCATGGCAGCGGATGTCACGGCAGACATAACCGTAACGACCGTCCCTCTGCCGGGTGACGAGATAAAAGGAAGGATAATAGGCAGGGAAGGAAGGAATATAAGGGCATTCGAGCAGGCGAGCGGCGTTGATTTGATAGTCGACGACACCCCCGAAGCCATAACCATATCGGCTTTCGACGGAGTGAGGAGGGAGATAGCCAGGATATCGCTCGAGCGGCTTATAGCCGATGGAAGGATACATCCGGCAAGGATAGAAGAGGTGGTTGCCAAAGTAAAACTTGACATGGAAAACATACTCAAAGAGACGGGAGAGATGGCCGCCCTCGAGGCTGGTGTGCCGAGCCTGCCGACCGAGATACTTAAACTTTTGGGGAAACTCAAATTCAGGACTTCCTACGGGCAGAACCAGCTCCAGCATACCCTTGAGGTTTCTCTTTTGGCGGGGGCATTAGCGAGCGAACTCGGCGCCGATGTTTTATTTTGCAAAAGGGCGGGACTGCTGCATGATGTTGGAAAAGCCATCGACCACGATGTTGAAGGGACCCACCATCAGATTTCAGCAGACATCGCCAAAAAATACAACGAATCGGAGAAGATGCTCAACGCCATACTATCGCATCATGAAGGGATATCTACGCCCGAGAGCGTCGAAGCGTTTATCATCGCGGCCGCCGACGCCATCTCCGCCGCCCGTCCCGGTGTCAGAAGAGAATCTGTCGAAAACTACATCAAAAGGATAGAGAAGCTTGAAAATTTAGCGACTTCTTTTACGGGTGTTTCAAGCGCCTTTGCCGTTCAGGCGGGAAGGGAAATAAGGATTCTCGTCGAACCTGAGGAGATATCGGATGAAAAGGCGCAGTCGCTTGCAAAAGATATTGCAAAAAAAATTGAACAGGAACTTGACTATCCCGGACAGATAAAGGTTACGGTGATAAGGGAGGTCAGGACTCAGGAAGTCGCAAAATAAGGGTCTTCTCCATTTTTTGTTGTGCGTATAAAAACAAAATGTTTGAGCGGGCTTAATCAAGTGTGAACACTTGATTACCCCGCTCCCGATTTATCGGGACGAGAATGAGCGAAAATACTTTGTTTTTACATCATGAGACCGTTGAAAAACCTTAATCTTTTGAACGATTTGGCAGTTTTAGGTTAAAAGTTGAAATCGTTTAGACCGCAATGTCCGACGAGCAAAGCGAGGAGTTTTGCGGTCTGATTGAAACTTTTAACCGTTAAGAAACTGCCCTTTAAGTGAAAAAGATGGGTTTTTCAACAATTTCATCATACATCATAGCGGTATTGCAAAATCCTTACCCAATGTTACAACAACATTTGGAGAAGAGCCCAAAATAATAAGGAGTAAGTTATCAGGATTAAGAAGTGAAAAGAGCAAAGAGAGAATAGAGGATAGAGATGAGGGGTGAGAGGTGAGAGGCGAGAGGTGAGAGAATAGCGAATAGTGGATGGTGGCTGGTGACTGGTGACTGGAGGAAACGAGCCACGAGCCACCGCTGCTCTGCTGCCCTGACTTGTGTTCTTGTACCCCTGTGCTCTTGTGCACTTGTGCTCTGCCACTCTGTCCCCTGTCCTCTGTTCTCTGTCCTCTGTCCTCTGACCGCTCTCCTCTCGTCTCTCTCCTCTGTCCTCCGTCCTCTGACTTGTGCTCTTATGCCTTGTGCAGTTGTGTTATACTGCTCTGATATTGTTCTTAATTTTGTTCCTTATCCACAACTACTATGAAAGTATTATTCATCGCAGATATTATCGGAGAAGCGGGCAGAGAAACGGTTAAAAAAAATCTAAATCCCAAAAACTACGATTTTGTCATAGCAAATGCGGAAAACGCTGCCGGCGGTGCCGGACTTACCGCTGCAGTTGCCGACGAACTCCTTTCGTACGGCGTGGATGTCCTGACGCTCGGCAATCACACATTCGATAGGAAGGAAATCTTTGATGTCATTGACAGCCCCCCGGTTTTGAGGCCTGCGAACTATCCTTCTCCCTGCCCCGGCAAAGGTTTTGAAATATACACAAACATGGTCAACGCAAAGATCGCGGTCGTAAATGTTATGGGCAGGGTTTATCTCCCTCTTACGGATTGTCCGTTCCAGACGATAAACAAAGTATTGAAAAACATAGACCCAACAGTTAATACGATAATCGTGGATTTTCACGCGGAGATAACTTCAGAGAAAGTGGCGATGTCTTACTTTCTCAACGGAAGAGTAACTGCACTCATCGGCACCCACACGCACATACAGACGGCGGATGAAAAGATAATGTCGGGCGGGACCGCTTACATAACCGATGCCGGAATGACAGGCCCCTCCGAGGGCGTCATAGGAATCGACAAGGACGTTATTATAAAAAGATATCTTACCGCCATACCATATCGTTTTAGTGTGGCAAGGGGGAAAACGATATTTCAGGGCGTTGAACTCGAAATCGACGACAAAACAGGGCGCGCAATTTCAATCAAAAGAGTCAGCATTGAATAAAAAAATATACACCATTACGGAACTCAATTCAAGCATAAAAAGGATACTTGAGCCGAATTTCGACGATATCTGGGTCGAGGGCGAGATATCGAACTGGAATCTTCATCAATCCGGCCACGCTTATTTTTCGCTGAAAGACGATAACTCGCAGATACAGGCGGTTTTTTTTAATTTTAACGAAAACAAATTCGAACTTAACAACGGTCTCAAGGTAATTGCAAGGGGAAGAATTTCCCTTTACCTCAAAAGTGGAAAGCATCAGCTCGTGCTCTCTTGCATAGAGCCCAGGGGCAAGGGCGCTCTTCAACTCGCTTTTGAGCAGCTGAAACAAAAGCTTCAGAAAGAAGGTCTCTTTGATGATGCCAGAAAAAAAACCATCCCTATGCTGCCCCAAAAGATAGGGCTCGTGACCTCGCCTTCCGGCGCCGCCATAAAGGACATATTGACGGTGATAAACCGACGCTTCGCCAATGTTCACATACTGATTTATCCCGTCAGTGTCCAGGGAGATAACGCTAAATATGAAATTTCTGAAGCCATAAAATATCTCAATAAAAATGAACCCGACATTGATGTTATGCTTGTTGGTCGCGGCGGGGGAAGTTACGAGGACCTATGGGCTTTCAACGAGGAACTCGTCGCAAGGGCAATATTTGACTCTAAAATACCGGTCATATCATGCGTCGGACACGAGATAGACTTTACGATAGCGGACTTTGTGGCCGATGTCAGAGCGCCAACCCCTTCGGCGGCAGCCGAGATTGCGGTAAAAAATAAAATCGATATCGAAAATAAAATCTCACGTCTTTACTTTGCTTTGAAGGGAAAAATCTCTCATATGTCTAATTTTTACTCGGAAAAGCTTAAGATGATAAGAAGCAATAAATATCTCAGAAATCCTTTCGAGTATTTTCTGGAATACGAACAGAATATCGACAGCCTTTCTGTCGAGTTGTCTGAGAAAGTGCAAAGAATGATAACTGACAGAAGCCGCTGTCTGGAGACGCTCGAAAAAAGCCTCTCGACATTGTCGCCGTCGTCAATAGCCGAATTCTTCACTCTGAAACTCGACGCTCTTTACTCTCACATTAAAAGGAGCATGTCGGGGCACATCGTTTCAAACGAACACCGTACTAATGCCATATCTTCTGCCCTGAACAATCTGTCGCCGTTGAGCATACTTTCAAGGGGTTATTCCATAGTATGGAAGCTTCCTGAAAAAATTTTGTTAAAAAGCGCAAAAGATGTAAAATTAAACGACGAAGTCGGGATAAAGTTAAAAGAGGGCTCGTTTATCGCCGCGGTAAAAAAAATCGCTGATAACGATATTTAGCTTAGGAAATTTATATCTTGCGTCATATATAGAGGTGAGATTATGTCAAAGGAAATCCAGAAATTTGAAGATGCCATAAAACGACTCGAAGAGATAGTCGAACTGCTCGACAATAAAGATGTCGAGCTTGAAAACGCCCTCAAGCTTTTTGAAGAAGGCGTCAGGCTTGTTAAATTTTGCTCCGGAAAGCTTGATGAGACAAAGAAAAAGATAGAGATACTTGTCAAAAAAGAAGACAAACTTGTCGCAAAGCCGTTTGTCGAAGGTGAGCGAAGCGAATAGAAATGAAAAGGACAACTAAAGGCGGTGCGCTTTTCGCCTATCTTTCTTCGAGGAAAAAAATTGTAGATGATGCCCTTTCAGGATTTTTGCCGAGAAAAACGCCTTTCAGGCTTTATGACGCGATGCGCTACTCGGTTTTTTCCGGAGGAAAAAGAATAAGACCTATAGTTGTAATAGCCGGGGCGGAAATCTGCGGCGGGGAGACGGCTGATGTAATCGAGAGCGCCTGCGCCGTAGAGTTGATTCACACCTACTCTCTCATCCACGACGATCTCCCTGCCATCGACAACGACGACTTCAGGCGCGGAAAACCGACGTGCCACAAAAAATTCTCGGAAGACATAGCACTCCTTGCTGGCGATGCTCTTTTGACATATGCTTTTGAGCTTCTTGGAAAAAATATAAGCAGAGTCCGTGCCCGCCTGTCGGCTGAAATTGTTAAAGAAGTGAGCATGGCGGTCGGGAAAGACGGAATGGTCGGCGGACAGGTTCTCGATTTAGAGTGTTCGGGGATAAAAAATTTCAATGGTCGGAGGGTTAAAAGGCTGTTGGATGAAATACACATCAACAAAACCGCTAAACTCATCGAGCTTTCTTCGAAACTCGGCGCAATGGTGCTCGGAGCACAAGAAAATCAGATAAAAGCGCTTGAATCCTACGGAAGAAATATAGGTCTCGCTTTCCAGATAGCGGATGATTTGCTAGACTTCAAGGAAGAGGCGTCGGACATCAGAAACAAAAGACTCACTTATCCTTTGATTTACGGCGTCGAAAGTTCGTCGGAGATGGCGAAGGACTGCGTATTGAAGGCCAAAGCTTCGCTTAAGAGATTTAAAGGCGGTGAAGTTCTTTGCGATTTGGCCGACTTTATCGTGGAAAGGACATATTGAGATGGTTCTCGAAAGGGTTAATTATCCATCCGATTTGAAAAATCTTTCCGTTAGTGAACTTGAACTTCTCGCTGAGGAAATAAGGCGACTCATAATAAAAACTACCGAGAAAACCGGAGGACATCTTGCGTCGAGTCTGGGCGCTGTGGATTTCATAGTAGCGCTCCATTATGTTTTCGAAACCCCGAAAGATAAGATAGTTTGGGACGTGGGACATCAGGTCTATGCCCACAAGCTCCTGACCGGCAGAAAAGAGAGGTTTTCAACTTTGAGGAGTTATCAGGGTTTAAGCGGTTTTCCCAACAGGGGAGAGTCGGAGTACGACGCATTCACGGTCGGACATTCCTCGACAGCGATTTCTTCGGCGCTTGGCCTTGCCGCGGCCCGAGACTTAAATAACGAGGACTACAAGGTCATCGCCGTTGTAGGTGACGGCTCAATGACGGGCGGACTTGCTTTCGAGGGGCTTCAAAATGCGGGACATCTTAGGAAGGACATACTTGTTATCTTAAACGACAACGAGATGTTCATATCCCACAAGGTCGGGGCTTTCGCGGGCTATCTCGCCAAACTCCTCACGGCGGGCAGTTTCAAGAGGTTTGAGAACAGGATAGAAAAGTTCTTTAAAAGACTTCATTTCTGGGGTTCACAGATTTTGAGGGTGGCCAAAAGGTTCAAGGTGCTTCTTTTCCCCGGTATGCTTTTCGAGGAGTTAGGATTTGCCTATCTCGGTCCGGTCGACGGCCACGACATAAGAAGACTGGTTGAAATTTTGAGCAATGTCAAGAAAATGAACGGCCCTATACTTCTTCATCTTGTCACGAAAAAAGGGAAGGGTCACTCCCCCGCCGAAGGCGAGCCGACGAAGTATCACGGCATCGCCCCCGTCGCCCCTCAACCCGCCGTCTGTTCAACCGGCATTTCATACACTCAAGCGTTTTCGGACGCGATTGTGAGAATCGCCAGAGAGAACAAAAAGGCCGTAGCCATAACCGCTGCTATGGCCGACGGAACAGGGCTTGTGGAGTTTTCAAAAGAGTTCCCCGAGAGATTTTTCGATGTCGGAATAGCTGAGCAGCATGCCGTCACTTTCGCCGCTGGACTTGCCGCCGAGGGCATTCAACCTGTCTGCGCCATATACTCGACTTTCCTGCAACGTTCTTTCGACCAGCTTATCCATGATGTCGCGCTCAACAATCTTCCCGTAATTTTTGCAATAGACAGGGCGGGATTGGTGGGCGAGGACGGAGCGACTCATCAGGGGGCTTATGATATATCTTATATCAGACTCATTCCAAATTTTATCGTATGCTCTCCAAAAAACGAAAACGAACTTGGTGACATGCTCTACTCCGCTTTCAGATGGGGCAAGCCTGTCGCTATAAGGTATCCTCGCGGTTCAAGCGGTCTTGCGGAAGTAAGAAAAGATTTCAGATACATCGATGCGGGATTGTCCGAGGTTGCGCTAAAAGGGAACGATGTTTTTATCCTTTCGATAGGGAATTGCTTCAATGAGGCGATGGCGGCCGCTGATATTCTGAAAAAAAGCGACGTTTCCGCGGGCTTGGTAAACATGAGATTTATAAAGCCGCTCGACGAAAAAACAATTCTCGATGTTGTCTCAAAAACCGACAGGATAGTCACCGTCGAGGAAAATACGATAATCGGGGGCATGGGCAGCGCCGTGAATGAGTTTTTGATAAGCAGAAAAAAAAGCGCGAAGATATTGAACATAGCGTTGCCGGATATTTTCATAGAGCACGGGAACCAGAATGAGTTGAGAAAGAAATTCCATCTAAACGCTGATTTAATATCCGCTAAAATTTTGGAGTGGCTTGGACAATAAAATTTTATTCATTCTTGTATCGCGTCGGCAAGAATCAACCGCTTTTGTATAATGAGAGTGTTGAAAAAGTCAGTATTTAGCAAAGCCAGCGCCATTTAGCCGGTAGGTTTAGCAATTTATGTTTGAAAAATTGCTGACAGTTCTTTCAATTTCTGAATTTTCT